>NZ_QGLF01000001.1:600000-900000 GCF_003173055.1 Zavarzinia compransoris
ACAATGCCTTCTATTACAAGGCCGGGGCGGAGCCCCTGGCCCGCTGCCTTTATCGCGCCGGCCGCGTGGCGGATCGCTGCGGCATCTTCGCCCTTGCCCTCGGCCTCGAGGAGGATGGCAAGACCTACACCGTCCGCTGCTACCGGAACGAGGCCGCCCAGCCGGGCGCGGGGGCGGCCGGGGCGGGGGTGATGGGTTTCATCGTCGGCCAGGCGATCGACCGGGCGATGCGGGACACCTTCGATGACGACCTGAACCGAAACACATTCTTCATGGCCGGCCTCCGCGACGTGGGCGAAAATCTGGTCCAGGTTCGCCTGTGGTTCGGCCCTGTCGCCTTCCATAGCGAAGCGCGTTTCCGCGATGTGAAGGAAAGCCTGGATAAATGCGCCGGGGCCGGTCCTCTGGACCCGCCGCCGGCGAATGTGCCGCCGCCGGTCGCCTTGCGTCCGACGACCGTGCCGGCCGGAACGTCGATCGATCCGGGGACCTTGGGCAGGGGCGCGGCCCCAGCGGCCCCCGCCGCCCCGAAAACCGAGGGCAAGACCACGCCCTAAGTCTGTCCGATTCTGGCTGAATCAGCCAAAATCGAAAAAGACGAACGGCCGCTGACGAACTCTAACGCCGCCCGGCGAAAAATTCCCGCAGCAGCCGGGCCGCATCGTCGCCGCCGATGCCGTCGTAGACCTCCGGCGCGTGGTGGCAGGTGGGCTGGCCGTAGAAGCGCGGGCCGTGGCTGACCGCGCCGCCCTTCGGATCGTCGGCGCCGAAATAGAGCCGGCGGATCCGGGCGAAGGAAATGGCGCCGGCGCACATGGCGCAGGGCTCCAGCGTCACATAGAGATCGAGGCCGGTCAGGCGCTCCTGGCCCAGGCGGGCGCAGGCGGCGCGGATGGCCAGCACCTCGGCATGGGCGGTGGGATCGTTCAATTCGCGGGTGCGGTTGCCGGCGGCGGCGACGATCGCCCGTGTCGCCGGATCGACGATGACGGCGCCGACCGGCACTTCGCCGCGGGCGGCGGCGGCCTCGGCTTCGATCAGGGCGTGGTCCATCGGCGTCTTGGTCATGGCATTGGGAAATTACACGACTATGATCCGCCCATGTCGACAAACGAGAAATCCCGCCCCTCGAAGGCCAAGCCCGCCGCCCCGCCCGCGCCCGCCGCGCCGGAGGCGGAGCGAATCGCCAAATATCTCGCCCGCGCCGGGGTCTGCTCGCGCCGCGACGCCGAGCGCCTGATCGAGGAGGGCAAGGTCACGGTCGACGGCACCGTGCTGGCCACGCCCGCCTTCAAGGTGACCGGGGCCGAGCGCATCGAGGTCGAGGGCCGGGTGGTCGGCTCGCCGCCGAAGACCAGGCTGTGGCGCTTCAACAAGCCGCGCGGCCTCGTCGTCAGCCACAAGGACGACCAGGGCCGCCCGACCATCTTCGACCTGCTGAAGGTCGCGGGCCTGCCCCGGGTGGTTTCCATCGGCCGCCTCGACCTCAATTCCGAAGGGCTGCTGCTGGTCACCAACGACGGCGCCCTGGCCCGCCAGCTCGAACTGCCGCGGAACGCCTGGGTGCGCCGCTATAAGGTGCGCGTCGCCGGCGGGATCGATGTCGGCCGGCTGGAGGCGCTCAAACAGGGCGTCACCATCGACGGTGTCCGCTATGGTTCCATCGAGGTGGAGATCGACCGGATCGGCGGCTTGAACGCCTGGCTCTATGTCTCCCTGACCGAGGGCAAGAACCGGGAAATCCGCCGGGTGATGGAACACCTCGGGCTTTCGGTCAATCGCTTGCAGCGGGTCTCCTACGGGCCCTTCGACCTCGACCGCCTGCCGCTCGGCGAAGTCATGCCGATCGGCCCCGCCATCGTCGAGAAATTGCTGAAGGGCGACGAGGTCCGATACGAAAAGCCGGCGCCGAAGCCGGCGAAACCGATCGTCCCGCGGCAGAAACCCGCCGCCGACGAAGAGGACAGGCCCCCGCGGGGCAAGCCGGCACCAGTCCGCGCGGGTCGCACACCGGTGGCGAAAGAGGGGCCCGGCCGGGGCCCCGCGGCAAGAGACGGACAAGGCCGCGCGCCCGCCGAGAAGATTGGACGGGGCCGCAGCCCCGCGGCGAAGGAGGGGCCCGGCCGGGGCCCCGCGGCAAGGGACGAACAAGGCGGCGCGCCGGCCGAGAAGATTGGACGGGGCCGCAGCCCCGCGGCGAAGGAGGGGGCCGGCCGGGGCCCCGCGGCAAGAGACGGACAGGGCCGTGCGCCGGCCGTGAAGACCGGGCAGGGCCGCGGTCCCGCGGCCAAGGAGGGGCCCGGCCGCGACGGTCCGCCGCCCAAGGGGCCGCGGGGGCCCCGCTCGCGCCCCGAAGGCGGGCGTCAGGAGCGTTCGGCGCCGGGCGACAAGGGGGGGCGGCATGCGCATCGTCGCCGGCCGTAACAAGGGCCGTATCCTGCTGACGCCGGACGACCGGGCGACGCGGCCCTCGGCCGACCGGCTGCGCGAATCGGTGTTCAATATCCTGGCCAACCGGGGCCTGCCGCAGGCGGCGGTGGTGCTCGACGTCTTCGCCGGCACGGGGGCCATGGGGCTCGAAGCCTTTTCCCGCGGTGCCGCCCGCGTGGTCCTGATCGAGAAGGAAGTGCCTGCCCAGCGCCTGATCGCCGAGAACATCAAGCGCGTGCGGGGCGAGGCTGAGTGCAAGCTGGTCGGCCGCGACGCCATAAGGCCAGGCGCGCCGCCCCCGGGTTTTGCCGCCGACCTCGTGTTCCTGGATCCGCCCTACGGCAAGGGGCTGAACGAGGCGGCGCTGGCGGCGCTCGATGCCGCCGGCTGGCTGGCGCCCGCCGCCCTCGTCGTCGCCGAGCACGAACATCGCGAAGAGCCTGCCTGGCCGGCGGGTTTCACCGTCGAGGACCGGCGGCGCTACGGCAAGGGCGCGATCACCGTCCTCGGCCGGGATTGACGCTCAGAGGCTGTTTGGAAATCCGCCGGATCGACCCGTCCGGGGTTTCCAAACAGCCTCTCAGCGCCGACCGAACAGGCGTTCGATGTCGGGCAGTTTCAGTTCGACATAGGTGGGACGGCCGTGGTTGCACTGGCCGGAATGGGGGGTCGCCTCCATCTCGCGCAGCAGGGCATCCATCTCCGGGTAGGTCAGGCGCCGCCCGGCCCTGACCGCCGAATGGCAGGCGAGGGTGCCGCAGACTTCCGCCAGTTTCTCGCGCAGTGCGAAACCGTCGCCGAGTTCGGCGATCTCGTCGGCCAGATCGCGGACGAGGCCGGGGACATCGGCCCTGCCCAGCAGGGCCGGCACCTCGCGCACCACCACGGCGCCATGGCCGAAAGCCTCGACCACGAGGCCGAGTTCGGCCAGATCGTCGGCCTTGGCGGCGATGCGGGCGGCGCCGTCGCCGTCGAGGTCGACCACCTCGGGGATCAGCAGGGCCTGACGCTTGACGCCGCCCTCGCTTTCGATCGCCTTCTTCATCCGCTCGTAGACCAGGCGCTCGTGCGCCGCATGCTGGTCGACCAGGACCAGGCCGTTCCGTGTCTCGGCGACGATATAGGTCAGGTGCAATTGTCCGCGCGGCACGCCCAGCGGGCGATCCAGCCCCTCGTCCGCGGCGGCGGCCGGGGCCTGGGGGGACGGCATGGCGGCAACGCCGGGCGTTGCATCGGGCGGGGCCTGGAAGGCATAGGCGGCGCTGCGCTCGGCCAGATTCGGGCGGGGCGGGGCGGCGAAGGCGAAGCCCGGGCTGCGGGCGGGCAGGGACGGCAGTTCGGCCGGCCGGAAACTGCCCAGCGCCGCGCCCGCCACCGTGGTCGAGGCGCGGTGCCCGGCTTCGCCGAGCGCATGGCGCAGCGCGCCGACGATCAGCCCGCGGACGAGGCCGGGATCGCGGAAGCGGACCTCGGCCTTGGCCGGGTGGACGTTCACATCGACCTGCCGCCCGTCGATGGTGAGGTAGAGGGCGATGGCGGGATGGCGGTCGCGGGCCAGGAAATCGGCATAGGCGCCGCGCACGGCCCCGGTCAGCAGCTTGTCCTTCACCGGCCGGCCGTTGACGAAGAGATATTGATGGGCGGCGGTGGCCCGCGCATAGGTCGGCAGGCTGGCGAAGCCCTCCAGCCGCACCCCTTCGCGTTCCGCCGCGATCGCCAGGGCATTGTCGGCGAAATCGCGGCCGATCACGGCGGCGATGCGGTTGCGCCGGGCATCGAGGGGATCCAGCGTGGTTTCGGGCGGGAAGCGCAGCGCGACCCTGGCGCCGTCGGCCAGAGAGAAGCCGATGGCCGGATGGGCCAGGGCCAGCCGGCGCATGACATCGGCGATCGCCTGGTATTCGGCCTGTTCCGATTTCAGGAATTTCAGGCGGGCCGGCGTGGCATAGAACAGATCATGGACCTCGACCCTGGTGCCGGCGGCGATGGCGGCCGGTTCGAGCGGGTGCTTCAGGCCGCCCTCGACCCGGATCATCCAGCCCTCGGCCGCGCCGCGGGCGCGGCTGGCGATGTCGAGGCGGGCGACCGCGCCGATCGAGGGCAGGGCTTCGCCGCGGAAACCGAAGCTGCTGATGGCGTCGAGATCGTCGTCCGGCAGTTTCGAGGTGGCATGGCGCTCGATGGCGAGGGCCAGTTCGCCGGCACTCATGCCGAAACCGTCGTCGGCGACGCGGATCAGGGCGCGGCCGCCGCCCTCGACCACCACGTCGATCCGGCTGGCGCCGGCGTCGATGGCGTTTTCGACCAGTTCCTTGACCGCGCTGGCCGGGCGTTCGACGACTTCGCCGGCGGCGATGCGGTTGACGGTCGACTCGGAAAGAAGGCGGATGCGCATGGGGGCATCATGCCCCATGCGCATCCGGGCCGCATTCAGCGTTTGTCGGCCAGCAGATACTGGCGGGTCAGGATCTTGCCGTCCTCGACCGCGGGCTGGTCGAAGGGATCGACGCCGATCAGGCCGGCGGCGATCAGGGTTTCCAGCGTGAAATGCATGAACAGGCTGCCCAGCGCTTCCTCGTCGTAGCGGGGAATGGTCAGGCGGCGAACCGGGCGGCTGAACTTCACCAGCGTATCCCCGGTCGAACGGGCCTGGGCGGCGACGATGTCGCCGATCTGGCGGCCGGCGAGGAAGGCGAGGCTCGGGTCGTCGGCCAGATCGGTCCGAATGACCGGGCCCTGGCCCTTGGTGGCAAGGTCGACCACGGTGAACAGCTTGTCGTCCGGCCCGTCGAGATAGAGCTGCAACTGGCTGTGCTGGTCGACCGGGCCGACGGCGGTGATCGGGGTCGTGCCCTTGCCGTGCTTGCCGAGCGATTCCGCCCACAGCTGGCGCCACCAGGCGGCCAGCCGCTCCAGCCGGTCGCCATAGCCGAACATCACGGTCTGCGGCAGGCCGCAGTCGTCGGCGGCGATCGAGACGGCCGCGCCGACGGCGGCGGGCGCCAGCGACGGGTCGATGGCATGCAGATTCTGCTCGAGGGTGCGGGCGGCGCCCCGGCGCAAGGCGGCGGCATCGAGGCCGAGGATCAGCGCCGGCAGGGTGCCGATCACCGAAAGCACGGCATAGCGCCCGCCGAGATCGGGATCGTGATCCAGCACCCGCGCGCCGAACCGCCGGGCCAGGTTGCGCAGCAGGTTGTCGCGCGGTTCGGTCACCACGGTGAAATGGCGGCCGATCGCGTCGGTCCGGTAACCGGCCTGTTCCAGCGCGTCGATGACGATCAGCAGCTGGGCGATGGTTTCCGCCGTGCTGCCCGACTTGGACGCGACCAGGAAATGGGTATTGGCAAGGTCGCAGGTGGCCAGGGCCGCAGCCAGCCCGATCGGGTCGAGATTGTCAAGGAAGCCGACGCGGGGCCGGTCCGCCGGGCCGCCGAAGGGGGTCTGGACCAGTTGCGCGATGGCTTGCGGGCCCAGGGACGAGCCGCCGGTGCCGAGCACCACGACCTGGCTGCACTCGGCCACGATCCGTTCGGCGACGGCCGCCTGCTCGTCGAGATCGTCGGTGCGGTAGGGAATGGTGAAATGGGGCAGGGTCTTTGCTTCCGCCTGGCTGGCGAGGCGCGACAGAACCCCTGCGGTCTCGGTCAGGCGGCCGCGGATCGCGGCATGAGTCAGCCGGCCGTTGGCGCAATCGGTGATCGATTGCTCGAAAATGGTCTGTGCGGGGTGGTCCACGGGCGCATGCATCGCTTGTCTCAAGTTCCCGTCATGCACGGAGCGAAGGCGGAGTCCCGTCCTGAGGGGAAGGGCTCCCCCCAGGCGGCGAGAAGTCCTGGTCGAAGGGAATAGATCGGCGATAGCCATGCTGCGGCCCGAAGGTTGACGAGTGCAAGGTGCACACGGTCAGAAAACACCTTCAAGCAGCCCCGGGTTCCCGCGCCTGATCTGCGGCGTGTCGCCGGTGCTGGCCGGCAGGCCGCTTGCGGCGTTCTGCCGCAGGCGGCGGGCCTCCTCCGGGGCGTTCACGACGATATCGGTCGGGTCGATATTGGCGATGCCCAGCACTTCGCGCGCGAAGTTCCGGCTTTTTTCGACCAGCGCGCCGCTTTCCTGGTTCAGCGTCGCGCGGATTGCCGGATCGGCACTAGTGGCGCCGGCGCGCGACAGGAACTGCTGTTCGAGGGCGCTGGGCGGCTGGGCGGCGGCGACGCCGACCGGCGTGCCGGCGGCGGGGCCGCCCGGCAGGGTGGCGCCGAAGACCGCCGTCGAGGCCGAGGTTTCGGGCCGCGCGCCCTGGGTCGGCGGGGCGCCCGGCTGCGGCGGCCGCAGGCTGAAGTCCGGCGGCAGGGCGAGCGGCGCATTGGTGACGACGGAGAATTCGTCCGGGCTGCGCCGGCTGACGCCGAGCTGCGAGCGGATGTCGCCGCCCCCGTCGCAGGCGCTGATCAGGATCGCGCCGCCGCTGAGGGCGACGACCAGCCCGAGGTGGCGGAAACCGGATCGGATGACACTCATCTTCACTGCTCCTCTAGCGTCCGGCCGCTGCGGCCGGGGCGCGGAAAGCATCCAACAGCAGGAAACCCACCCCGATGGTGATCGCCGAATCCGCGATGTTGAACGCCCAGAAATGATAACCCGAGAAATGAAAGTCGAAAAAGTCGGCAACGGCACCGTAAACCACGCGATCATAAGCATTGCCCAGCGCCCCGCCGGCGACAAGGGCAAGTCCCGTGACCGCAATACGGGTCGACGAACGCCACATCCACACGATCAATACCAAAGCCACGATGACGGCGAAACCGGTCAGAAGGTATCGTCCGGCATCGTCGCCCTGCTGGAACAGGCCGAAACTGACCCCCCGGTTCCAGACCATGACCAGATCGAGGAAGCCGGTCACCGTGATCGGGTCCTGGCCGTCCAGCAGCCCGAGCAGCCATTCCTTCGTGATCCGGTCGAGAACGAGGGTCAGCACCAGCAGCGCCAGCCCGAAGGTGCGATAGCGTGGTGCCGACCGTTCAGCCATGGGCAACGACCTCGTAGCAGCGGTGACAAAGGCCCGGATGATCGGCATGGGCGCCGACCTCGGGCAGGACCATCCAGCAGCGCACGCATTTCCCGCCCGTGGCCGGGGCGGGGGAGACGGCGACGCCCGACACGTCCTCGAGGCGGAAGGCATCGGCCGGGCCCGCGCCTTCGACCAGATCGAGGCCGGACGTGATCGCAAGCTCGCTGAGATCGGCGGTTTGTGCAAGTGCGAACAAGTCCGCATCGGCGACATGGACCACGGGCTTTGCCTGCAGGCTCGACCCGATCCGCTTCTCGCGCCGCTCGATTTCCAGCGCCCCGGTGACGACGCGGCGCAGGTCGCGCAGCCGGTCCCACTTGGCCGCGAGGCCGGGGTTGTGCCAGTCGGCCGGGATGGCCGGGAATTCCTGCAGGTGGATGCTGTCGGTCTCGCTGGGCACGCGGGTCAGCCAGGCTTCTTCCATGGTGAAGCAGAGCACGGGCGCCGCCCATTTGGTCAGGCACCCGAACAGGATGTCGAGCACGCTGCGCGCGGCGCGGCGGCGGATGGAGGCCGGCCCGTCGCAATAGATCGCATCCTTGCGGACGTCGAAATAGAAGGCGGAAAGATCGGTGATGCAGAAATCCGTCAGGGCCATGAAGGCCCGATGGAATTCATAGTCGCCGTAGCCGGCCCTGACCGCCTTGTCCAGTTCGGCCAGGCGGTGCAGCACCCAGCGCTCCAGTTCCGGCATTTCCGCCGGCGCCAGGCGCTCGGCGTCGCTAAAGCCGGCGAGGCTGCCCATGATCCAGCGCAGCGTGTTGCGCAGCTTGCGGTAGATCTCGGCCTTGGCCTTCAGGATGTCGTTGTCGATCTTCAGGTCTTCGGAGAAGTCCGAGGTCGCGACCCAGAGGCGCAGGATATCGGCGCCGTTCTGGTCGATGACATTCTGCGGCGCGATCGTATTGCCCAGCGATTTCGACATCTTGCGGCCCTGGCCGTCGACGACGAAGCCATGGGTGACGACGCCTTCATAGGGCGCCCGGCCGCGCGTGCCGCAGGCTTCGAGCAGCGACGAATGGAACCAGCCGCGATGCTGGTCCGAACCTTCGAGGTACAGCGACGCCGGCCACTTCAGTTCTTCCCGCTCCTCGAGGACGAAGGCATGGGTGGAACCTGAATCGAACCAGACGTCCAGGATATCCATCACCTGTTCATACTGGGCGGGATCGTAGCCGGCGCCGAGGAAGCGCTCGGGCGGGGAGGTGAACCAGGCGTCCGCCCCCTCGGCCTGCACCGCCGCGACGATGCGGGCGTTCACCGCCGCATCGCGCAGCGGCTCGTTGGTCTTCCGGTCGACGAACAGGGTGATGGGCACGCCCCAGGCGCGCTGGCGCGAGATCACCCAGTCCGGGCGGCTGGCGATCATCGCATGGATGCGGTTGCGGCCGACGCCGGGCACCCAGCGCACCTCGTCGATCGCGGTCAGCGCCTTGGCGCGCAGGTCGTTCGTCTCCATCGAGATGAACCATTGCGGCGTCGCGCGGAAGATCAGCGGCGCCTTGGAACGCCAGGAATGCGGGTAGGAATGGACGAGCCGGCCCTGGCCGAGCAGGCCGCCGGCCGCCGCCAGCGCTTCGAGCACGCTCGAATTGGCATTGCCTTCCTTGCCGTTCGGCCACAGCACCTTCTTGCCGGCGAAGAGCGGCACGTCGTCGAGATAGGCGCCGTTCGGGCCGATCAGCTCGGGCACCGGCAGGCCATGCCGGCGGCCCAGTTCGAAGTCGTCCGCGCCGTGGCTGGGCGCGATATGGACGAAGCCGGTACCGGTATCCATGGTGACGAAATCGCCGGCCAGCACCGGCACGTCGAAGTCATAGCCCTGGCCGCGGAAAGGATGGGCGCAGACGGTGGCGAAGGCGATGTCGCTGCCCGGAAAGCCGGCCTCGATCTCGTAAGCGGCGATGCCGGCGGCTTTCGCCACTTCGGGCAGCAGGGGACCGGCGACCACGATCGCCTCGCCGACCTGGGCGCGGCTGCCCTCGGCGACCTCGGTCACCTTGACGCGGACATAGTCGGCGTCGGCGGCGCAGGCGATGCCGCGGTTGGCCGGGATGGTCCAGGGGGTGGTGGTCCAGATGACGATCGAGGCGCCCCGGACGACCTCGGGCCCCGAGACGACGGGGAAGCGGACATGGATCGTGGTCGAGGTGTGGTCGTGATACTCGACCTCGGCCTCGGCCAGGGCGGTTTCCTCGACCACCGACCACATGACCGGCTTGGCACCGCGATAGAGCCCGCCGTTCATCAGGAACTTCAGGCATTCCTCGACGATCCTGGCCTCGGCCGGGAAGGACATGGTCAGATAGGGATCGTCCCAGTCGCCCTCGACGCCGAGGCGGCGGAACTCCGCCTTCTGCACGCCGATCCAATGGTCGGCGAAGGCGCGGCATTCCTGGCGGAATTCGGAGACCGGGACCGCGTCCTTGCTCTTGCCGGCGGCGCGGTACTTCTCCTCGATCTTCCATTCGATGGGCAGGCCGTGGCAGTCCCAGCCGGGGACATAGGGCGCATCCTTGCCCAGCATGGACTGGCTGCGGTTGATCACGTCCTTCAGGATCTTGTTCAGCGCCGTGCCGATGTGGATGTTGCCGTTGGCATAGGGCGGGCCGTCGTGCAGGACGAATTTCTCGCGGCCCTTGCGGGCCTTGCGCAACAGGCCATAGAGGTCCAGGCGGTCCCAGCGCTCAAGCAGCGCCGGTTCCTTCTTGACGAGGCCGGCCTTCATGTCGAAGTCGGTGGTCGGCAGGAATACGGTCGCCTTGTAGTCGGTCGTCATGTGAGGGTGCCAGTTCGAACGAGTGGCGGAGCCGGCGGGGGCCCCGATTTTGACGGGTGGTTTTAACAGGCGGGCCACGAACCGTCCAGCCGCGGTCCCCTGGGGGTCGCGCCGGCGGTTCAGGCCGACGCGGCGGTAATTCGCCGGGCTTCCGCGCTGTCGGCGGCGATCTGGGCCTTCAGTTCGTCGAGCCCGGAGAATTTCCGCTCGGCCCGGATGAAGGCGAGGAGGCGGACCTCGATGCTGCGGCCATAGAGATCTTCGGCGAAATCGAAGAGATGGACTTCGAGGTTTTCGTCCAATTTGCCGAAGGTGGGGCGCCGGCCGATGTTGGCGACGCCGGGCACGGTGCGGCCGTCGTCGAGCCCGACCTCGACCGCATAGACCCCGAACGCCGGGCGCAGGTAATCGCCGAGCGGGAGATTGGCGGTCGGAAAGCCGATGGTGCGGCCGCGCTGGTCGCCCCGGGCGACGATGCCGGTGACCGACCAGGGCCGTCCCAATTGGCCGGTGGCGGTGGCGATGTCGCCCGCTTGCAGGGCCTTGCGGATCGCGCTCGAGGAAAAGCCTTCGCCCGGGCGGCAGTCGCTGTCGCCGACCGGATCGAGCACGGTGACGCCGAAGCCCTCCATCTCGCCCATGTGGTGCAGCACGGCGACATCGCCGCCCCGGCCCTGGCCGAAACAGAAATCGAAGCCGATGACGATATGGACCACGCGCAGCCGCCCGACCAGGATATCGAGGACGAAATCCGCCGCCGGCATGGCGGCCAGCGTGGCGGTGAAGGGCAGGACCGCCGTCACCTCGGCCCCGGCCGCGGCGAGCAGGCGCAGCTTGTCGGCGGGCGGGGTCAGGCGGAAGGGCGGCGTATCCGGCCTGAACAGCAGGCGCGGGTGCGGCTCGAAGGTCAGCACCCCGGCGGGGGCGCCCATGGGCCCCGCGATTCGCGCCGCGGTGCCGAGCAGCGTGTGGTGGCCGCGGTGGACGCCGTCGAAATTGCCGATCGCCAGCACCGCGCCCTGCGCCGGCGGCGGGACATGGTCAAGGCGATCGACGACGAGCATGGCGGACCTGAGTTCAGACGGCGACCGGGCGGCCGGGGACCATGACGGTCGCTTCGCCGTCGACGACGACCTTGCCCTTGATCAGGCACTGGGTGCGCAGCACGACGCGGCGCTTCGAGGGTTCGAGTTCGATCACTTCGGCCCGGGCGGTCACGGTGTCGCCGATCTTCACCGGCGCGCGGAACTTCAGGGTCTGGCCGACATAGACGGCGCCCGGCCCCGGCAGCCGGGTGCCGAGCACGGCCGAGATCAGGCCGGCGGAGAGCATGCCGTGGGCGATCCGCTCCTTGAAGGGGGTGTTCGCGGCATATTCGGCGTCGAGATGGACCGGGTTGGTGTCGCCGGAAACGCCGGCGAACATCAGGATGTCGGCCTCGGAAACGGTCTTCCCGAAGGTTGCGCTCTGACCGATCGAAAGATCTTCAAAATAAAGGCCGACCTGCGACATCTGCCATTCCCGTTCTGATCGAGATCCATGTTCTTTCCCGCCCCCGCAGCCGGGGGTCGAGGCCGGGACCTTAAAGGGGCGGCCCGGCCGGTGCAAGTGAGGCGCTGCGGCCGCAACCCGGTTTACCGTTTCTTAGCCGAAATCCGCGAGGATCGTGGCGCGGCGACGATGACGGTCGCGCCCCGCCGGTTCCGGACGGTACGCGTGGAACACGAGCGGTGAAGACGCAATGCAAAAGTCACGAGGCATGATTCCATGGCAGTCGATCTGCAAATGCCCATCCTGATCGTCGACGACTACAAGACGATGCTGCGCATCATCCGCAACCTGCTGAAGCAGCTCGGCTTCGACAATGTGGACGAGGCGACGGACGGCCAGCAGGCGCTGGGCCGCCTGAAGGCGAAACCCTATGGCCTGGTCATCTCGGACTGGAACATGGAACCGATGACCGGCTACGAACTGCTGAAGCAGGTCCGCGCCGACGAGGGCCTGAAGAAGACCCCCTTCATCATGATCACGGCCGAATCGAAGACGGAAAACGTCATCGCGGCCAAGCAGGCGGGCGTGAACAACTACATCGTGAAGCCGTTCAACGCCGAAACCCTGAAGTCCAAGATGCGCGCCGTGCTCGGCGATTTCTGAGGGATCCGCGATGCTCGGGGACAATCTGTCGGCGCAGGTCGGCTCGCTGGTCGATCACCTCAGAAGGCGGGGCCAGGACCCCAGCCTGGTCGAGGTCGCCTCGGTCACGGAAGTGCTGATCGCGACCATGCAGGCCTATTTCCGCTCGATCGATACCTCGATCTACCGCGAGTTCCGGGAATTGTCGGACTATATCGCCAAGGCGAAGGGCGAGATCGCCTCGCTCCGCCCGGGCGACCTGCAACGCGACCGCCTGCCCCGGGCCGGCCGCGAACTCGAAGCCATCGTCCGCTCGACGGAAGAGGCGACGAACAAGATCATGGCCGCGGCCGAGGCCATCATGGCCGCCGATCCCGCGGGCGGCGCCTATGGCGCGCTCGTCTCCGACCGCTGCATGGAAATCTTCGAAGCCTGCTCCTTCCAGGACATCACCGGCCAGCGCATCTCCAAGGTGGTCGAGACCCTGACCTATATCGAGGAGCGGGTGAGCCGCCTCAAGGATGCGCTCGGCGCCGAACTGGCCGATGTGCCGGCGGAAGAGACCCGGAAGGGCGATGCCGCCCTCCTGAACGGCCCCGCCCTCGAGGGCGAGGGCATCGCCCAGGACGAGGTCGACAAATTGCTGGGCGAAGCCGCGGCCCCGAAGCCCGAACCCGCGCCGGCCCCCGCGCCGACGCTGGCCCCCGGCGCCAAGGCCAGCCAGGCGGACATCGACGCCCTGTTCGACTGAGCCTAGACTGACTCCCCAGTATCCGGGGAGGCGCGTTTGGCCATCGATCTGACCGGGGTCTCGGAGACCCTGCTGATTCCGCTCTACGCCCAATGGCGCGAGAACCGGCGCGGCCGGCCGGTGCTGCGCGACGCCAAGGTCGACGATATCGTCGACCGGCTGAAGCCGCCGTTCGAGAAATTCATCCCCAGCCTGACCGACCGGCCGATCCTGATCCTGCGCAAGCGCATCATCGACCAGATGGTGGCCGGTCACCTGCGCCGGCATCGCGGCCGGGCGGTGGTCGTCAACATGGGTTGCGGCCTGTGCACAAGGTTCGACCGGCTGGACGACGGTTCGGTGACCTGGATCGACGTCGACCTCGCCATGGTCGCGCCGATCTGGGCCCTGGCCTTCGAGGGCCACGAGCCCCGGCGGCGCTTCGTCACCGGCTCGGTGGCGGCGCCGGATTTCATCGATTCGATCGAAGTCCCGGCCGGCGCCGTGCCGCTGTTCCTGATGGAAGGTGTCTCGATGTATCTCTCGGACGAGAAGATGCAGGCGCTGACCGCGCGGATCGCCGCGCGCTTTCCGGGGGCGACCTTCATCTTCGATGCCATGGCCAGGTGGCTGGCCCGGGGCTGGGCCTTCTACCCCTCGATCGTCGTGACCGGATCGCGCTTCACCTGGGGCCTGGACCGGCCGAAAAGCTGCACCGCCTGGGGCCGGGGCTTCCGCGTGCTGCGCGACGTGCCCCTTGCCCGCCAGCTCGATCTGCTGGCCGGGCCGCTCGGCTGGTTCGCGCGCTTCAATCCCTTGCTGAACGCCGCCTATCGGGTGGTGATGCTGCGCCTGGGCAAGCCCGCTACCAGCGCAGCCGGTCGATCGCCCCCGCCACCGTAAGGCCGTGATCGGCGAGCGCCGCCCTGAGTCGGGCCTCGTCCGGCGGATCGCCCCAGAGCGGCGCATGGACGCCGCCGGTGACCAGCAGGGCCGGGATGCCCTGGGCATTGGCGCCCGGGATATCGGTCTCGATGCCGTCGCCGATGGCGATGGTTTCCGCCGGCGCCGTGTCGAGCAGGGCCAGCGCCCGCGCATAGACCGAGGCATGGGGCTTGCCGTGCCATTCGACCGCGCCGCCGAGATCATGGTACAGCCAGGCCAGCGCGCCGGAACAGGGAATGGTCCTGGTGCCGCGCACCACGATCCGGTCGGGATTGGCGCAGACCAGCAGCAGGCCGCGGTCCTTCGCTGCTTGAAGCTCGGCGCGGTAATCCTCGGCGGTTTCGGTCTCGTCGTCGGCGAGGCCGGTGCAGACCACGAGATCCGCCTCGGCCACGCCGGGCACGAGGGTCAGGTCCAGGCCCTCGAACAGGGACAGGTCGCGGGCCGGGCCGATGTGGCGGACGCGCGCCCCCGGCCGGCCCTTCAGCGCTTCCCGGGTCGCATCGCCCGAGGTCACCACCGCGTCGTAGAGATCGCGCGGAACGCCCAGGCGGTCGAGCTGCTCGTGCACGACATGCTGCGGCCGGGGCGCGTTGGAGACCAGCACGACCCTTGCCGTCCGCCCGCGGCGAAAGCGGGCCAGCGCCTCCAGGCTGTCGGGAAAGGCGGCGACACCGTTGTGGACGACGCCCCAGAGATCGACGATGGCGCCCCGCGCGGGGGCCAGCAGGGGCGCGGCATTCGAAAGCAACAGGGACGTCATGGCAACCTATTCGGCGGGCTATTCGGCAAGGCGGGAAGTCTGTTCGTCGCGGGCGGCGCGCCGTGCCAGGCCCAGCTTCAGTTCGGCCAGTTCGCGCAGGGTCTCGGCATGGCTGCGGCGCAGCAGGTCGATCTCGGTCAGCAGTTCGGCCCGGTCGCCGGCGCGCAGGAACAGGACATGGCCCTGCAGGGCGGCGAAGAACAGGGCGACGGCGATCACCGTGCCGTCGACCGCGGGCCAGAGATCCTGGGCGGCGAAACCGCCGGCAGCCGCGACGAGGAGATAGGACAGGATCAGCAGGATCTGGATGGGCAAAGGCATTTCGGCGGCTTATCCGTTCTGGATGTCGGCCCGGCGGGACAATTGGCGGCGATGATAGCGGAAAATCGGCCCGGGGCGATGTTCGATCGGCACACCCTCGGCGATCCTTGTCCAGCGGGCCAGCGCATCTTCCGCCACCGTCCACGCCGCCCTGGCGACATCGCCCAGCAGGCGGCGGCGCTCGGGCGCGCTGCGGGTCGCGGCCTGGGCGCGGGCGCGCTCCACCTCCTCGACCAGGGCGGCTTCCAGCGCATCCCGGGCCGGGCCATAGGCGGCGAGGCGGGCGGCATGGTCCCGGACCACCGCGTGATGCAGCCGTTCCTGGCGCCACCACAGGCAGGCGGGATCGAATCGGTCGGTCGGCGCCGGCTCGGCCGCCGGCATGCCCGCCTCGATGAAGAAGGGGCGGAACAGGGCGGTGCAGGGGGCCGCCCCGCCGGTCGCCCAAAGCGCGGGCAGGCCGCGCTCCAGGCCGGCAACCAAGCTCATGGTGGTCTGGGCCGCGCGCTTGGCCGGGCCGGCGCTGCCATGGGCGCAGATCGTCGCCGGCAACAGGCCGCCCGGCTGCCAGCCCGGCCGCTCGCCCGCGGGGCTATGGTCGCGCAGCAGGCGCATCAGGTCGGTCAGGCCGATCCCGCCCGCCGGCGCCCGCGCCAGAAGGGCGCAGGCCCGTGCCGCCCGCTGCCGGCCCCGGCCGGCAAGGCCGAGCAGCGGCCGGGCGAAGGCGGCGGAAAAATCGAAGGCGCCCTGGCCCGACCACCAGCCCCGGCCGCGCGCGAATTCCTTGGCCCCGTCCGACAGGCGCTCGTAGCGGCTGGTGATCGAATAATGGTTGGAAAGGGCGCGGATGCCCGCCACCCGTTCCAGCGCCCAATGGCGCCCGGCGGCCTCCAGCACGAAAGCCTCGCGCGGGTCGGCGATCAGGAAGGCGCTGTCATAGGGGAAATGGTGGCGCTGGCCGCCGTTGCCGCCCTGGCCGTGGGCGGCGATCAGGGTGATCAGCACCTGCGCCGCCTCGGCCGCGCCGCGCGCCCGTTCCAGCCCCAGGCGAACGAGGTCCATGCCGGTCAGGGTCGGGCCGGCCTCGGGGGCGACGCGGGAGAACACCGCCTCGTTGCCGATGGCAAGGCCGTATTCGTTCACCCCCATTTCCGCCCCCCACAGCCAATAGGGGCGGCACAGCAGGGTGGCCGCGGTTTCATAGACCTGGGGCAGGCTGAGGTTGGTCGCGTGCAGCCGGGCGCCGGGCGCATGGGTCCGCCGCGGGCGGATTTCGACCGCCTGCGCCTCGCCGCCCTCGCGGTCGCTGTTCTTCGCGAACAGCATCGGACCGCCCGAAACCGAAGGCGGCACGACGATGGTGTCGCACATGCCGTATCTCCTCTGATGCCGTTTCAGATAGCAGGCTATTGCACTGCAATCTATCGGCGGCTTGAGGCCGGGGCGGGCTTCCGGCTATATCCGACGGTCGCCGGCGGGCCCGGCGGCCCGCACAGAAGGATAAGACCAATGACCATTGCCGTCGGCGACAGCCTGCCCGAGGCCACCTTCATGACCCCGACCGAGAAAGGGCCCGCGCCGCTGTCGACGGCGGAAGTGTTCGGCGGCAAGACGGTCGTCCTCTTCGCCCTGCCGGGCGCCTTTACCCCCACCTGCTCGGCCAAGCATGTGCCGGGCTTCCTCGCCCATGCCGAGGCGTTGAAGGCGAAGGGCGTCGATACCATCGCCTGCCTGTCGGTGAACGATGCCTTCGTCATGGGCGCCTGGGGCCGCGACCAGAAGGTCGGCGATCACATCCTCATGCTCGGCGACGGCAACGGCGATTTCACCCGCAAGGTCGGCCTCGACCTCGACCTGTCCAGCTTCGGCATGGGGCTGCGCTCGCGCCGCTATGCCCTGATCGCCCGCGACGGCAAGGTGGCGGCGCTGGCGGTGGAGCCCAATCCCTCGGGCCTCGACGTCTCGTCCGCCGAAGCGGTCCTCGAACTGCTGTAAGGGGCGCGCCGCCATGGATCTCAAGACCTATCAGGCCTTCACCCGGACGACCGCGATCTTCCCGGCCGACCGCACCCTGGAATATCTGGCCCTCGGTCTGGCCAGCGAGGCGGGCGAGGTCGCGGGGGTGGTCAAGAAATGGATCCGCGACGGGACGCCCGACGATGCGCTGACCGAAAAGCTGCGCGCCGAGATGGGCGACGTCTGCTGGTACCTGTCCGAACTCTGCACCGCGGCCGGCCTCGACCTTGGGGAGGTGTTTGCCGCCAATATGGCGAAACTTCAGGACCGGAAGGCGCGGGGCGTCATTACCGGCGGCGGCGACAACCGCTGACGATTTGTCACCGCCGGCGCGGCCCGACCGTGCCACGCCGGCGGTAGCATGGTGCCCGAAAACACCTTGTTTTCCGCCATTTTGCCCAATCCTTGGGCGATTTACCCTTCGCTAACCATAGCTGCGCCGAAGCGGTTCCAAAGGGGCTGAATACCTTTGGAAATGGATGGTCTTACGGCTGATGTTGCCGCCGGCCTGGTGCAACTTGCTCCCACAAGGGCTGAACGCCTGACCATTTCCAATCTGTGGGTAGCTTGCCATGATCGCCATGAACGCGGTCCTGAACGGGACCATTTTGTCTGCCGTCTGCGGGGCTTTCGCCGGGATCGCCGTCTCGGCCAGCGGGGCCATTTCGGCCCTCGACTTCGGCCCGGTGTCACTGCATGGGTCGCGCGTCGACATGCCGGCGCTGATCGCCTCCCTGACCCTGTCCTTCGACGGCAAGGGCGGCCGCGCGCTCGACGGTGCGACCGCGGGCGATACCGCCGCGCCGAAGCGCACCGCCACCGCGGGCGAAGACCCGAGCGACGACCGCGGCACCCTGTCGATCCAGATCGAGAACGACAAGTTCGGCGGCGGCACCGACCAGCATTACACCCACGGCATGCGCGCGTCCTATCTGCTAAGCTCGGATGCGACGCCGCTCGATGCCGGCGTGCTGGCTCGGGCCCTGCCGCTCATGCCGGAGCAGGGCGTGGTCCGCCTCGGCTTCTCGATCGGGCAGAGCATCTTCACCCCCGGCCGCCAGGACGTGACCACCGCCGGCAACCATGGCCGTCCCTTCGCGGGCTGGCTCTACGGCGGCGTGCAATTGACCAACGACACCGGCCGCCAGCTCGACAGCTACGAGCTTCAGGTCGGGGTCATCGGCCCTTCGGCCGGCGCCGCCGAGACACAGAGCTGGTTCCACGACACCATCGGCGTGAAACCCTTCGAGGGCTGGGATTCCCAATTGTCGGACGAGATGGGCGTGGTCCTGTCCTACGAGCGGAAATGGCGCTTCATCTCGGAATTCCACCCCGGCGGCCTCGGCGTCGCGCTGGAGCCGAGCGTGGGCGCCACCCTCGGCAATGTCCATACCTATGCCTCGGCCAGCGCCACCCTCAAGGTCGGCAGCGACGTCTCCTCGGACTGGGGCGCGCCGCGCATCCGCACCGCGCTGTCGGGCACCGGCTATTTCAAGCCGGTGAACGATATCGACTGGTATGTCTTCGCCGGGGTCGAGGGGCGGGCGGTGGCGCGCAACATCTTCCTCGACGGCAATAGTTTCGCCGACAGCGACAGTGTCGAGAAAAAGAATTTCGTCGCCGATCTCCAGGTCGGCGCCGCGGTCACCATCGGCAATGTCCGCGCCACCTTCACCCAGGTCTTCCGCACCAAGGAATATGTCGGGCAGACGCAGGGCGACGTCTTCGGCGCCCTCAGCCTGTCGTGGCGGATCTGATGGCGGCGCGGGCGATCTGGTCCACCCGCTCGTTCAAGGGATCGCCGGCATGGCCCTTGACCCAGTGCCAGTCGACGCGGTGGCGGGCCGCGGCGACTTCCAGCCGGCGCCACAGGTCGTCGTTCTTCACCGGCTTCTTGTCGGCGGTCTTCCAGCCGTTCCGCTTCCAGCCGGCGATCCACTTGGTGATGCCGTCCATCACATAGCGGCTGTCGGTGAAGAGGCGGACCTCGGCCGGGCGCGTCAGCGCCTCGAGCGCCGCGATCGCCGCCATCAGTTCCATGCGGTTGTTGGTGGTCTGCGCCTCGCCGCCCGAGAGTTCCTTCTCGGTGCCGCGAAAGCGGAGCAGGGCGCCCCAGCCGCCCGGTCCCGGGTTGCCGGAACAGGCGCCGTCGGTGTGGATTTCAACGCGGTCGTCGTCAGTCAATGGTAATGCCATAGGTTTCCGGGCCCTGGGCGCCGGTGTGGAAGCGGAGCTTGTTCAGATATTCGACCGGGTCCTTCGGCCGCACCAGCGCCCCCGGCACCTGGTTCAGCCAGTCGTAGAGCCGGGTCAGCAGGAAGCGCAGCGCCGAGCCCCGGCAGAACAGGGGCATGGCCGCCGCCTCGGCGCGGGAAAGCGGGCGCTTTCCCGTGTAACCCCGGGAGAGCGCCATGGCCTTGGTCGCGTTGAAGGCGCCGTCCGGCTCGAAACACCAGGCGTTCAGGCAGATCGCCAGGTCGTAGGCGTAGAAGTCGTTGCAGGCGAAATAGAAGTCGATCAAGCCGGAAACATCGTCGCCGACGAAGAAGACATTGTCGGTGAAGAGATCGGCATGGATCACGCCGCGCGGCAGGTCCCGCGGCCAGCGCGCCTCGAGATAGGCCAGTTCGCCGGCGATGGTCTCGGCAAGGCCGGGGCGCACCTTGTCCGCATCGGCGGCGCAATCGTTGACCAGCCGGCGCCAGCCCGCCAGCGACAGGGCATTGTCGCGCCGGATGCCGAAGCCGGCCCCGGCCGCATGCAGGCCGGCCAGCGCCGCGCCGACGCTGGCGCATTGGGCGACATTGGGCTTCCGCGGCGAGACGCCGGTCAGGAACGAGACGATCACCGCCGGCCGCCCGGCCAGCCGGCGCAGCGCCTTGCCGTCGCGGGCATGGATCGGCGTCGGGCACGACAGGCCGCCGAGCGCCAGATGGTCCATCAGGCCGATGAAGAAGGGCAGGTCCGCCTCGGCGACGCGCTTCTCGAACAGGGTCAGGATGAAGCGGCCGCGGGTGGTTTCCAGCAGGAAATTTGAATTCTCGACCCCCTCGGCAATGCCCTTGAAGGACAGGACCTCGCCGATATTGTACTCGGCGAGGAAGGCGGCGAGGGCGTCGTTGTCGACGTCGGTATAGACGGCCATGGCGGATCGGGATCAGGCGATGAGGGCGCGGGGCACTTTGAACTGGACGCGTTCCTCGGTCACCGTCACTTGTTCGACGGTCACCGCGTAACGCCGGCGGAAGGCTTCGATCAATTCCTCGACCAGGCTTTCGGGGGCGGAGGCGCCGGCGGTGATGCCGACCCGGTGCACGCCTTCCATCAACGACCAGTCGAGTTCGCCCGCGTGCTGGATGCGCAGCGCCTTGGCGACGCCGGCGCGGGCCCCGACTTCGACCAGGCGGACGGAATTGGAGGAATTGGGCGCCCCGATCACGATCAGCGCATCGCATTGCGGCGCGATCGCCTTCACCGCCGCCTGCCGGTTGGTGGTGGCGTAGCAGATGTCTTCCTTATGGGGCGCCTGGATCGCGGGGAAGCGCGCGGTCAGCGCGGCGACGATGCCCGCCGTGTCGTCGACCGACAGGGTGGTCTGGGTGATGAAGCCGAGCTTTTCCGGGTCCGGCACCGCCAGGGCGGCGACATCCTCGACCTTCTCGACCAGGGTGATCGCGCCCTCGGGCAATTGGCCCATGGTGCCCACCACTTCCGGGTGGCCGGCATGGCCGATCATGATCAGGTGCATGTCCTGGGCATGCAGGCGTTCCGCCTCGACATGGACCTTGGAGACCAGGGGGCAGGTGGCGTCGAGATAGGCCAGGCCGCGCTGCCGCGCATCCGCCGGCACCGATTTCGGCACGCCATGGGCGGAAAAGACGACATGGGCATCCGCCGGCACCTCGTCCAGTTCCTCGACGAAGACCGCGCCCTTGGCTTCCAGCGATTCGACCACGGTCCGGTTGTGCACGATCTCGTGCCGGACATAGATCGGCGGGCCGAAGCGTTCGAGCGCCAGTTCGACGATCTGGATGGCCCGGTCCACCCCGGCGCAGAAGCCGCGCGGGGCCGCGAGAAGGATGGTCAGGGCGGGTTTGCTCATCGTCGTCGTGACGTCCACTGGAGGGGCCGGGCCCGGCTTGTGCCCGTGCGGGCGCTTGTCTAGAGTGCGCCGACCATAATCCGTACCGGCAGCGAAAGGGAAGCAAAGGATGGCCATCGTGTCGCAAGGCGGGAAAGCACCGCGCAGGCAGGCCGCCCTGGCCGCGGCGGTGCTGGTCGCGCTCGGGCTCGCGGGCTGCGGCTCCTCGTCGTCCTCCGGCGCGACGGAAACGCCTGCCGTGCCTTGCCCCGCCGTTTCCGTGCTGTCCGACGGCGCCAGCCTGACAAGGTTCCGCGACGGCGGCGGCCAAACGCCGGACGACGTCGTCTATACCGTCGAAGTGCTGGACGCCAAGGGCATCTGCCAGCCGGCCGCGAACGGCCAGGTCACGGTCGACGTCGGGCTTTCGATCGTCGCGCGCCGGGGGCCGGCGGGCAAGGATGTCACCGGCATCACCGTGCCCTATTTCCTGGCCCTGACCGAGACCAACACGCGGGTGATCAGCCGCGCCAGCTACGAGACCCAGATCCCCCTCGACCGGGGCAAGCCGGGCGGCGGCATCCTGGAACACCTGACCGTCACCGTGCCGCTCGACGGCAAGTCGCCCTATGCCTTCGAACTGATCGGCGGCCTGCAGATCTCCGCCGCCGAGCTGGACGAGGGGCGGCGCCGGCGCGGCCGTTAACAAAACCTTGCCGACTGTGCGGGCGGTCACAGCGCCGACGCCCGGACCCCGGCATCTTTCTTCCGTGCCGCCGCGGTTGCCGCGGCGGTGATCGCCCATCGGGGGATAGGCGGTCAGGGCGGCGGGACGTCGGGGGGCGTTCCCGCCGTCCGCATTTTCGGCACCTCGCCCTTTTGGGCCCATCACACTTTGGGCCCTGCGGCAACTTGCACCCCGCATTTTGTCGATCGGCTTTGCCTTGGATCAACCCACCGTTATAGGATTTGTGAACCAATACCTGTGAGGATGGGTGCCGGCACACGAGTGGCCGTCGCTTGGTGATCATCGGCATGGGGCAGGGGCTAATCACCGGTGCCCACGATCAAGGCAACTGGGACAGGGCGAATGAACTACGACGAGAAATTTGCGACTGCCATCGCCGACCTGAAGCAAGAAGGCCGGTATCGTGTCTTTGCCGACTTGAAGCGTCACTGCGGGGCCTTCCCCCGTGCCACCTGGCAAAGCCAGGCCGGCCCCCGCGAGATCGTGGTCTGGTGCTCGAACGATTATCTCGGCCAGGGCCAGAATTCCGAAGTCCTCGCCGCCATGCACGAGGCGCTCGATACTTTCGGCGCCGGCGCCGGCGGCACCCGCAATATCTCGGGCACCACCCGCGCCCATGTCCTGCTGGAGGACGAACTGGCCAGCCTGCATCGGAAGGAAGCGGCGCTGCTCTTCTCCTCCGGCTTCGTCTCGAACGAGGCGGCGCTGTCCGCGTTGTCCCGCGTGCTGAAGGGCGTCACCGTCTATTCCGACGAATTGAACCACGCCTCCATGATCGAGGGCATCCGCCACGGCGGCGCGCCCAAGCGCATCTTCCGCCATAACGACGTGAAGCACCTCGTCGATCTTCTCAAGGATGCCGATCCGGCGGCGCCCAAGATCATCGCCTTCGAAAGCGTCTATTCGATGGACGGCGATATCGCCCCGATCGCCGATTTCGTCGAGGTGGCGAAGAAATACAATGCCCTGACCTATCTCGACGAAGTCCATGCCGTCGGCCTCTATGGCCTGCAGGGTGCGGGCGTCGCCGAGGCGACGGGCACCATGGGCGAGATCGACGTGATCGAGGGCACCCTCGGCAAGGCGTTCGGCGCCATGGGCGGCTATATCGCCGGCTCGTCGGTGATGGTCGATTGCGTGCGGTCCTATGCGCCGGGCTTCATCTTCACCACGTCGCTGGCGCCGGTGATCGCGGCCGGGGCCTGCGCTTCGATCAAATACCTGCGCCGGCACAATGAACTGCGCGAAAAGCATCAGGAACGCGCCGCCACCCTGAAGCGGAAACTGGCCGCCGCCGGCCTGCCCGTGCTGCACAGCCAGTCCCATATCGTGCCGGTGATGGTGGGCGATCCGGTCCGCTGCAAGGCGATCTCGGACGAATTGCTGGCGGTCGACGGCATCTATGTCCAGCCGATCAATTTCCCGACCGTGCCGCGCGGCACCGAGCGGCTGCGTTTCACCCCGTCGCCCTTCCACGACGACGACATGATGGACCGGCTGGTCGCCGCCCTCGACCGCATCTGGACCGCCGCCCGGCTGCCCCGCGCAGCCTGACGGCGGCAATCGGGATCAGCGCCGGACGAAACCGCCCGGCGTTGCCCTTTTCCGGCGTCGGAACACGAGGCCGAGCAGGCCGTAGAGCGCCCAGCCGAAGCCGACCCCGCCCAGCCCGAACATCGGATCCAGCGTCGCCGTGATCTCATAGGTCGACAGCGTGTCGCGCAGCAATTCGCGGTCGCTGCCGGTCGCGACCGTCACCACCTTGCCGAAACTGTCGGTGGTCGCGCTCAGCACCGTCATTTCCGCCGCCAGCGATTTCCGCCGCGTTTCCAGCGCCAGCATGCGGTCGGCCGTGCCGCGCACCGCCGAATCGCTGGACTGGCGGTGCCGCTCGGCCAGTTCGTTGAAGGTCAGCCCCTCGGCCGCCGCCTGGGTGGCGAAGGCATCGACCAGTTTCTGCACTTCGCCCAGGGCGCCGCCCAGCCGCTGTTCATAGGCGCGAGCGAAATTCGGCAGCTGGCTGGCGCCGATGCCGCCGGCGATCACGAACAGGATCAGGAACAAATGACGAATCATGGCGTGTGTCGAGCCCAGCCCTTTTAACCATCAGTGCGCGGGACCGGACTGACTGTCAACCATGCGGGCTAGGCGGTGCCGGCCAGGGCGACCGCATCGGCGCCTGCCGGGAAGCGAAGCCTGGCCGTGCCGTCGTCGACCGCGGCCCATACCGCTTCCGCGACGTCGCTTTCCCGGGTGGTCAGGGCCGGCCGGGCGAAGGCCTGGAAGATCGGGGCGGCGAAGCCGGCGTAAGTCTCGGGCACCAGATCCTCGATGCGGACCTCGGTATTCGCGGCAAAGCGCGTGGTCGGGGCATAGCCGGGCTCCACCAGCCGGACCCGGATATTGAAATGCCCGAGTTCATGGGCCAGCGAGCCGGTAAAGCCCTCGATCGCCTGCTTGCTGGCGGTATAGGCGGCGGCCAGCGGCATGGGCGCCAGGGTCACGCTCGACGTGACGTTGACGATGGTGCCGGCGCGGCGTTCGCGCATCTGCGGGATGACGGCCTGGGTCAGGGCCATCACGCCGAAGGTATTGGTCTCGAAGATTTTGCGGATATGGGCCATGGGCGTCGCCTCGAAGGCGCCGACGACGCCGATGCCCGCATTGTTGACCAGGACGTCGATCGGCCCCGCGGCCTTGACCGCTGCCGCGATGCTGGCCTCGTCCGTAACGTCCAGCGGCAGGAGGCGCAGGTTTTCGGCCGGCGGCAGAAGGTCCGCCCGCGGTCGGCGCATGGTCGCGACCACATGCCAGCCCTGGCCCAGGAAATGGCGCGCCGTCTCGAGCCCATAGCCCGAAGAACAGCCGGTGATCAATATCGTCTTCATCCTTCATCTCCCATCTCGGGTGTCGATGACGGCATTCTAGCCGGGGTGGATCGGACGATCTGCGATTGATGATCCATTTTTCATTTGTTATCGTCCAAACATGGTCGATCCTCTTTCGGATGTCATCGGGCTGCTCCGGCCCCGGGCGGTCTTTACCAAGGGCATCAGCGGCGCCGGGCGCTGGGGGGTCCGATACGGGGATTTCGGGTATCCCAGTTTCGCCGCCGTGATCGAAGGCGCCTGCCGGCTGGCCGTGGACGGGCAGGCGGCGCTGACTCTCGATGCCGGCGATTTCATCCTGCTGCCGACGACGCCGGGCTTCACCATGACCGGCTTCGAGCCCGTGGCGCCGGAGCCGGTCGATCCCCATGCGGCGGCGCAGGCAACGGCCGAGCTTCGCCACGGCCGCCAGGACGGCCCGCCCGATGTCCGCATCCTGGGCGGCTATTTCGTCACCGAGGCCGGCAACGGCGATCTCTTCCTGTCGCTGCTGCCGAAGCAGATTCATGTCCGGGGGGTGGAGCGGCTGTCCGTCCTGGTCCGCCTGCTGATCGGGGAGGCTGCGGCGGCCCAGCCCGGGCGCGGCCTCGTGCTCGCCCGCCTTGTCGAGATCCTGCTGGTCGAAGCCCTGCGCCTGGCCCAGGCGCCGGATGCCCCGGCGGGCTTGCTGCGCGGCCTGGGCGATGGCCGGCTGGCCGAAGCGATCCGGAGAATGCATGCCGATCCGGCCCGGCCCTGGACCATGGCGGAATTGGCGCGGGCGGCGGCGCTGTCGCGCTCCGCCTTCTTCGAGCGCTTCAGCCGCCACGTCGGGGTGCCGCCGATGGAATATCTGCTCGCCTGGCGCATGGCGCTGGCCAAGGACCTGCTGCGCCGGGGCGAGGGCGGTCTTGCCGAGGTCGCGGCGCGGGTCGGCTACGGCTCGGCCAGCACCTTCAGCACGGCGTTCAGCCGCCATGTCGGCCAGCCGCCCGGCCGCTATGCCCGGGCGCCGCTCCCCTGAAAAACGAAAAACCCCGCCGGCGGGACCGGCGGGGTTTTCGTCAGGCGCGTCGGGTTACGAGCAGCCGCTGGTCGAGCCGCAGGTGTCGCACTTCAGGCAGGTGCCGTTGCGCACCAGGGTGAAATTGCCGCAATCGCCGCAGGCATCGCCGACATAGCCCTTCACCCGCGCCTCGCGGATGCGGGCGAGGCGCTTTTCGGCCGCGGAAACCGCGCTGGCGGCGACCGCCACCGCAGCACTGGCGCTTTCCGCCTGGGCGGCGACGGCAACCTCCGGCTCCGCCACCAGGGCGACGGCTTCCGAGGCATGGGAGGCCTGGGCCGCCTGACGCAAGCCTTGCGCGGCGGCGTTCAGGACATAGAGGTTGGAGCGGACATAGCCGTTCGAGACCGGGGCGGTGACCGACGCCTTGAAGGCGGCGGCCTTGGCATCCACCGCCTCGCGGCGCTGCGGGGCGCCGTCGAGGGCGGCTTCGTCCGCGCCGTCGCCCATGGCGTCGAAGCGCAGGTCCGCCGGCTCGACATGGGCAAGGTCGTTGCGGGCGAGGTAGGAGACGGCCAGTTCCCGGAAGACGTAATCGAGGATCGAGGTCGCCATCTTGATGACCTCGTTGCCTTCGACCATGCCCGCCGGCTCGAAGCGGGTGAAGGTGAAGGCATCGACGAATTCCTCGAGCGGGACGCCGTACTGAAGCCCGATCGAGACCGCGATGGCGAAATTGTTCATCAGGCTGCGGAAGGCGGCGCCTTCCTTGTGCATGTCGATGAACAATTCGCCCAGCTTGCCGTCGTCATATTCGCCGGTGCGGAGATAGACCTTGTGGCCGCCGACATTGGCCTTCTGGGTATAGCCCTTGCGGCGGTGGGGCAGGCGCTGGCGCACGCCGACGCCGGGCACGACCTTCTCGACGATGCGCTCGACGATCCGCTCGGCGATGACCTGGCCTTTCACCATGGGGGTGGCGTCTTCGCCGACCTCGTCGTTCACCTCTTCCAGGATCTGGCTGGCCAGCGGCTGCGACAGTTTCGAGCCGTCGCGATAGAGCGCATTCGCCTTCAGCGCCAGTCGCCAGGACAGGAGATAGGCTTCCTTGCATTCCTCGACCGTCGCCGATGCCGGCATGTTGATGGTCTTGGAAATGGCGCCCGAGATGAAGGGCTGGGCCGCCGCCATCATGCGGATGTGGCTTTCGACCGAGAGATAGCGCTTGCCGATCCGGCCGCAAGGATTGGCGCAGTCGAAGACCGGCAGATGCTCGTCCCGCAGGTGCGGCGCGCCTTCGAGGGTCATGGCGCCGCAGACGTGGACATTAGCCAGTTCGATGTCGGCCTTGGAGAAGCCGAGCGCACCGAGGAAATCGAAGCCCGGATCGTCCAGCTTCTCCGCCGGCAGTTTCAGGGTCTTCAGGCAGAAGTCTTCGCCGACGGTCCATTTGTTGAAGGCGAACTTCACGTCGAAGGCCTGGGCGAGGTTCTTTTCCACCGCCTCGATCTGGGCCGGGCCGAAGCCCTTGGCCTTCAGCGCGGCATGCGAAATCGCCGGCGAGCCCGCCAGCGTGCCGTGGCCGACCGCATAGGCGACGATGTCGGCGATGTCCTTCTCGCCATAGCCGAGGGTGGCCAGGGCGACGGGGACGATGCGGTTGATGATCTTGAAATAGCCGCCGCCCGCCAGCTTCTTGAACTTCACCAGGGCGAAGTCCGGCTCGATCCCCGTGGTGTCGCAATCCATGACCAGGCCGATGGTGCCGGTGGGCGCGACCACCGTCGCCTGGGCATTGCGATAGCCGTGCTGCTCGCCCAGTTCCAGCGCCAGGTCCCAGGCCCGCTTGGCGGCGGCGGCAAGGCCGGCCTCGCGGATATTCGCATGGTCGAGGGCGACCGGCAGCGTGTGCAGGTTCTCATAGCCGGTGGCAACGCCGTGGGCGGCGCGGCGGTGGTTGCGCACCACCCGCAGCATGGGCGCGCGATTGTCGGCAAAGCCGGGGAAGGCGCCCAGTTCCTTCGCCATCTCGGCCGAGGTGGCATAGGCGATGCCGGTCATCACCGCCGAGACGGCGCCGCCGAAAGCCCGGCCCTCGTCCGAGTCGTAGGACAGGCCCGACGCCATCAGATAGCCGCCGATATTGGCGAAGCCGAGCCCGAGGGTGCGGTAGCGGTACGACAGTTCGGCGATCTTCGGCGAGGGGAACTGCGCCATGGTCACCGAGATTTCGAGCACCAGGGTCCAGAGGCGGACCGAATGCTCGAAGGCGGCGACATCGAAGCTGCCGTCGTCCCGGCGGAAGGTGAGAAGGTTCAGGGACGCCAGATTGCAGGCCGTATCGTCCAGGAACATATATTCCGAGCAGGGGTTCGAGCCGCGGATCGGGCCCGAATTGCTGCAGGTATGCCAGTCGTTCACCGTGGTGTGATACTGCAGGCCCGGATCGGCGCATTGCCAGGCGGCAAGGCCGATCTTTTCCCACAGTTCGGCGGCCTTCACCGTCTTCGTCACCTTGCCGGTGGTGCGCGCGGTCAGCTGCCAGTCGCGGTCGGCCAGCACGGCGTTCAGGAATTCGTCGGTGACGCGGACCGAATTGTTGGAATTCTGGCCGGAGACGGTCAGATAGGCGTCCGAATCCCAATCCGTGTCATAGACGCGGAATTCGAGGTCGCGATAGCCCTGGCGGGCGAACTGGATGGCGCGCTGGATGTAATTGTCCGGGATCATGGCCTTGCGGGCGGCCTTGATCGCCTGTTTCAGCGCCTCGTTCTGCTTCGGCTCGAAGCGGGCGTCGCCGCCCACCGTGTCGAGATGGCAGGCCGCGAGGATCGCGTTCATATGGACTTCGGCGAGCTTGGAGCCGGCGACCAGGGCCGCCACCTTCTGTTCCTCGATCACCTTCCAGTCGATGAATTCCTCGATGTCCGGATGGTCGACGTCGACGATCACCATCTTGGCCGCGCGCCGCGTGGTCCCGCCCGACTTGATGGCGCCCGCTGCCCGGTCGCCGATCTTCAGGAAGGACATCAGGCCCGACGACTTGCCGCCGCCCGCCAGCTTTTCGCTGACGCCGCGCAGCTTGGAGAAATTGGTGCCGGTGCCCGAACCATATTTGAACAGGCGGGCTTCCCGGATCCACAGGTCCATGATGCCGCCGTCGTTCACGAGGTCGTCCTCGATGCCCTGGATGAAGCAGGCATGGGGCTGCGGCCGCTCGTAGGCGGAGGTGGAACGGGTGACCTGCCCGCTCTTCTCGTCGACATAGAAATGGCCCTGGGCCGGGCCGTCGATGCCATAGGCCCAGTGCAGGCCGGTGTTGAACCATTGCGGCGAATTGGGCGCGCACATCTGGTTCGCCAGCATGAAGGCCAGTTCGTCGCGGAAGGCGAGGGCATCCGCTTCGCCGTCGAACATGCCGGCCTTCCAGCCCCAATAAGTCCAGGTGCCGGACAGGCGGTCGAAGACCTGGCGGCCGGTGCGCTCGTCGCCGTAGCGCTCGTCCGCCGGCAGCTTGGCCAGCGCCGTCTCGTCGGCGACGGAACGCCACAGCCAGGACGGCACGCCCTTTTCCTTCACCTTCTTCAGGCGGGCGGGAATCCCGGCTTTGCGGAAATACTTCTGGGCCAGGATGTCGGTCGCGACCTGGCTCCAGGCGGCGGGGACTTCCATGGCGCCCAGCTTGAACACCACCGAACCGTCCGGATTGCGGATCTCGCTCGATACTTCCTGAAACTCGATGCCCGCGTAGGGAGAGTTGCCTTCGGTCGTGAATCGCCGCTCGATCCGCATCTTATCGCCCCTGACCTTGTAGATTGCCGCGCCCCGAGGCCGGACCGAAGGGCCCGACCGCTGCCACCCTTGTTATGGCGACCCCATGGATAGGGGGCATCCGCCGTGGTTGGACACAAACTCTAGGTCGACCCGGCGTGAGTCGGAACCGGGAAAATTTGGTTCGACCCCCATATTTTGTGCTTGGCCGTGAGTCCGGCACCGGCCATGGGGGTACTCGGATGCCGTTCATCATCCTGTCGCATTGCGGGGACTGACGGCCCGGCCCGGACCATGCTTACTATGCAGCCATGACGAATCGCGCTTACGCCCGGACTTCCCGGCCATGATGCCCGCCGCCCGTCCCGATTTCCCGGCCGGCACCGACCTCGTGCTCGGGGTCGAGCGCTCTTTCGCCGGCCGGCCCTGGCGCTTCCGGGTGGGGGACGAGCGGGAGGCGCTGGCGCTGGCCCAGGCCACCGGCCTCGATGCGGTGACGGCGCGGGTGCTGGTCGGGCGCGGGCTCTCGATCGAGACGGTGGACCGCTTCCTGAACCCCAGTCTCCGGGCCGACATGCCCGATCCCGCCCGCCTGAAGGATATGGAGCGCGCGGCCGCCCGCTTGGCCGACGCGGTGATCGCGGGCGAGGAGATCGCCGTCTTCGGCGATTACGACGTCGACGGCGCCACCTCGGCGGCGGTGCTGATCCGCTATTTCAAGGCGCTGCGCCGGCCCTTGCGGCTTTATGTGCCGGACCGCCAGCGCGAGGGCTATGGCCCCAATGTCGCCGCCCTCGAATTCCTGGCGCGGGAAGGGGTGCGGCTGGTGATCGCCGTCGATTGCGGCACCCTGGCCTTTCAGCCGTTCGAGGCGGCGCGGGCGGCCGGGCTTGAGATCATCGTCTCCGACCATCACCAGGCGGAACCGCTGCTGCCCGCGGTCCATGCCCTGGTCAATCCGAACCGGCTGGACGACGAGTCCGGCCTCGGCCACTTGGCGGCGGTCGGGGTGACGTTCCTGCTGGTCGTCGCGCTCAATCGCGACTTGCGCCGCCGCGGCTTCTTCGGCGACGGGGCGCCGCCGGACCTGATGGCGCTGCTCGACCTCGTGGCGTTGGGCACCGTTGCCGACGTCGTGCCCCTGACCGGCCTCAACCGCACCTTCGTCACCCAGGGCTTGAAGGTGATGGCGGCGCGGGGCAATGCGGGCATTGCGGCGCTGATGGATGTGGCGCGGGTCGATACGGCGCCGACCGCCTATCACCTCGGGTATCTGCTCGGGCCCCGGGTCAATGCCGGGGGGCGGGTGGGGCAGGCCGATCTCGGCGCCCAGTTGCTGGCGACCGACGATCCGGAATTCGCCACCGCCCTGGCGGCCCGTCTCGATGCCTTGAACCGCGAGCGCCAGGCGATCGAGAAAGAGGTCGAGGCGGCGGCGGTCGAGGCGGTGGAAAGCCGGCTGGCGCGGGGCAATGGTGTCGGCCCCCTGGTGCTGGCGGCGGGTGCGGGCTGGCATCCGGGCGTCGTCGGCATCGTCGCCAGCCGCCTGAAGGAACGCTATCGCCGGCCGACCTTCGTGCTCTCGATCATCGAGGACGGCCGGGCCAAGGGCTCGGGCCGCTCGATCCCCGGGATCGACCTTGGCGCGGCGGTGGCGGCGGCAAGGGCTACCGGCCTGATCGACGAGGGCGGCGGCCACGCCATGGCCGCGGGCATCACCGTGCCCACGGCCCGCCTCGACGACCTGGAACATTTCTGGGCTGGCCGCTTCGAGACCCTGGTCGAACACGCGCTCGCCCGCGACGGCCTGAAGATCGACGCCGCCATCGGCCTTGCCGGGATCAGCGGCGACCTGGTGGCGCGGCTGGCCCAGGTCGCCCCCTTCGGCCAGGGCAATCCGGAGCCGCGCTTCGTCCTGCCCGCGGTCCGCATCGCCCATGCCGCGCCCATGGGCAAGGGTCACCTGCGCCTGCGCCTCGAAGATGCGGGCGGCCGCTCGGCGGAGGCGGTGGCCTTCCGTTCCGGCGACGGCGCCGTGGTCGAGGGGCTGGCCGCGGCGGCGGCCCGGGGCGCGCCCGTCCATCTCGCCGGTCATGTCCGTGCCGAAATATGGCAGGGCCGGTCCCGCCTTCGCCTCATGATCGAGGATGCGGCCGATGCGGCCGGCCTCTAGGATAGTGTCATGACACGCTGCAACACCATGGAAGAGGTCCGGGCCGAGGTCGACCGCCTGGACCGCGACATCGTCCGCCTGCTGGCCGAACGCGAGCAGCGCATCGCCGACGCCGGCCGGATCAAGCCGACGCGCGACGTGGTCCGCGACGAGGCCCGGATCGAAGACGTGGTGCACAAGATCCGGGCCGAAGCCCTCGGCCATGGCGCCTCGCCCGACCTGATCGAAGCGATCTACCGCGACATGATGGAACGCTTCATCGCCCATGAATTCGTGCTCTGGGACGCCAACCGTCAGGGGTGAGGGCACCCGGCTGATTCGGACCCGAATCCCCCCGAGGTCTCGATACCGGCCGATTCCGGCCGTTTCCCGCAGCGCAGGCCGCGGCTTTCCGGGTCTGCTATTTTTGTGTTGACCGGCGCTTCGGGAATTCGTATCTGAGGCGCCTCGCAAGCGCGAGAGCCTCTCAGTCCCCTTCGTCTAGAGGCCTAGGACACCGCCCTTTCACGGCGGCGACACGGGTTCGAATCCCGTAGGGGACGCCAACGGCCTGGCAAGCCGCCGATTTCAGACAAGTTGTCGATGTTGCCGGGCAGATGGATCTCCATCCGCCGCGGCAAGCCATCGGGCTCCGCCGATTTCCACCGGGTGGACGTTGTGGGGCGTAGCGATATTGTCGTCTATAATGACGCCATGCCCAAGCCCACCACGATCGCCCTTTCCCGGTTGCGCGACATCGGCTGGTCTCTATGGGACCCGATCGGGCTGCACCGATGCGACGGGGCGGCCGATGAGTATGACGGCTACTTGATGCACGTCGCCGGGCTGCTTCGGCGTGGCGTCGGGAAAGAGGCGTGCATGGAATATCTCGTGCATATCGAAGCCCGGCACATGGGCCTTGGCATCAGCGAAAATACTTTCCAGCGTGCAAAGGCCACGGTTCAGGCGCTCGATATATATCTGGCATCTCTCCAGGATCCGGAGAGCTAACCCATCTGCATGCACGCGCGCAGGATGGCGAGCAGTGCCATGGCGATACCGATGCCGATCCAGAAGTTCTGGGCGGTCCGGCGCTTGCCTTCGGCCTCGACCGCGGTCAGCGGCCGCAGCACGCCGTCGCTGCCGGCTTCCACCGGGCCGGCCTCGCCGACCGTCACGCCCGCGAGTCCGGCGATCGCCTGTCCCGCGGTTTCGACCGGGAAGTGGATCGCCCCCCGTGTCGCGCGGGTGCCGAAATCATAGGCTTCGCCGCCATGGGTGACGACGCGCCAGCATTCCTCCGTCCAGGGGGTGCCCATGCTCCGCCGCATCACTTCGCGGTGTTCTACGGCGGCGATGTCGCCGGGGGCGAGTTCGACGTCATAAAGGGGCGGCCGCGGGCCGTTGCGGCCCCAGGTCGGCAGCGTCATGCGGATACGGCCGTCGCCGCCGATGCTTACCTTGTGTCTGGTCAAGGTCAGGGCGGGCCGGACCGTGAGGGGCAGGAGCGCGCCGACAAGGAGGCCGAGCACGGCCAGAACCACGGCGGTGCCGGGCTCGCCGTCGATCACCAGCGCCAGGGCGCCGGCGGTCAGGACGATGACGAAGCCGGCCAGCAGAAGCACCACGAACCAGATGAGTGCCACGCCGTACCACGGATACCGAAAGATCTTTTCGCCGGCCCCGCGCCCGTCCGCCGTTCGTGTGGCCATGCGACTACCCCCGTTCCCGCGTCCCCGGGGACAACTTGGGCGGCGGCGGACCGGGCGTCAAGCCATGCTGCCGCCTTCCGGCCGCGCGCGTGGTCACCCTTCGGCCAGGGGCCGGTAGAAATCGGGCGGCAGGCCGGCGGCGGCGCGCCTCTCGTCGTTGAAGGGCGGCTTCAGGGCGCCGTGGAAATATTGCCGGATCAGGGCGTGGAATGTTTCCCGCGGCGGCAGGCCGTGGCGGGCGCAGAGGACGTGGAACCATTTCGTGCCATGGGCGACATGGCCGACCTCTTCGGCATAAATGGTTTCGAGGGCGGCGACCGCGTCCGCCTCCGCCGGGCCGGCCTTGCGGAAGATTTCGATCATGGCGGGGGTAACGTCGAGGCCGCGGGCTTCCAGCACCATGGGCACCACGGTCAGGCGGGCCAGCAGGTCGTGGGCCGTATCCTCGGCCGCACGCCACATTTCCGCATGGGCCGGCAGGTCGCCGTAGAAACTGCCCCTTGCGTGCAGGCAGTCGCTCAGCAATTCGAAATGCCGTGCCTCCTCGTCCGCGGTCCGCACCCAGTCGTCGTAGAAATCGACCGGCAGCGGGGTTGCGGTGAAGCGGGCGACGATATCCCAATGCAGGTCGATGGCGTTCAGTTCGATATGGGCGACCGCATGGAGCAGGGCCTTGCGCCCCTGGGGCGAGCCCGGGCGGCGGCGCGGCACGTCGCGCGGGGGCAGCAGGTCGGGCTTGGCCGGCCGGGCCGGGCGCGGCGGCGGCACCGCGCTGCCGATGGGCATGGCGCCGCCCGCCGCGCGGCCGTCGCGCCAGGCCTTGGCGAAGCGGCGGGACTTGGCGGCCTTCTCCAGGGCGTCGGCGGTGGTCAGGACCTCGACGGCGCAGGCCGAGAGGCTGGCAGGGATCGGCAGCATGGCGCGGACCCTAGCCGAAGTTGCCGCCGGTCGCCATGCCTCAGCCGGGCAGGCGCGGGTCGCCGGTCGCGGTGAACACGGCCTCGCCCGCCAGCCAGCGGGCCGTGGCATCGGGTTCGGCCAGCAGGGTGCGGACCGCGCGGTCGAGCAGGACGAGGCCCGGCGCCAGGCCGAGATCGGCCTCGATCGCCTCGATCCGCTTTTCGAGCGCGAACAGGAAGACCATCGATTGATGCGCGGCATGGCCGCCGTCGCCCTGATAGCCGAGGCCCTTCTCGCAATAGTCGCCCTCGCGGCAGCGCTCGAAATCGAGGCTGTAATAGCCGCGGCAGACCATGGGCCTGACGTGATAGATGGAACAGCGGCCGTCGAACAGGAAGGGGCAGAAATCCGTGCCCCCGGCGACCCGGTCGAGCAGCACCGCGAATTGCGCCGGCGGAAAGGTCGCGCGGGCCTCGGCCGCCGCCAGCACGGCGAAGAGCGGCCGGACCTGGATCAGGTTGCGGCAGCAGAGATCGCAGCCGGCACGGCAGGCCAGCGGTTTCACCGGCGCCAGGCCGGCGAGGTCGGCCGCCACCGCCTCGCATAGCGCCAGCAGGTCGCGGGCGATGGCGATGATATCGGCCTCGTCCCGGGCGGCGGCAAGGCCGGCGCGCAGCCGGTCGTCGGCCGCCGCCATCTGCTGCCGCATCAGGGCGAGGGGGGAGGCGGGGGCGCCCGCCGGTCCATCATGCTCCACCTGGGCCTCCGGGTTCTGCCTGCTTCGGGGCCAGTCTAGCCGCGCTGCGGGCGGCGGGGAAACCGCTTCGCCCCGGTGCTGCCGCAATGGCGCTTTACAGCCGGCTCGGGGCCCGCCCCTCGTCGTGCCAGTTGACAGGACGGCGGGCGGTGGGCTTGATGCCCGCAAACCGGGAGCAGGTGCGTGACCGTGGTCAGGGATAAAGCGATGAAGCAGTCGGGCCGTTCGTCTTTCATGGAGACGGTGCGGACCGTCATCTATGCCGTGCTCATCGCGCTCGTCATCCGCAGCTTCCTGTTCGAGCCGTTCAACATTCCCTCCGGCTCCATGCGGCCGACGCTGGAGGTGGGCGACTATCTCTTCGTCTCGAAATTCTCCTACGGCTATTCGCGCTATTCGATGCCGCTCGGCCTCGACCTGTTCGAGGGCCGGGTGCTGGAAAGCGTGCCGGAGCGCGGCGACGTCGCCGTGTTCAGGAAGCCGAACGAGCCGAACACCGATTATATCAAGCGCATCGTCGGCCTGCCCGGGGACCGGATCCAGGTGACCGACGGCGTTCTCATCGTCAACGGCACGCCGGTGCCGCGCGAACGCATCGACGATTACGTCGAGACCCTGCCGAACGGCGGCGTCCGCCGCATCGAGCAATACCGCGAGACCCTGCCGAACGGCGTCACTTACACGACCTTCAACCTGGTCGGCGGCAGCAAGGCCGACAATACCGGCGTCTATGAAGTGCCGCCCGGCCATTACTTCGCCATGGGCGACAACCGGGACGATTCGATCGACAGCCGCTTCCCGCCAGAAATCGGCGGCGTCGGCTTCATTCCGGCGGAAAACCTGATCGGCCGCGCCGACCTGATCTTCTTCTCGTCGGACGGCTCGGCAGGGCTGTTCGAGCCTTGGAAATGGTTCGGCGCGATCCGCTACGAGCGCCTGCTGCACGTGATCCGGTGACCGCGCCCGACAGTTTCGGCCAGGTGCTGGGGCACCATTTCGCCGATCGCAACCTGCTGCTGCGCGCCCTGACCCACAAGAGCTTCGGGGCCGAGACCTCGAACGAGCGGCTGGAATTCCTCGGCGACCGCGTGCTCGGCATGGTCGTCGCCGAAACCCTTTACGCCGCCCATCCGACCTGGGACGAGGGGGCGCTGGCGGTGCGCCTGAACGGCCTCGTCCGGCGCGAAACCCTGGCGCAGATCGCCGGCGACATCGGCCTCGGCCGCTTTCTCCGCCTTGCCAAGGGCGAGGAGGAACAGGGCGGCCGGGCCAAGCCGGCGATCCTGGCCGATGCCATGGAGGCGGTGATCGCCGCCGTCTTCCTGGACGGCGGCCTGCCGGCGGCGCGCGGCGTCGTCGCCCGTCTCTGGGTCGATTATTTCGCCAACCGGGTCTCCCCGCCCAAGGATGCCAAGACCGCGCTTCAGGAATGGACCGTGGCCCAGGGCCTCGGCCAGCCGCGCTATGAAACGGTCGACCGCAGCGGCCCCGACCATGCGCCGGTCTTCATCGTCGCCGTGATCCTGCCCGGCGGCGAGACGGCGACGGGAGAAGGCACATCGAAGCGAAACGCCGAACAGGAAGCGGCCAAGGCGCTGATCACGGCATTGAAGGCAGAACCATGACCGATAACGCCCCTTCGACCGCGGCGGGGGCGCCGACCAGGGCGGGCTTCGTCGCCATCGTCGGCCCGACCAACGCCGGCAAGTCGACCCTGACCAACCGCCTGGTCGGCACCAAGGTTTCGATCGTCACCCAGAAGGTGCAGACGACGCGCACCCGCGTTACCGGCATCGTTACCCGGGGAACGGCGCAGATCGTCTTTGTCGATACGCCGGGCGTGTTCTCGCCGCGCCGGCGCCTGGACCGGGCGATGGTGGCGGCGGCCTGGGCCGGGGCCGCGGACGCCGATCTCATCGTCGTCGTGGTCGATGCCGAGCGCGGCATCGACGATGCGGTCGAGGCGGTGTGCAAGGGCCTGAAGGACAGCGGGCGCAAGGCCCTGCTCGCCCTCAACAAGATCGATCTGGTGAAGCGCGAAACCCTGCTCGGCCTCGCCCAGGCGATGAACGAGCGGATCGATTTCGATGCCACCTTCATGATCTCGGCCTCGGGCGGCGCCGGCTGCGACGATCTGATGGCGGCGATCGAGGCGCGCCTGCCGGAAGGGCCCTGGCTGTTCCCCGAGGACCAGCTGTCCGACCTGCCGGAACGCATGCTGGCGGCCGAGGTGACGCGGGAGAAGATCTACCTCCGCCTGCACCAGGAATTGCCCTATTCGATCCATGTCGAGACCGAATCGTGGAAGGAACAGAAGGACGGTTCGGTCCGCATCGAACAGGTGATCTATGTCGAGCGCGACGGCCAGAAGGCGATCGTGCTGGGCAAGCGCGGCGCCACAGCGAAGATCATCGGCAGCCTGGCGCGCGAGGAACTGGAGGCGATCCTGGGCCGCCGGGTGCACCTGTTCCTTTTCGTCAAGGTCCGGGCCGACTGGGCCAACGACCGGGAGCGCTTCGCCGCCATGGGCCTCGACTGGCAGGAATAGGGAAGGGCCGTTCGCCCCGGATCGGGTCGGCCGGCTTGACGATTTGTTAACGATACCGTTACCTGCCAGGGCACGGCCGCATCATGCCGTGCCCTGGGGATCGGCGGCATCGTGGACGACTACGGCCTGTATCTGAAGATTGCCGGCTATGCCGCGGCCGGCCTGTTCGCGCTGACCCTGCTTTACGGTTTCCTGAAGCAGCCGGATTTCAATATCGTGCCCCGGCGGAAGCGCTTCCGCCAGGTGGCGGTGCCGGGCCTGATTGTCGCCGAGGTGATGGAGGGCCTGCGCCACCCGCCGCGCCAATACCAGATTTATCAATATGATGCCGACCGCGGCCTGATCGTCTACAGCGACGGGCCCGGCCTGTTTTCACTCGGCGCCTTCTACCCCATCTATGTCGATCCCTCGCAGATGGGCGTGCTGATCACCCTGGCGATCGAGCCGCGCACCCCGATCGTCGGCCCCTGGGCGACCCAGCGCCTGCGCCGGCTGCAACGGGTGGTGATCCAGCTGGTGGGCGGGGGGCCGATCTGAGGCCCGTGCAGGGCAGGGCGGCGGAATCGGGGGGCTGTTTCCCGGCCGTTGCGGGCGGCATGCTACCGGTCCTCGAAGTGGCCGGGAGGTTGGCGCATGACCCTGTTCTCGATTCTGGACCTTGCGCCGGTCTGCGTCGGCCAGGAGACGGGGGATGCGCTGCGCCACGCCCGCGATCTCGCCGCCCATGCCGAGGCCTGGGGCTACAACCGCTATTGGATGGCGGAACATCACAATATGGTCGGCATCGCCAGCGCGGCGACCTCGGTCGCGCTTGCCTATGTCGCCGAAGGCACCAGGACCATCCGCCTCGGCGCCGGCGGGGTGATGCTGCCCAACCATTCGCCCCTGGTCATCGCGGAGCAGTTCGGCACTCTGGCGGCGCTTTATCCCGGGCGGATCGACCTCGGCCTCGGGCGGGCGCCGGGCACGGACCAGCGCACCCTGCGCGCCCTGCGCCGCCATCCCGACAGCGCCGACAATTTCCCCCAGGACGTGCTCGAACTCCAGGCCCTGTTCGCCGCCCCGGCGCCGGGGCAGGCGGTGCAGGCGGTGCCGGGGGCGGGGCTTCAGGTGCCCTTGTGGATTCTCGGCTCCTCCACCTTCGGGGCGCAGCTTGCGGCCATGCTGGGCCTGCCCTATGCCTTCGCCTCGCATTTCGCGCCGGAGTCACTGCTGCCCGCCCTCGACCTCTACCGCAGCCGCTTCGAGGCGTCGGGCCAGTCGGCAAAGCCCCATGCCATGGCCGGGGTCAATGTCTTCGCCGCCGAGACGGACGAGGCGGGGCGCCGCCTCTTCACCTCGGCGCAGCAGGCCTTCACCAATATGGTGCGCGGCACCCGGGGCAAGCTGCAGGCGCCGATCGACGATATCGACCTCTACTGGTCCCCGGTCGAGAAGCGCCAGGCGTCGCGCATGTTGACCTATTCCTTCGCCGGCAGCGCCGAGACGGTGCGCCGCGGCCTCGAAGCCTTCATCGAGATGACCGGGGTCGACGAGATCATGGTCGCCTCGGCGATCTACGACCACGAGGCGCGGCTGCGCTCCTACGAGATCCTGGCCGGGATCATGGCCCGGCTTTAGAGCTTGCGCAGGGCCACCGATTCCACCCGGTGGTCCAGCCCCTTCTTCAGGATCAGGTCGGCGCGGAAGCGGGCGGGGCGGATGTTCTCGACCAGGTTGCGCTCGTTGATCCGGGTCCAGATCGAGAGCGCGGTATCCCGCGCCTCGTCGTCCGACAGGGTGGCATAGCGGCCGAAATAGGAATTGGGATCGCGGAACGCGGTCTGGCGGAAGTTCAGGAAGCGGGCGATGTACCAGTCGCGGATGATCTCGGTCTCGGCATCGACATAGATCGAGAAGTCGAAGAAGTCCGAGGCGAAGATGACGTCGTCGAGCCCGGGGGCCGTATTCACCTGAAGGACGTTCAGCCCCTCGACGATCAGGATGTCCGGCTGGTTGATCACCTGATGCTCGCCCGGCACGATGTCGTAGACGATATGGCTGTAGACCGGCGCCTTCACGTTGTGCTTGCCCGCCTTCACATTGGCGAGGAAATTCAGCAGGGTGCGGACGTCATAGCTTTCGGGGAAGCCCTTGCGCTCCATCAGGCCGCGCTTGCGCAGCACCTGATTCGAATGCAGGAAACCGTCGGTCGAGATCAGTTCCACGTTCGGATGCGACGGCCAGCGCGCCAGCAGCGAGCGGAGAATGCGGGCGGACGTGCTCTTGCCGACCGAAACCGACCCCGCCAGCCCGATGATATAGGGCACTTTCGCCGGCACCGTGCCGAGGAAGCGGAAGGTGGAGCGGTAAAGCTCGATCGTGTTCGAGACGTGAAGGTTCAGCAGGCGGGACAGGGGCAGGTAGATATCCGCCACCTCGTCCAACGAGATCATCTCGTCGGCGCCGCGCAATTGCAGCAGGTCGTTCGGGGAAAGGGTCATGGGCGTATCCGCCCGGTGCGCCCGCCATTCCTCGCGATCGAACAAGGTGAAGCGCTGTTCGATCGAGGGTTTCAACTTGACCTCGGGCATGATGTGCCGACCCTTGCAGTCCTGGCCCCTGTAGACCTGAGCGCCCCTGAATCTGGAGCGCCCCTGAATCTGGGAAACGCGTCGATTTCCGCATCGCAGCGCTTCCTCTCGTTGGCACGGTGATACCACGCTGATCCCCATGGAAAAAGCCCGGTTGAAACAATATTGTCGCCTTCCCGCGCAACCGACGGCAGGTATCGATGGATTGGCGTGACCGCGGCATCGTCCTCGCCGTGCGGCCGTTGGGGGAACGGGATGCCGTATTGTCCCTGTTCACGCGCGACCACGGCCGCCATCCCGGCCTGGTCCGGGGCGGGGCGGGGCGGCGCCTGACCCCCCTGCTGCAACCGGGCAACGAGCTTCATGCGGTCTGGCGGGCGCGGCTATCCGATCACCTGGGCACCTATGGTCTCGAGCCGGGGGCGGCGCATGGCGCCCAGGCCCTCGATTCCGCGCGGAAACTGGCGGCGCTCAGCGCCGTCTGCGCCGTGCTCGAAACCGCGCTGCCGGAACGCGAGGTCCACGCCCGCCTGTTCGACGGGCTGGAGGTCTTCCTTCAGGTGCTGGCGGCGGACGGGCCCTATGCCGCCCTGCTGGTCCGCCTGGAACTGGAAGTGCTGGCCGATCTCGGCTTCGGGCTGGACCTCGGGGCCTGTGCGGTGACCGGGGCGACCGCCGGCCTGACCCATGTCTCGCCCCGGACCGGGCGGGCGGTCTCGGCCGCGGCGGCGGCACCCTATGGCGACCGGTTGCTGCGCCTGCCCGCGTTTCTCGCCGGGGGCGGGGCGGCGGACCCGGGCGAGATCGCGGACGGCCTGGCCCTGACCGGCCATTTCCTGGAACGTCATGTCCTGGCCCCCCAGGGGCGGGGGCTGCCGGCGGCGCGGATCCGCCTTGCCAGCCTCTTGGGTTCGGGGCCCGCCATCTGCTAGGGTCTGGGCCATGACGGACATGACCTTCGATTCCGGCGAGATTCGCGACGTCTCGCTGGCCAATGCGCTGGGCGAGCGCTATCTCGCCTATGCCCTGTCGACCATCATGGCGCGCTCCCTGCCGGATGTGCGGGACGGCCTGAAGCCGGTGCACCGCCGCCTGCTCTTCGCCATGCGGCAGCTGAAGCTGGACCCGAAGTCCGGCTACAAGAAATGCGCCCGCGTGGTCGGCGACGTCATGGGCAAGTTCCATCCCCATGGCGACCAGTCGATCTATGACGCCTTGGTGCGCCTCGCCCAGGATTTCGCCGTCCGCTATCCGCTGATCGACGGCCAGGGCAATTTCGGCAATGTCGACGGCGATAACCCGGCGGCCATGCGCTATACCGAGGCGCGGCTGACCCGGATCGCCGAACTGATGCTGGCCGATATCGACGAGGACACAGTCGATTTCCGCGCCACCTATGACGGCGAGGACAAGGAGCCGGTGGTCCTGCCCGCCGCCTTCCCGAACCTGCTGGCGAATGGCGCGCAAGGGATCGCGGTCGGCATGGCGACGTCGATCCCGCCGCATAATATCGGCGAATTATGCGCCGCCATCTCCCACCTGATCGCCCGGCCCGACGCACCCGTTGACGAGATCGTCGCCCTGGTCCCCGGCCCGGATTTCCCGACCGGCGGCATCCTGGTCGAACCCGCCGCCTCGATCCGCGAAGCCTATGCCACCGGCAGGGGCTCGTTCCGCCTGCGCTCGCGCTGGCACAAGGAAGAGGGCAGCCGTGGCATCTGGAATGTCGTCGTCACCGAGATTCCCTATCAGGTGCCGAAATCGCGCCTGATCGAGAAGATCGCCGAACTGATCGAGCAGAAGAAACTGCCCGTCCTCGAAGACGTGCGCGACGAATCGACCGATGAGGTGCGCATCGTCCTGGTCCCGCGCAGCCGCAACGTCGAACCCGAACTGCTGATGGAGGGGTTGTTCAAGCTCTCGGACCTCGAGGTCCGGGTGTCCTTGAACCTGAACGTGCTCGACGGCGGGCAGAAGCCCCGGGTGCTGAGCCTGAAGGAAGCCCTGCAAGCCTTCATCGACCACCGGATCGAGGTGGTGGTGCGCCGCGCCAACCACCGGCTGCGCGAGATCGCGCACCGGCTGGAAATCCTCGGCGGCTATCTGATCGCCTATCTGAACCTCGACGAGGTGATCCGCATCATCCGCGAGGAGGATCACCCGAAGCCCGCCCTGATGGCCCGCTTCGAACTGACCGATGTCCAGGCCGAGGCGATCCTCAACATGCGCCTGCGCTCCCTGCGGAAGCTCGAGGAATTCGAGATCCGCAAGGAACACGACGGTCTTCTCAAGGAACGCGCCGACCTGGAAAAGCTGGTGGCCGAACCCGCCCGCCAGCGGAAGGCCGTCGCCAAGGGCATTGCCGAGATCGCCCGGGAATTCGGCCCGGACAGCCCGCTCGGCAAGCGCCGCAGCAGCTTCGCCGAGGCGCCCCAGGCGGTCGACCTGCCCTCGACCGCCTTCATCGAGCGCGAGCCGATCACCGTCGTCTGTTCCGCCAAGGGCTGGATCCGGGCGCTGAAGGGCCATGTCGAAAGCGACGCCGACATCCGCTTCAAGGAAGGCGACCACGGCCGCTTCATGATCAAGGCAGAGACCACGGACAAGCTCCTGGTCTTCGCCACCAATGGTCGTTTCTTTACGCTGGGCTGCGACAAGCTGCCCGGCGGGCGCGGCCATGGCGAGCCGATCCGCCTGATGGTCGATCTCGGCAACGACCAGGACATCGTCGCCATGTTCGTGCACAGGCCGGGGGCAAAGCTGCTGCTGGCCGCCAGCGACGGCCGCGGCTTCATCGCCCTCGAAGACGACGTGATCGCCCAGACCCGGACCGGCAAGCAGGTGCTGAACCCGGCCGAAGGGGCGGAGGCCGTGGTCTGCCGCCGCACCGGCGGCGACAGTGTCGCGGTCATCGGCGAGAACCGCAAAATGCTGGTCTTCCCCCTGTCGGAAGTGCCGGAAATGGCCCGCGGCCGCGGCGTCACCTTGCAGAAGTACAAGGACGGCGGCCTCGGCGACGTCACCACCTTCACGCTGGCCCAGGGCCTGTCCTGGCCCTATGGCAGCGGCGTGAAGACCGAGACCAACCTCGCCGACTGGCAGGGCAGCCGGGGCGGGGCAGGGCGGCTGGCCCCGCGCGGCTTCCCCAAGGCGAATAAATTCGCCTAACCGCTGGTCAGCCGGCGTGAGAGGGCATGCAGGGCGCGGCCGAGATCGGCCCGCCGGGCGAGCGGATCATGGGGCGCCAGCCGCCCCGTGAATTCGACGTAGCTGCCCGAGGGATAGGCCGCGGGCGCCAGCACCAGCCGGTCGACCAGCGCCGCCGCCGATCCCGCGGCGCTGCTCACCCCCGGAACGACAGGGCGCAGCAAGGGCAGCAGGCGGCGTCAGGCCAGGCGCTCGATGGCCGAGCGCTCCCGCGCCAGGTCCGTCCCCGGCATCAGGCCCGGGTCGAAGGCATAGAAGCGCGCCTGTTCCGGCGGCACCCGCGCCGCCATGTCCAGGGCGTGGAGAATGGCGCAGAGCTTGCCGGTCGCATAGCGGTCCATGCCCGCCTGCCTGTTCCCCGCCGGGCGGCTGAGCCTCCCTGCCGCGACCGCCTCCGCAGTGTCGAAATCGGCGCCGCGGAAACCGAACAGCCGGGCCAGCCGGTCCGCCGGATTATGGGTGCCGCTGCCGATAGTGACGACCACGCCCCCGGGGTCGAGCGCGGGCAGCAGGCGCTCGACCAGGGCGAAATGGCCGAGGTGGTTGACGGCGAAACTCTCGTCCACCCCGTCCGCGGTCTGGCGCTGGGGGCCGATCAATTGCAGGCCGGCATTGCAGATCAGCCCGGCGATCCCGCCCCCGTCCGCCAGCACCTGCCCGGCGAAGGCCCGGACCGAGGCCAGCGTGCCGAGGTCGAGGGGCAGCACCTCCAACCGCCCCGCCGGGACCAGGGCGCGCAGGGCCGCCGCCCGCTCGGGCCGGCGGGCGCCGGCGATCAGCCGGGCCTCGGTCCGTGCCGCCAGCCGGGCGGCGACATGAAGGCCGAGGCCGGCGGTCGCGCCGGTCAGGACATAGGTCGGTCGGGTCACGGTCGCTCCCTCCTCACGGCAATGGCGAGGGGTATATTATACGAAGATCGTATAATTATCCTATCGTATTGACGATTTTCTCGATCGCCGCGATCAGGGCTGCCCGTTCCTGGCTTTCGAGGCTCGACAGCATCAGCCGGCAATGGTCGTTCTGGGTCTCGACGATGGCCTCGACCCTGGCCTTTCCGGCGGCCGAAAGATCGAGCCGGACGATGCGCCGGTTGCTTTCGACGCGCTGGCGGGTGGCCAGGCCCTGGCGCACCAGCCGGTCGACGAGGGCGGACGTGGTGGTGGCGACGACGCCCAGATGCTGCCCGACCGCGGTGGCGGTACAGCCCGGCCGGGCGGCGATGAATTGCAGCGCCTGCACGTCGATCGGATTGAGACGGTGCTCGGGGGTGCCGGCTGCCGCCTCGGCGATCTTGAAGCGGCGGATCAGGCCGTCGATGCCGAGGCGAAGGGCATCGATCTGGGGCGCGGTCGGGTCGGTCATGCACGGACAGTACGAAACCTGGACGATCTGCGAAAGACCGCCGCGCATGGCCGCATTGCGCGGCAGCCGTTTGTGAAACAGAGGCCGCTTCGGCAGGCTGGCGAGCCATCGAAAGTGTCCCGGAATGACCACCGCCACCACCGCCGACAGCCAAGTCCAGGCCCGCGACGCTGTCGCCGGCATCCTGTGGATGGTGCTGGCCGTCTTCATCTTCATCGGCATGGACGCGCTCGCCAAATGGCAGGCGGAGCGCTATCACGTCGCCCAGCTCGTCTTTTTCCGCTCGACCTTCGGCCTGTTCGTCGTGCTGCCCTTCCTGCTGCACGGCACGGGCTTGCGGGCGAAATTGAAATCCAGGCGGCTGGGGCTGCATTTCGTCCGGGCGGCGGTCGGCACGATCTCGCTTTTCGCCTTCTTCCTTGCCTATCAGAAGCTGGCGCTGGCCGATGTCATCGCGCTGTCCTTCATCAGCCCCTTGCTGATGACGGCGCTGTCGGTGCCGCTGCTGGGCGAGACGGTGGGCTGGCGGCGCTGGACGGCGATCGGGGTCGGCTTTCTCGGCGTCCTCGTCATGGTCCAGCCGGGCGGTGGCCTGTTCAGCGCCTATGCCCTGCTGCCGCTGGCCGGCGCCTTCACCTATGCCCTGGTCGGGGTGACCATCCGGGTGCTGTCCCGGACCGAGGAGCCGGCGACCATCGTGTTCTTCTTCGGCCTGTTTTCCAGCGTCACCGCCTGCCTGTTCCTGCCCTTCGTCTGGGTGACGCCGGCGGACCTGACCGACTGGGCGGGCCAGATCGGCATCGGCTTGATCGGCGGGCTGGCGCAATTGGCGATGACGACGGCATTCCGCCGGGCGCCTGTTTCCGTGGTCTCGCCCTTCGAATATACCGGGATCGTCTGGGGGGTTGCGATCGGCTTCGCCTTCTGGGGCGAATTGCCGTCGCTTGCGGTCTGGGCCGGCTGCGGGCTGGTCGTCGGCTCCGGCCTTTATATCCTGCACCGCGAGGCCAGCCTTGCCCGCCGGGGCTGACATCAAACCTTAACTCAAGCGCAACGGACAGGTCACCGGCGGCTGCTATCGAACCCCCAAGAGCACTTGCGGGGTTGGGTATGGCGTCGGCGATCGAGGTGCGCAGTCTTTCGAAGACCTTCGGCGGCGGGCGCAAGGCGCTCGACGGCATCGATCTCGTCATCGAGCCGGGCGAAATGGTGGCGCTGATCGGCGCCTCCGGTTCCGGCAAATCCACCCTGATGCGCCATATCGCGGGTCTCGTCGCCGGCGACCGGCATGCGACGGCGTCCGGCACCATCACCGTCAACGGCCGCATGGTGCAGGACCGGGGCCGCCTGGGGCGCGACATCCGCGACATCCGGTCCGAGATCGGCTTCATCTTCCAGCAGTTCGGCCTCGTCAACCGCATGTCGGTGCTGACCAACACGCTGTGCGGGGCGCTGGGCCGGCTGCCGCAATGGCGCACCCTGTTCAAATTGTTTCCCGCCGCCGATCGCCAGCTCGCCCTCGAGGCGCTGGCCCGGGTCGGCGTCAGCGACTGGTCCTACGAGCGGGCGGGCACCCTGTCCGGCGGCCAGCAGCAGCGCGTGGCGATCGCCCGCGCCCTGGTCCAGAAGGCGCCGATCGTGATGGCGGACGAACCCATCGCCTCGCTCGATCCGGCCTCGTCCCGGAACGTCATGGAAATCCTGCAGCGGATCAACATGGAAGACCGGATCACGGTGGTCGTCACCCTGCACCAGGTCGACTACGCCGTCCGCTATTGCCCGCGCACGGTGGCGCTGCGCCGGGGCCAGATCGTCTATGACGGTCCCTCGGCCCGGCTGACCCCCGAACTCCTCGGCGAACTCTATGCCGGCGATCAGGAAGCGGCGGCCGCCCTCTGGGGCACGTCGCTTCAGGAGAATGCCGACAGCCTCGAGATGAAACTCGCGGCCGGCCTGTCGTAACCCCTTCACCCCCAACTGTAAGGAACAGGGTCATGTTCAAGAAGACCATTGCGGCGCTGGCCATGGTCGGTGCCGCCTTCGGCCTGACGGCCAAGGCGGAAGCCGCCGAAGTCCTGAATTTCGGCATCATCTCGACCGAGTCCTCGTCGAACCTGAAGACCATCTGGGAGCCGTTCCTGGCCGACATGACCAAGCAGACCGGCTTCGAGGTGAAGGCGTTCTTCGCCCCCGACTATGCCGGCATCATCGAAGGCATGCGCTTCAAGCAGGTCGACGTCGCCTGGTACGGCAACAAGTCGGCGATGGAAGCGGTTGACCGCGCCAACGGCGAAGTCTTCGCCCAGACCGTCGCCGCCGACGGCTCGGCCGGCTACTACAGCCACCTGATCGCCCAGAAGGACAGCCCGATCAACAGCCTGGAAGACCTGCTGAAGCATGGCGGCAAGGATCTGGTGTTCGGCAACGGCGATCCGAACTCGACCTCGGGCAACCTCGTCCCCAGCTACTACGTCTTCGCGCTGAACAACATCGACCCGAAGACCTTCTTCAAGACCGTGCTGAACGCCAACCACGAGGCGAATGCCCTCGCGGTCGCCAACAAGCAGCTCGATATCGCCACCAACAACAGCGAAAACCTGTCGCGCCTGAAGGTCACCAAGCCGGAAGCGCTGGAAAAGCTGAAGGTCATCTGGACCTCGCCGCTGATCCCCTCCGACCCGATCGTCTGGCGCAAGGACGTCTCGGACGAGAGCAAGGCCAAGCTGAAGGCCTTCTTCCTCGGCTACGGCACCGAGCGCGCCGGCTTCACCGCCGAACAGGTCGCCGAAGAAAAGAAGGTCCTGGCCGGCCTGCAGTGGTCGCCGTTCCGCGCCTCGACCAATGACCAGCTGAACCCGATCCGTCAGCTGGAACTCTTCAAGGCGAAGAAGAAGCTCGAAGCGGACGAAGCCCTGCCGGCCGACGAGAAGGCGAAGAAGATCGCCGAAATCGACGCCAAGCTGGCCGAACTGGCCGAGAAGTCGAAGACCAACTGAGTACCCTGGAAGGGGGCCGGCGTGCCGGCCCCCTTGTCCAGACCTTCGTCCAGCCCTTTGCCGGGCGGCGTCGCCGAACCGCTGCGCCGCCCCGCCAAGGTCTAGTCTCCGAGGTCCACGCATGAGCCTGTCGTCCAGCGCTTCCGGATCGCCCGATGCGGTCGCCCGCGCCCAGATCGAGGCGCGGAAGCGCTTGTTCTCCATCGGCGGCTGGCTTGCCCTGGTCGGCCTTCTGGCGCTTTCCTACGGCGGCGCCGGGATCGACTTCGGCAAGCTCTGGACCAATCGGGCCAATATCGCCGAACTCGCGGGCGATTTCTGGCCGGACCATTTCCTTCAGTTCATCCAGCGCGCCGAATGGGGCTTCTACGTCCTCGAAATGTGGGAAACGGTGCAGATCGCGATCTGGGGCACCTTCCTCGCGGTCATTTTCGCCGTGCCCTTCGGCCTGATGTGCGCCGAGAATGTCGCGCCCTGGTGGATCGTGCAGCCGACCCGGCGCATGATGGACTCGCTGCGCGCCATCAACGAGATCGTCTTCGCCCTGCTCTTCGTCGTCGCGGTCGGCCTCGGGCCTTTCGCGGGGGCGCTGGCACTCTTCGTCCATACCACCGGCATCCTGGCCAAGCTGTTCTCCGAGGCGGTCGAGGCCATCGACCACCGCCCGGTCGAGGGCATCCGCGCCACCGGCGCCTCCGGCCTCGATGAGATCGTCTATGGCATCATCCCGCAGGTCATGCCGCTCTGGGTGTCCTTCGCACTCTATCGCTTCGAATCCAATGTCCGCTCGGCGGCGGTGCTCGGCATCGTCGGCGCCGGCGGCATCGGCATGGTCCTGCACGAGGAACTGCGGGCGTTCAATTATCCGACCGCGGCGGTGATCATGATCATCATCATCGTGGCGGTCTCGCTGCTCGACGTCCTGTCGGCGCGCCTGCGCCGGCTGGCGGTGTGACGGTATTTTAGCAGAAATAACTTGTATTGAATTTTCAGTACGTGACGGACAATGTTGAACCTCACCCCTCGGCAGCGGCCGATGGCGGAGGTTCAACATTGCCCGAATTCGATTTTCTGCCTGTGTTCGCGCCCGGCTGGGTCTGGCTTGCCGGGGCGGGGCCCGGGGACCCGGCGCTTTTGACCCTGGGCGTGCACAGCGCCTTGCAGCAGGCCGATATCGTCGTGCATGACGCCTTGGTCGGCGGCGATATCCTGCGGTTCGCCAAGCCCGGCGCCTTGCTCGAATATGTGGGAAAAAGGGGCGGGCGGCCGTCCTGCCGCCAGGCCGATATCACCGAACGCCTGATCCAGCTGGCCCGGGCCGGCAAGCGGGTGCTGCGCCTCAAGGGCGGCGATCCCTTCATGTTCGGCCGCGGCGGGGAAGAGGCGCTGGAATTGTCCCGCGCCGGGATTCCGTTCCGCGTGCTGCCGGGGGTTACTGCCGGGATCGGCGGGCTGGCCTATGGCGGCCTGCCGGCGACCCACCGCGAGGTGAATTCCGCCGTCACCTTCCTGACCGGCCATGACGCCGGCGGCGATGTCCCCGACGGTCTCGACTGGCAGGCCATCGCCCGGGGCGCGCCGGTCCTCGTCATCTATATGGGCGTCCGCCATTTCGCCGGCATCGCCGCCCGCCTGATCGAGGCCGGCCGGCCCGCCGGCCAGCCGGTCGCCATCGTCACCAATGCGACCCTGCCCAGCCAGAAGGTCTTCGAGACCACGATCGCCGGGGCGGCGGAGGTGATCGGCCGCGAGGGGATCAAGGCCCCGGCCATGATCGTCGTCGGCGACATCGTGCGCCTGCGCGCCGATCTCGACTGGATGGGCCGCTTCGTGGTGCCGGCCGGCGAGACCACGGCCGTCGCCAGCCGCCATATCGGCTGATCGGGGCCCTGCCGGTCAGGGGGCGGCGAGGTCGGCCCCCGCCGCCACCCGGTCCAGTACCTCCACCCATTGTTCGGCGGGCTGGGCCCCGACCAGGGCCCATTTGCCGTTGATGATGAAGGTGGGCACGCCGGTGATGCCGATCTGGCGCGCCAATGTGTCTTCGCGCCGGATCAGTTCGACATCCTGCTCGCCCGCCAGCAGGTCGGCGACGAGATCGCCGTCCATGCCCGCCCCGCGCGCCGCCGCGACCAGGACGGCGGGATCGCCGATATCCTGGCCCTGTTCGAAATAGCGGCTGAACAGATCCTCGACCACCTGGGGCTGGACCCCGGCACTGCGCGCCCAGCGCACCAGCCGGTGGGCATCCAGGGTCGAGGGCATGCGCGCGATCGCCTTGAAATCGAAGGGAATGGCTTCCTCGACACCGATCGCGGCCAGCGGCTCGTGCAGGCGGGGCAGGCGGTCGGCGCCGAATTTCGCCGCGAGATAGGTATCGCGGTCCATGCCTTCCGCCGGCATCTCCGGGTTCAGCATATAGGCGCGCCAGACCCGCTCGACGGTAAGGTCGGGCCGGGCGGCCAGCGCCCGGTCCAGGCGGCGCTTGCCGATCCAGCACCAGGGGCAGACCGCGTCCGAAACGATTTCGATGGCGATCGTATCCGTCATGTCCGCAACCTTTCACCGAGCCATCGGCCGGCGACCGTGATGGCATCGCGCCCCTCCGACAGCAGGGGGGCGAAGAAATGCCAGACGTGGATCATCTCGGGCCAGATGTCGAGCCGCGTCTCGACCCCGGCCAGGCCCAGGTTGCCGGCCAGATGCACCGCATCGTCCAGCAGGCATTCGGCCGAGCCGACCTGGATCAGGATCGGCGGCAGGCCCCTGAGGTCGCCGCGCAGGGGCGAGGCCAGGGGATCGCCCGCATCCCGCGGGCCCAGATAGCCGGCGGTGAAAGCGTCCAGCCGTCGCTTCGAGATCATCGGGTCTTCCGCCGCCTTGAGCGCCATCGAGGGCAGGTCGTTCGCCAGGTCCACCCAGGGCGAGATACAGAAGCCGGCGCCCGGCAGGGGCAGGTTCTCGGTCTTCGCCGCCAGCATCGTCGCCATGGTCAGGCCGCCGCCGGCCGAATCGCCGGCGAAGGCGATCCGCCGGGGCGCGATCCCCCGGCCGATCAGGTGGCGGTAGCCGGCCAGCGCATCCTCGACCGCGGCGGGGAAGGGCGCTTCGGGCGCAAGGCGGTAGTCGATGGCGAGCACGGCCACCCCCGCCGCCTGGGCAAGGCTTCGCGCCAGCCGGCGATGGGTGTTCAGCGAGCCGAGGCAATAGCCCCCGCCATGGAAATAGAGGATGGCTGCCGTCGCGTCCGCGCCCCGGGGCACGGAAAACTCCGCCTTCATGGCGCCGATCTCGAAGGCTTCGACCATGGTGCCGTCGTCCGGATCGACCGGCGGCGCGAGTTGCTCGTAAAGGACGCGGATTTCGGCGAAGGACTGGCCCTCGCGGTCGGTGGCGGCCAGGGCGGCGCGGATGGCGGCCAATTCCTGAAGACTCATGACGCGACACACTCCCCATGCGGTTTTTGTTCTTGGGGCGCCATGGTCGCCTTTGCTATGCCGGGCGACAAGCGACAAACGTTATAGGGGAGAGCCATGACCGATTCCACCGCGCAGCCGCTGGCCGGGCGCCATGTCTTCATCACCGGGGCGACCTCGGGCTTCGGCCGGCGCTTCGCCGAGGTGCTGGGCGGGCAGGGGGCCAAGGTCTCGGTCTCGGGCCGCCGGGTCGAGCGGCTGGAAGCCCTGGTCGAAGACCTCACCGCCCGCGGCATCGAGGCGGCGGCAATCCCCCTCGACGTGACCGACCTCGACGCCATCGCCCCCGCCCTCGACAAGGCGGAGGCGGCGCTCGGTCCCCTTTACGGCCTCGTCAACAATTCCGGGGTCGGCGGCGGCACCGGCATCGAGAAGGAAACGGTCGAGAATTACGACTGGATCATGAACACCAATGTGAAGGCGGTCTATTTCATGGCCCAGGCGGCGGCGCGCCGCTTCCTCGAGCGGAAGTCGGGCGGGCGCATCGTCAATATCGCCTCGATCGCCGGGCTGCGGGTGCTGCCGAAACTCTCGATCTACTGCATCTCGAAGGCGGCGGTGGTGCAGATGACTCGGACCATGGCGATCGAATGGGCGCGCCACGGCATCAATGTGAATGCCATCTGCCCCGGCTATGTCGAGACCGAGATCAACCGCGATTTCTTTCATACCGAGGCCGGGCAGAAATTCGTCGCGCGCTTTCCGCGCGGCCGGATCGGCAAGGTCGAGGACCTGGACGGCATCATCAGCCTGATGCTGGACCCGCGCTCGGATTTCATGACCGGCGCCATCGTCAATGTCGACGACGCCCAACTGCTGATGTAGGCGGGCCCGCCGCCCCGCACGGGCGGCGGGCACCGCGTCAGGCCGCGAGGGCGGCGGCGACCGAGGCGGCCAGCGGCGTGGTCGGCCGGCCGATCAGGCGCCCGAGCGCGCCGCCCGCATCGTAAAGCGCGCCGCCGGCGGCCTTGGCATCGCTTTCGGCCAGCAGGTCGGCCAGGAAATCCGGCAGGCCGGCGCCGAGCAGGATGTCGCGGTACGCCGCCTCCGGCAGGTCGTTGTAGACCACCGGCTTGCCCGACTGGCGGGCGATCTCGGCGGCATAATCGGCAAGCGTATAGGACGTGTCGCCGGCAAGCTCGTAGACCTTGCCCGCCTGGTCGGCCGCGGCGGTCAGGACCGCGACGGCGGCGGCGGCATAATCCGCCCGCGCGGCCGAGGAAATCCGCCCGCTGCCGGCGGCACCCAGCACCGCGCCGTGTTCCAGCGCCGTACCGAGGCCGGCGATGTAATTCTCCGTGTACCAGCCGTTGCGGAGGACGGCATGGGGCAAGCCCGAGGTCCGCAGCAAGTCCTCGGTCTGGCGGTGTTCGACGGCAAGGTTCATCGGGCTGACGTCGGCACGCAGCAGGCTGGTATAGGCGAGCAGCTTCACGCCCGCCGCCTTCGCCGCCTCGATCACATTGCGGTGCTGGGGAAAGCGCTGGCCCACCTCGCTCGATGAGATCAGCAGCACCTTGTCGGCCTCGGCGAAAGCGGCGGCCAGGGTCTCGGGCTTCGCATAGTCTGCGGCGCGGACCTCGACGCCCTGGGCGGCGAGATCGGCCGCGCTCTCGGGCTTGCGGGCGAGGGCGACGATATGGGCGCCTGGTGCCGCCGCGCGCAATTGCTCGACGACCAGACGGCCCAACTGGCCGGTGGCGCCGGTGACGACGATGGTTTCGCTGTTTGCCACGTTCCGACTCCTGGTATAGAATTTAGACCATGCCTATATATGAGGCCATGGGGTCCTGCGGAAGGAGGCAGTTTTTCGTGACAGGGTTACTTGCCGATAACCATCCCCCGGCCGAGGCAAAGGCGCGGCTGGCGGAACGGTTCAGGGTGTGGAGCAGCCGGGCCTTCGATCTGGCCGGCTGCCCGGTGCGCGGCGTGCTCGATGCGCTGGGCGACAAGTGGACGACCTTGATCGTCATCACCCTGTCGCAGCGGCCGCACCGCTTCAGCGAGATCCAGCGCGCGGTGCCGGATATTTCGAAGCGCATGCTGGCCCAGACCCTGCGCGACCTGGAACGGGACGGGCTGATCGCCCGCCGCGTCTTCCCGACCAAGCCGCCCAGCGTCGAATACCGCCTGACCGACCTCGGCGAGTCCCTGCTCGATCCCCTGGTCGGGCTGATCGCCTGGGCGGAACGGAACCAGGGCCCCATCGCCGAAGCCCGCACCGCCTTCGATGCGGCTGTCGCCGATTAGGCCGTAGACTCATAAACGCACGGAGGTGGTGTCGATCATCTGGATGTCGCCATCGTGCGCGGCGGTAATGGCGTCCATCATCCGGTTCCACACGCCCGGTTTCCGCATAATTGAAAGGCCAGTCTCAGGGAGACTGCTGTTCAGAGAAGGGCAGAGCTATGCCGTGCTCCATAAGGGTCGCCTTGTAGTGATTGAGGTAAAACCAGAGCGCATTGCGAAGATCGTTCAGTTCGTCAAAGCCCGGTTTTCCTCGCCCAACCTCTTTGCAGGCCGAGTCCGCTCGCTGGCACAACGCATGCAGACTGTCGCCCTGAACGAGAACCCCTGGAAAAGCTCGGCCGGGATGCCGCACAATGGCGGCGTTGGTCTGGTCCGAAAGTATCTCGACGTTCTCGGTTCGCATCGGAAGTCTCGCGCGCTGGTTTGCTCCACTACCAGAGCAGGTGCACCCTCACCATGCAACGGTTATGAGTTCACAGCCTAGATCACCACATTGCGGATGAAGCGGACGCGGGCATCGGCCGCCGGCCGGTAGTCGAAGGGCCGGTCCGAGCGGTAGGACAGGGTCTGGCCCGGCCCCAGCCGCTCCACCCGGTCGGCGAAGGTGATTTCCAGCTCGCCCTCGATCACCAGGACCATTTCGTACCAGCCGGCGGGATCGGCGGCGGAGGTATAGCTTTCGCCCGGCATCAGCACCCATTCCCAAAGCTCGGCCAATTGGCTGGCGGGGACCGATTGCAGCAGGTGGGCCTCGCTGCCCCGGTGGCGGCCGGTCCAGGCCAGGACCGGGCGGGGCGGGTTTTCGCTGCGGTCGGTGATCAAGTCGGGCAGGAGGACGCCCAAGGCCGCCGCCACCTTGTCCAGGGTCGACAGGCTGACATTGCTGTCGCCCGCCTCCATCCCCACCAGCATGCGGCGCGAGACGCCGGACAGCCGGGACAATTGTTCCTGGCTGAGGCCGGCGCGCTGGCGCAGGCGCTTCAGGTTGGCGGCAAGATGCCGGAGGACCGGGGCTTGACCTTCCGTCATGGGCAATATATTGCACTATTCACCCGCCCAGTTTACGGCCCCTGCGGACGCACCTCAAGCCATGACCAGCCTCGACCGTCCCTTTGCGCCCGAAACCGAGGCCGGCCTTGCCCGCCATCTGCCGGCGCTGGTGCTGTTCGGCGTCACCTTCATCTGGGGCGCGTCCTTCCTGGTCATCCAGACCGCGCTGGCGGTGTCCGGGCCCTTGTTCTTCCAGGGCCTGCGCTATGGCATTGCCGCCCTGGTGCTGGCGGCGATCACCCTGCCGCGGATCGGCGGGCTGACCCGGCTCGAATGGTGGGTCGGGGTTTGCACCGGGCTTGCGGTCGCCGCCGCCAACGGCTTGCAGGCGGTCGGCCTCGGCATGATCCCGAGCAGCACGTCCGCCTTCCTGACCGCGCTCTATGTGCCCATGGTGCCGCTGGCGCAATGGCTGTTCATGCGCGATCCGCCGCGGCCCCTGGCCTGGGCCGGCATCGCCCTGGCGTTTGCGGGCATGGTCTTGCTGGCGGGGCCGGGGGCGCTGCATCTCGATCTCGGCGCGGGCGAGGCGATGACCATCGCCAGCGCCGCGATCATCGCCGCCGAGATCGTCGCCATCGGCATCTACACGAAGCGCCTGGATTCCCGGCGCGTGGCGCTGGTGCAGATCGTGGTGATCGCCGTCGCCACCTTCGCCGCCGTGCCGGTGGCGGGCGAGGGCGTGCCGGCGCCGGGCTGGCTGCTGCTGGCCTGTGCCGGCGGGCTGGGGCTTGGCAGCGTGGTCATCCATCTCGCCATGTATTGGGCGCAGAAGCGCCTGTCGCCGACGCGCGCCACCCTGATCTATGCGACCGAGCCGATCTGGGCCGGCATTCTCGGCCGGCTGGCCGGGGAACGGCTGCCGGCGCTCGGCCTTGCCGGCGCCGGGCTGATCGTGGCCAGCGTGGTCCTGAACGCGCTCAGGCCCGCAGCAGATCGAGCGGCCGGAAGAAAGCCTGCACCGCCGGATCGTTGATGAAGCCGATATTATAGGGGTGTTCCGCGGCCAGGACGGAGAAGCCGGCAGCGCCGGGCAATTGCCCGAGGTTGCGGGCGAAATTGCCGAACAGCAGCAGGGTCGCGTCCGGCCGGGCCCGGTGCAGGCCGGCCAGGAACACGTCCATGAACCCGCTCCACGCCTTGGCGTCGCGGGCCTTGGCGGCGGTCAGCACCGGGATCGCGTTGAGGCAGAGAATGCCCTCGGCCCGGATGCGGCGGAACAATTCGTCCATGGTGGCGACAAGGCCGAGCGCGCCGGGATCGAGCGCCGCGATCTCTTCCGCCCGGGCATCGGCCGAGATATGGCCGGCGGCGACCAGCAGCATCTTCATGATGTTGCGGAGCGACGTCGCCCGGTTCACCGGCTTCGCCAGCCCCCCCGGGCCCCACAGCGGGCCGACCGCCCCATCGTAGAAGGCTTCGCCCCGGGCGGACTGGGCGCGGGGATAGGGCGATTCGCCGATCAGCACCGCCCGCACGCCCTCGATCGGCACGAGGCGAAGTGCTGCCAGCATCAGGGCCGGGCCCGGCAGCCACTCCTGCCCGGACAGGGCCGCCAGATAGGCGGGATCGACGCGGCGCGCCGCCGCCTCGACGATCGCCAGCCAGTCGGGGCCGAGGCCGGCGCAAGCCTCGTCGAAGGGATAGGTCATGATGCCAGCCCCGCCAGCGCCCGGCGCATGACCTTGCCGTTGGCGGTGCGCGGCAATGTTTCCACCACGATCACCTCCTTCGGCTGCTTGTAGGCGGCGAGCCGGCCGCCGGCATGGGCAAGGACGGCCGCCTTGTCGATCGCGGCGCCGTCACGCGGGACGACATAGGCGCAGATGATCGAAATGGTCTCGGACACCTGCCGTTCCGCGACCGCGACATCGGCGATCGCCGGATGGCTCGCCAGCGCGGCCTCGACCTCGAGCGGCGAGACGCGGTAACCCCCGGCGTTCATCAGGTCATTGTTGCGGCCATGGAACCAGAGGTAACCGTCCTCGTCCAGATGGGCGAGGTCGCCGCCGGCGAACCAGTCGCCGCGCAGCACTTCCGCCTCCTCCAGCGGGCGCTGCCAATAGCCGAGCATGAGGCCCGGATCGCTGCGATGGACGGCGAGCAGGCCGATCTCGCCCGCCGGCAGCGGCACCCAGGTCTCGGGGTCGAGAATGGCGACGCGCCGCCCCGGCTGCGGCCGGCCCGGCGAATGGGGCCGGGCCGGGCCAGGCGGGCACTGGCTGACATAGGTCGAGATTTCCGACATGCCCAGCGCCTCGTAAAGCTCGGTCCCCACGGTTTCGCGCCATTGTTCCAGGATCACGGCCGGCAGGCTCTCGCCCGCGGTCAGGCCGTGGCGCAGGCTGGCAAGATCGTGGCCGCCGATCTCGCCGTATTTCAGGATCTGGCGGTAGAGGCCGGGGACGGTGGCGAAGAGCGTCGCCTTGAAGCGTTCGATCAGCCGGGGCCAGACGGCGGCATCGCGCGGCCCGTTGTAGAGGCAGGCGGTGGCGCCATTGGCCCAGGGGTCGGTCAGGCCGACGCCGAGCGTATAGGTCCAGTTGAAGGCGCCGGCATGCAGCACCCGGTCGTCGCCGGAAATGCCGTACCAGCCCTGATACATGGGGCGCCGGCCGAAGGCGCTGCGCTGGCCGTGCAGCACGCCCTTGGGCCTGCCCGTGGTGCCGGAGGTATAGACCAGGAAGGCCGGGTCGTCCGCCGCCGTATCGGCGAAATCGCCAAGGGCACCGTTCCGCGCCCAATCCGCCACGGCCTGGGCCGGGATCACCGTCACCCCGTCCGGCACCTTGAGGTCGGCCATGCCGGCCCCGACCGCGACCGCCCGGGCGCCGCAATCGGCCAGCAGGAATTCGGCCTCGGCCGCGGTCAACTGGCTGGACGAGGGCAGGGCGACGATGCCCGCCGCGATCGCCCCGAAATAGGCGAGCGCATAGGCGACGTCATTGTCCATGCGGATCATCAGCCGGTCGCCCGGCCGCAGCCCGGCGGCCAGCAGCCCGTTGGCGACCCGCAGCACCGCATCCTTGAGGGCGCCGAAGCGCCACACCTCGTCGTCATGGGCGCCGGCCAGGATCAGGCCGGTCTTGCCCGCCGCATGCCCGTCCAGGCAATAGCGGGCCATGTTGAAACGCTCGGGCAGGGTCACGGTCGGGGTCTTTTCTCGATGGGGGGCCGATCTTGGATACAAAGATCCCCAGCGGCCGGCAATGTCCTTCATGGCTCGGCCGGGCGCCGGATCTCGGGCAGGATCCGCCGCGAGACGATGCTGGCCAGGACGATGCCCAGGGCGTGCACCGCGGCTTCCGCCGATCGGAAGAACACCCCGGCCCAGGTGATCGCCCCGTCCCGGAACAGTTCGATGCCGCCCTGCCGCAGCGTCAGACTGATGTTGCCGGCGGCATTGATCGACAGGGCCGGGGCGAGGGCGGTCAGGGTGGGCACGAACAGGATGAAAATGGTGCGGCGGCGGATGCCGGCGAGCCGCAGCATCGAGAAGGCGTAGAACAGGACGAGCGCCGGGATCAGCGCCGGGCTGCTGAGCACCAGCCAGACCACGACATCATGGCGCTGGCCCAGCAGGACGGCTTTGCCGAAATCCGCCAGACCGTCGAAGAGGAGGGCCAGGAGAATCGGGAGGAGGGTGCGGCCGATCACCCGGCCCGGTCCCTCGTCCGGCTCCAAGGCTCAGGCCCCCTGGACCAGGGCGCGCAGCAACTCGCGGTAGTCGGCGAAAGCGGGCACGTCGAGGCCGACCACTTTCGCCTCCTCGTCCCAGACGCGCAGGCGCACGGCGTCGCGCCAATGGTCCAGCGCCTCGAAGTCCGCCACCTCAGCCGCCGACATGGGCCCGCCCTGGAGGGCGAGGCTGCGCACCGAGGCGGGCGACAGGCGGTCGAAATAGCCCGCCTTGGTCGCGCACAGATAGCGCTTGGCCGCGACATGCAGGCGGATCGGTTCCGTCACCGCCGGGCCGAACCAGCGGGCCAGATGGTCGGCGCCGCCGTCCTCGTGCCTGGCGTCATAGCCCATCACCGCCGCCGCTTCCCCCGCCGCGTCCAGCAGGTGGCCGATGTCGTGCAGCAGGGCGGCGGCGATCAGGCCGGGACCGGCGCCCGCCCGCCGGCCGCAGGCGGCGGCCTGAAGGCCATGGGCGAGCTGGCTGACCGATTCGCCCCCTTCATAGGGGGAATGGCCCTTTTCCCGGTAAAGCGCTTCAATCCGGGCGACGATGGATTCGGCAGGAAGGCGCGACGTCATCTTGGTGTCCTGGTTTGATGCTGATATTCGCCCGTGACCTGGCTTCACGACACGGTTAAAAAGCTGTCTTAACAATCAAACATGACAAATAGGGGAAGTCGCATGGCGGGGCCGCTCAAGGGCTTGAAGGTGGTTGAGATCGCAGGCATCGGGCCGGGCCCGTTCTGCGCCATGCTGCTGGCGGACATGGGCGCCGATGTCGTCCGCGTCGACCGGGCGGCACGGTTCAGCGTGATGAACGACAAGTTCGATTTCCTCAACCGCGGCAAGCGCTCGATCTCGATCGACCTGAAGAAGCCGGACGGGGTGGAGGCGGTGCTGAAGCTGGTCGAGAAGGCGGATATCATTCTCGAAGGCTTCCGGCCCGGCGTGATGGAACGTCTCGGCCTCGGCCCCGACGTCTGCCTCGGCCGCAACCCGAGGATCGCCTACGGCCGCATGACCGGCTTCGGCCAGGACGGCCCGATGGCCAAGGCGGCGGGCCATGACATCAACTATATCGCCATGTCCGGCGCCCTGCACATGATCGGCCACAAGGGCGGCCGGCCGGTGCCGCCGATCAATTTCGTCGGCGATTTCGGCGGCGGCTCCATGTTCCTCGCCTTCGGCCTGCTCGCCGCCGTGATCGAGGCGCGGTCGAGCGGCAAGGGCCAGGTGGTCGACGCCACCATGATCGACGGCGCGGCCCTGCTGACCACCATGATGTATGGCATGAAGGCGCAGGGCCTGTGGCAGGACGAGCGGGGCGTCAATCTGCTCGATACGGGCGCCCATTTCTACGACACCTATGAGACCAAGGACGGCAAATATGTCTCGATCGGCTCGATCGAGCCGCAGTTCTATGCCGAACTGATCCGCCTCGCCGGCCTCGACCCGGCCGATTTCGGCGCCCAGATGGATGTCGCCAGCTGGCCCGCGATGAAGGAGAAACTGGCCGCGGTGATCAGGGGGAAGACTCGCGCCGAATGGGACGCGCTGATGGAGGGGACGGACGTTTGCTACGCCCCCGTGCTGTCGATGGAAGAGGCGCCGAAACATCCGCATAATATTGCCCGCGGCGTCTTCTTTGAGCAGGATGGCCATGTGCAGCCGGCGCCGGCGCCCCGGTTCAGCCGCACAAGGCCGGACCTGCCGGCGGCGCCGCCGCTGCCCGGCCAGGATACCGAGACGGCGCTGGCCGACTGGGGTTTCTCGGCCGCGGAGATCGCCCGCCTGAAGGAGGCCGGCGCCGCGTCCTGACCGGAGAAGGGGATTGGGGTGGCGCTGTTCTTCGACACGGCCTGGTTCGATCAGCGCCTGCGCGTGCTCGGCCTCGCCCGTTCGAATGTCGCCGCTGCCCTGAATGTCTCCGAGGCGGCGGTGGATGCCCTGTTCAAGGACCAGCGCGAACTGGCGCCGACCGAGGTCGTGACCCTGGCCGCGCTGCTGGCCGTCCCCGTCGCCGACGTGGTGCAGCGGGCCGGCGCCGGCACCCAGATGCCCGATGAAGTGCCCGAGCCGCAGCCGGCGGCGCCCGGCGGGTTCGACGATCGCCTGGAGGCGGTCGAACAGGCGATGCAGCGCCTGGAAGAGCGGATGAACCGGGTCGAAAGCCTGCTGGCGCGGGCGGTCGAAACCACCCGCGCGATCCGCGCCGAACTGCCCGGCGGCGACTGAGCTATTTTTTCTTCTTCACCGTCAGCTTGTCCGGGGTGATCAGCACCTCGACTTCCTTCGGCTTGGCCGGCGTGCCGCCTTCCATGGTGACGATGATGCCGGCCGGGGTGAAGATCACCGGGTCATTGGTCGGCACGCCGCCGAGATCCACCGTGTTCAGCCGGGCGAAACTATTCACCCCGATGGTTTTCAGCACCGTGACATAGCCCTTCTTCACCTTGCCTTCGAGCAGGACGAAGACGAGGACGACATCTTCCTGGCCGTCGCCGGTCACGTCCTTCGGCAGGGCGACGGCATAGCCGACGCCGGCACTGCGCTTCTTCGCCTCGGCGGCGATGGCGTCGCGGATCGCGGTCTCGACCGGGGTCGGCTCGGGCTGGGCCGGCTCGGCGGCGGGCGGGGCCGTGGGGGCTGCGGCCTGGCCGTCGTCGGCGAAGGTGGAGCCGGTGACGGGCGCGCCCGATCCGCCCGCGGGCGCGGCCGGGGCGGCCGGATCGATGCGCACCACCTGGATATTGTTGGCGCTGCCGCAAGCGTCGAGCGCGCGGATCGCCGCCTCCGCCCCGGCCAGGTCCAACTCGCCCGAGCGCAGCTTCAGGGCGTTGGAGCCGATCACCGCCTTCTGGCCGCGGGCGAAGACCGCGAGAACCTTCTCGCCCTCGGGCGAGGGCACCGGTTCGGACATGATGGCGGAAGGATCATAGGCGACGCCGTGGAAGCCGAGCGGCTGGCGGCCGTCGACCGAGAAGCCGATGTCCATCTCCGCCCCCTCGCGCACCTTCAGCCCGGGCTGGCCATAGATGATGCCGCGCCCGCGCTCGCCGAGGACGAAGCCGAGACGGTCGCCATTGTCGAATTCGCGGGTGACGACGCAGATGGTTTCATCCTTGCCCGGCAGCTTGAAGGTATCGAGATTCCAGCCGCCGATATCCTCGCTGTTGGCGGCCTGGGGCGTCGACAGCGGTGCCGGCAGGGGCGCGGGCAGGGGGGCCGGCGGCGCCTCTTCGGCCCGGGCGGGCAGGGCGCCGAGGACGAGAAGCAGGGCGAGGGACGAAGCGCGCGACAGCAGGGGCATGTGATTGGACTCGCCGCGAAAGGGAATTTTCATTCGCGCGGAGCATAGCCAACACTGTGGCATAATCATGAGGCTTTTCTGGCCGCCCCGGCCGCGGCCTTGCTCCGGCCCGGATTGGTGGCTCTACTCGCAGCCGACGATGATTCCGGAGTTCGCGTCATGACCCTTTGCTTCGGCCGCTGCTGTTTCGTCTCGCGCCGCGGCGTTCTCGGCCTTGCAGCGGGGGGATTGGCCGGCTGCACGGCGGTCGGGCGCAGCATGGCGCCGGCGGACGGCGAATTGAACCAGATGGGCTTGCAGGCCTGGTCGCAACTGAAGACCAAGGAAAAACTCTCGTCCGACGCCAAGGGGCGGGCGCGGGTGAATACGGTGGCGCGCCGGGTGGTCGACGCTTCGGGCCTCGGGCATGCCTATACCTGGGAATTCGCCCTGTTCGACGGTGCGCAGATCAATGCCTTCGCCCTGCCGGGCGGCAAGATCGGCGTCTATCGCGGCCTGCTGAACCTTGCGGGCGCGGACGACGAACTGGCGGCGGTGCTCGGCCATGAGGTCACCCATGTCCAGCGCCGCCATGCCGCCCAGCGCATCGGCACCCAGCGGGCGGGGCAATTGGGTGTCTCGCTGGCCCAGGTCGGGCTGGCGGTCGGCGGCGTGCAGCAATCGGACCAGATCGCCGGGCTGATCGGCGCCGGCGTTTCCTATGGCGTGATCCTGCCCTTCTCGCGCGACCAGGAATATGAGGCGGATGCCGGCGGCCTGACCACCATGGCGCGGGCCGGCTATAACCCGAATGCCGCCGTCAGCCTGTGGCAGAAGATGGCGGCGGCCAATGCGCGGAACGCGGGCCGGCCACTCGAATTCGCTTCCACCCATCCGTCCGACGCCAACCGCATCCAGCGCCTTCAGGCCCAGATCCCCGCGGTCCTGCCGCTGTACGAGGCGGCGCGGCGGAACTGATCAGCACCAGCCGGCGCGGCCGCCGCCCTGATAGGGCCGGGCGAGGCCGGCGCCGATCATCTGGTCGGCCAGGCCCCGGCCGTCGGCGCCGCTGACCGCCGCCAGCACCCGGCCGCCGTATTTGTCGTAAGTGACGTCGCGCAGGATCACCGTGCCCGGGGCGACGAGGCGGGCGAGCAGGGCCTTGGCTTCCCGCGCCCTGGCCTTTTCCGCGTCGCATTGGCCGCGCAGTTCCGGCGTGTCGATCCCGGTCATGCGCACCCGGGTGATCACTTCCTGGCCCAGCCAGATCTGCACCCGGACTTCCAGCGTGTCGCCGTCGACGACCTCGATCACCTGGGCGGTGAAGGGGCCGGGCATGGAATCATGCAGGCGCCCGGCCAGCGTATCGGGCCGGGTGATCATGGCGCCGGTGGCGGCGGCGCCCAGGGCCAGGGCGGTGGCGAGCCCGGCGGGCAGCAGGAATCTGGTCAGCATCGTGCGAACATTAGTGGAACATCGCCCCGCTCCGCAAGGGTTGCAGTGGCAAGGCCCGGCCTTGGGTGCTATGAGAGCGGCCATTCCGTTACAGCCTGTTCAGGATGATCATGATCGCCCGCGCCCTTCTCTCGGTCTCGGACAAGACCGGCCTCGTCGAATTCGCCCTCGCCCTTGCCGAGCGGGGGGTCGAACTCCTCTCCACCGGCGGCACGGCCAAGGCGCTGCGCGATGCCGGCCTCAAGGTGATCGAAGTGGCGGACCACACGGGCAGCCCGGAAATCCTGGACGGGCGGGTGAAGACCCTGCACCCCAAGGTGCACGGCGGCCTGCTCGGCCGGCGCGACGTGGCCGACCATGTCGTCCAGATGCAGGAACACGGGATCGGCAATATCGATCTGGTCGTCGTCAACCTCTATCCCTTCGAGGCGACGGTGGCGCGCGGCGCCGACTGGGACGAGACGATCGAGAACATCGACATCGGCGGCCCGGCCATGATCCGTTCCGCGGCCAAGAACCACGACCATGTCACCGTCGTGGTCGAACCGGCCGACTACAAGGATGTGCTGGCCGATCTGTCGGCGCATGGCGGGGCGACCACCCTTGGCCTCCGCCGCCGGCTGGCGGCCAAGGCCTATGCCCGGACCGCGGCCTATGACGCGGCGATTTCCGGCTGGTTCGCGAAACAGCTCGACGACACTTTCCCGGAACGCCTGTCGCTGGCGGGCGCACGCGCGGCCATGCTTCGCTATGGCGAGAACCCGCATCAGTCGGCCGCGCTCTATGTCACCGGTGAAAAGCGCCCGGGCGTGGCCACGGCGAAGCAGTTGCAGGGCAAGGAACTGTCCTACAACAACCTGAACGACACGGACGCCGCCTTCGAGCTGGTGGCCGAATTCGACCCCGCGGAAGGCCCGGCGGTGGTCATCGTGAAACATGCCAACCCCTGCGGCGTCGCCACCGGCGAGACCCTGCTGGACGCCTGGGACAAGGCGCTGATGTGCGACCCGGTCTCGGCCTTCGGCGGCATCGTCGCGGTCAATTCCACCCTGGACAAGGAAACCGCCGAGGCGATTTCCAGGATCTTCACCGAGGTGATCGTCGCCCCCGAGGCGGACGAGGACGCCCGCGCCGTGCTGGCGGCGAAGAAGAACCTGCGCCTGCTGGTCACCGGCGGCCTGCCCGACCCCAAGGCCCCGGGCCTGGTCGCCAAGACGCTGGCCGGCGCCCTGCTGGTCCAGACCCGCGACACCCTGGGCGCCGACAGCGCCCGTTTCGAGGTGAAGACCAAGCGCAGCCCGGCCGAACAGGAAATCGCCGATCTCGAATTCGCCGTGAAGGTGGCGAAGCACGTGAAGTCGAACACCATCGTCTTCGCGAAGAACGGGGCCACGGTCGGCATCGGCGCCGGCCAGATGAGCCGGGTCGACAGCGCCCGCATCGCCTTCCGCAAGGCCCAGGACGCGGCCAAGGCCGCCGGCCTCGAAGAACCGCTGACCAAGGGGTCGGTCGCCGCTTCGGATGCCTTCTTCCCCTTCGCCGACGGTCTCGACGTGCTGGTCGAGGCGGGGGCGACCGCGGTCGCCCAGCCCGGCGGCTCGATCCGCGACGGCGAAGTGATCGCGGCGGCGGATGCGGCCGGCCTCGCCATGGTCTTCACCGGCGAGCGCCACTTCCGTCATTGATCAAGGCATGACGGCGGCGCCGGCGGTTATTCCGCCGGCGCGCCCGTGGTCAGGGCAAGCGCGTGCAATTCGCCGCCCATGGCGCCGCGCAGCGCCTTGTAGACCATCTGGTGCTGCTGCACCCGGCTCTTGCCCTTGAAGGCGGCGGACACCACGCGGGCGGCGTAATGGTCGCCGTCGCCGCGCAGATCCTCGATCTCGACCGTCGCATCGGGGAAGGCGGCTTCGATCAGGCTCTGAATTTTCGCGGCTTCCATGGCCATGGGCTCGACTCCGTCCGGTTGCGGTGATGACGCTAGCCGATCGCCCGGATCGGCTCAACTGCCCGGCGCGGCACTTCCGCCACCTCGTCGGTCACCACCATGAAGCCGGCAAGGCGGTGGAAGCCGAAGGAGGAGGAGAGCGGGACATCGGCGGCATCCCGCCCCCTGGCCATCAGCACCCGGCCGATCCGGGGCTCGACATGGCGGGCATCGACCGTATGCCAGCGCCCGCCGAGGAAAACCTCGAACCAGGCGCTGAAGTCCATGGGGGTTTCTTCCATCGGCACGCCGATATCGCCCAGATAGCCGGTGCAATAGCGCGCCGGAATATTCATGCAGCGGCAGAAGGTGATGGCGAGGTGCTGGAAGTCGCGGCAGACGCCGGTCCGCTCGTTATAGGCATCGATGGCGCTCTTGGTCGAACGCGCCTGCATATAGTCGAACTTGATGTGGCCGCGCACCCATTCGAGGATGGCGAGGACGCGAGGCCAGCCTTCCCGGGTCTTGCCGAACAGCGACCACGCCAGATTGCCCATGCGGTCCGTCTCGCAATAGCGGCTGCCCTGGAGATAGACCAGGGTCTCGTCCGGCAGTTCCTGGACCGGGATCTGGGGCATGTCGACGGGCAGGGTTTCCTGCTTGCCGCTATCGGCGATCAGGGTGCGCCCGGTCAGGCGAAGCCGCCCCTTCGGCGCCATCACCCGGGCGCAGCGGTTGCCGAAACCATCGTAATAGTAATGCAGGGGGAGCAGGGGATCGGTCTTGATCTCGTCCGCTTCCAGAAGATCGCCCATGCGCGAGGCGTGGACGTTCAGCATCAGTACCATCGGGGTCGCCTGGGGCAGATCGTAACTGATGTCGTAACCGAGACGGATTTTCATCGGCGTCTCCTTTGCTGTCTGCACGAGCCAAACCTTGAACTTGGTACAAAATGAAACGCGGGGGAACCCGGTCGGATCCCCCCGCGTGCGTGAAGGTGCTATGCGTCAGGCCGCCATATAGGCGGGCAGCCAGCCTTCATGGGCCGCCTTCAGGGCGGCGAGCGTCGCCTTGTGCTTGCCGTCGACATTGATCGCGTCGCCGCCGGTGGTGCCGATGACGGCGACCGGCACGCCCGCGTCCCGGGCCTGGTCGAGAATCGCCTCGACCCGGTCCTGGGGCACGGCGGCGAGATAGCGGCCCTGGTCCTCGCCGAACCAATAGCCGTGCAGGGGCACGTCGGTTTCCGGCGTCGCCAGGGTGGCGCCGATGCCGCCGGCCAGCGCCATTTCGGCGATGGCGACGAGCAGGCCGCCGTCCGCGACGTCGTGGCAGGTGACCACTTCGCCGTGGCGGATCAGGCCGCGCACGAAATCGCCGTTCCGCTTCTCGACCGCGAGGTCGACCGGCGGCGGCGCGCCGTCCTCGCTGCCCGCGACCTCGCGGAGATAGATCGACGAGCCGAGCCAGCCTGCGGTGTCGCCGACCAGCAGGATCGATTCCGCCGCCGCCTTGAAGCGGATGGAGGCGGAGCGGGTATAGTCGTCGAGCAGGCCGATGCCGCCGATCGCCGGGGTCGGCTGCACGCCGGTGCCCATGGTTTCGTTGTAGAGCGAGACATTGCCCGAGACGACCGGATAGTCGAGGGCGCGGCAGGCGTCCGCCATGCCCTCGATGGCGCCGACGAACTGGCCCATGATGTTCGGGCGCTGCGGGTTGCCGAAATTCATGCAGTCGGTGATCGCCAGCGGCAGGCCGCCGACCGCGGTGATGTTGCGATAAGTCTCGACCACCGCCTGCTTGCCGCCCTCGACGGGATCGGCGAAGCAATAGCGCGGGGTGCAGTCGGTGGTGATGGCGAGACCCTTGGTCTTGGTATCGCGGACGCGGACCACCGCGGCATCGCCGCCCGGCCGCACCACGGTGTCGCCGCCGACCAGATGGTCGTATTGCTCGATGATCCAGCGCTTGGAGCACAGGTCCGGCGTGCCGAGCAGCGCCGCCAGGGTGGCGCCCAGGTCGTCGGTGCCGGCCACGTCCGCGGCCGCGATCGCGGCGCGCTTGGGCGTCGGCTCCCACGGCCGGTCGTAGAGCGGCGACTGGTCGGTGAGGGGGCCGACCGGAATGTCGCCCACCACCTCGCCCTTGTGGCGGAGCACAAGGTGGCCGGTGTCGGTCACCCGGCCGATGACGGCGAAGGCGAGGCCCCATTTCTCGAAGATGGCGCGGGCGTCGTCCTCGCGGCCCGGCTTCAGGATCATCAGCATGCGTTCCTGGCTTTCCGAGAGCATCATCTCGTAGGCCGTCATGCCGAGTTCGCGCTGGGGCACGTCGTCCATGACCAGTTCGATGCCGACCCCGCCCTTCGACGCCATCTCGACGGAAGAGGAGGTGAGGCCGGCCGCGCCCATGTCCTGGATCGCGACGATGGCGTCGCCCGCCATCAGTTCGAGGCAGGCTTCGAGCAGCAGCTTCTCGACGAAGGGATCGCCGACCTGCACGGTCGGGCGCTTCTCTTCCGACTTCTCGTCGAATTCGGCGGAGGCCATGGTGGCGCCGTGAATGCCGTCGCGCCCGGTCTTCGAGCCGACGTAGACGACCGGATTGCCGATGCCCGCCGCCGCCGAATAGAAGATCTTGTCCTGCTGGGCGATGCCCACCGTCATGGCATTGACCAGGATGTTGCCGTCATAGGCCCGGTGGAAGGTGCATTCGCCGCCCACGTTCGGGATGCCCATGCAATTGCCGTAGCCGCCGATGCCGGCGACCACGCCCGAGACCAGGTGCCTGGTCTTCGGGTGCTCGGGCGAGCCGAAGCGCAAGGGATCGAGAATGGCGATCGGCCGCGCGCCCATGGTGAAGACGTCGCGGAGAATGCCGCCCACACCCGTCGCCGCGCCCTGATAGGGCTCGATATAGGACGGGTGGTTGTGGCTTTCCATCTTGAAGACGGCGGCCAGACCGTCGCCGATGTCGACCACGCCGGCATTCTCGCCCGGGCCGCAGATCACCTGCGGGCCGGTGGTCGGCAGTTTCTTCAAGTGCAGGCGCGACGATTTGTAGGAGCAATGCTCCGACCACATGACCGAGAAGATGCCAAGCTCGGTCAGGTTGGGCTCGCGCCCCAGGATGTCGAGGACGCGCTGGTATTCGTCCGGGGACAGGCCGTGTTCGGCGACGATGTCGGGCGTGATCTGGGTCATTACGCGAGCGCCTTGGCGAGACTGTCGAACAGGAGGGCGCCGTCGGTGCCGCCGACGACCGCTTCCGTCATATTCTCAGGGTGCGGCATCATGCCGAGGACGTTGCGCCGGTCGTTGAAGACGCCGGCGATATTGCGCGACGCGCCGTTGGGCGAGGCGGCGGCGGTAACCTCGCCCGCTTCGTCGCAATAGCGGAACGCGACCCGGCCTTCGCCTTCGAGCCGGTTCAGGGTCTCGTCGTCGGCGAAATAATTGCCCTCGGCATGGGCCACGGGCACGCGGATCACCTGGCCCGGCCGGTAGCCGGCGGTGAAGGCGGTATCGGTCGCCTCCACCTTCAGGTGGACGTCGCGGCAGACGAATTTCAGCGAGGCGTTGCGCATCAGCACGCCCGGCACCAGCTGCGCCTCGGCCAGGATCTGGAAGCCGTTGCAGACGCCGATGACATAGCCGCCGCGCGCCGCATGGTCCTTGACCGCGCGCATGACCGGGGAGAGCGAGGCCATGGCGCCGCAGCGCAGGTAATCGCCATAGGAAAAGCCGCCGGGCAGGACCACGAGGTCGGTGCCCGCCGGCAATTCGGTGTCACCGTGCCAGACATAGGCCGGCTTGGTGTAGGACGCCCGCTCGAGCGCCAGCGCGATGTCGCGCTCGCGGTTCGAGCCGGGGAAGACGACGACGGCCGCCTTCATGGTCACACCAGCTCGATCGAATAATTCTCGATCACGGTGTTGGCGAGCAGCTTCTCGCACATCGCCTTGACCTGTTCGCGCGCCGTCTCGGCATCGGTCTCGGCCAGATCGAGTTCGAGATACTTGCCCTGGCGGACATCGTTCACGCCCGGAAAGCCGAGGGAGCCGAGGGCGCCGGCGATCGCCTTGCCCTGGGGATCGAGAACGCCGTATTTCAGGGTGACGTGGACGCGCGCCTTCACGGGATCACCTTAATCTTGGATCGGGTCGGTCAATATGGAATGCCCCCGGTTTCGGGCCGGGGGCATGGGGAATGCTTACTGCATCACCTCGGGGCCCTTCATGTCCCGGGGGCCGCCTTCCGGCAGGATCCCGAGGCGGCGGGCCACTTCCTGGTAAGCCTCGGCCGTGCCGCCGAGGTCGCGACGGAAGCGGTCCTTGTCCAGCTTCTCGTTGGTGCGGATGTCCCACAGGCGGCAATTGTCCGGGCTGATCTCGTCGGCCAGGATGATGCGCATCTCGTCGTTCTGCCACAGGCGGCCGAATTCCATCTTGAAGTCGACGAGACGGATGCCGACGCCGAGGAAGAGGCCGACCAGGAAGTCGTTGACGCGCAGCGCCAGCGCCAGAATGTCGTCGATGTCCTGGGGCGAGGCCCAGCCGAAGGCGGTGATATGCTCTTCGGTCACCATCGGGTCGTTCAGCTCGTCGGCCTTGTAGAAGAATTCGACGATCGAGCGGGGCAACTGGGTGCCCTCCGGAATGCCGAGCCGGGTCGAGAGCGAGCCGGCGGCGACATTGCGCACCACGACCTCAAGGGGGACGATCTCCACTTCCTTGATCAGCTGTTCGCGCATGTTGAGGCGACGGATGAAGTGCGTGGGCACCCCGATGTCGTTCAACAGGGTCATGATATATTCGGAGATGCGGTTGTTGATCACACCCTTGCCGGTGACCGTGCCCTTCTTCTGGTTGTTGAAGGCGGTCGCATCGTCCTTGAAATACTGCACCAGGGTGCCCGGCTCCGGACCCTCGTAAAGGATCTTGGCCTTGCCCTCGTAGATCTGCTTGCGGCGGCTCATGAGCTGTATGGTCCTCTGGCGGCGAAGGGCCTGCCAGTCGAAAAAACGAAGCCGGCGCGGTCAAGCCCCCGGGGGCTCCGCGCGAAGCGGGACCATACAGGACGTTGCCCCTGGAAACAATGCGGCGATCTTCTCCTTTTCCGCAGGACAAGGCCCCTTGCCAAGCGGAGGTCCGATCCCCTTATATCCGCGCAATGCCTGTCATTCAGCTGAGGGAAATACCCATGTCCATGAACGACCGCGAAAAGGCGTTTGAAGCGAAATTCGCCCATGACGAGGAGAAGCGGTTCCGCGCCGTCGCGCGCCGGAACAAGCTGCTCGGCTATTGGGCGGCGGAAAAGCTGGGGCTTTCGGGCGATGCCGCCGAATCCTACGCCAAGGACGTGGTCGTCGCCGACTTCGTCGAGGCGGGCGACGAGGACGTGATCCGCAAGGTGCTGGCCGATTTCCAGGCCAAGGGCCTGGATCTGACCGACCGCCACATCCGCCTCGAAATCGAATCGCTGAGCGCCAAGGTGCTCGCGGAACTCGAGTGAGCGCGCTCGTCATCGGGGCGGAGGCGCCCGATCAGCCCGATGTCCTCGCGCTGATTCGGGCCCTCGACGCCTTCCACAGCGATCTCTACCCGGCCGAGAGCAACCATTTCCTCGATCTCGAGGCGATGACGGCGCCGGCGGTCTCCTTCATCGTCGCGCGGCTCGACGGGCAGGCGGTCGGCTGCGGCGCCCTGCTGCGCGACGCCCGCGGCTTTGCCGAGATCAAGCGCATGTATGTGCTGCCGGAAGCCCGGGGCCACGGCCTCGGCCGGAAACTGCTGGAAGCCCTGATCGCGATCGCCGACGGGGAGGGGATCCGGACGCTGCGCCTCGAGACCGGCATCCGCAACCGCGAGGCGCTCGGCCTCTACCGCGCGCTCGGCTTCATCGAGCGCGGCCCCTTCGGCGACTATGCCGAAGATCCCAACAGCAAGTTCATGGAACGCCGGCTGGGCTGAGCCGGCTTGCGCGCCGTAATCCTGATGGCCGTAATCCTGATGGACGAGGCCGCCGCGCGGAATCCCCGTCATGATCACCCGATCCAATCACGGGGAAGATCATGTCGCTGGAACCGCTGCTGAACGCATCGCCCGCCATTCAGATCCACGCCTTCGGCGCGCTGCTGGCGTTCGGGATCGGCATCGGCATCCTGTTCGGGCCGAAGGGCACGGTGCCGCACCGCTTCATGGGCTGGCTCTGGGTGCTGATCATGACCGCGGTCGCGATCAGCGCCTTCTGGGTCCAGGAACTGCGGATCATCGGGCCGTTCAGCCCCATTCACCTGCTGTCGATCCTGACCCTGGCCGGCCTGCCGAAACTGGTGCTGGCCGCGCGCCGGCACGACGTCCGGGCGCACCGCAGGATGGTCTATATCCTGTTCTTCGGCGCGCTGGTCGTCGCCGGCGCCTTCACCTTCCTGCCCGGCCGCATCATGAGCGCGGTCGTGACAGGGGGCTGATCAGCGGCCGCGCGGGTCTTCGTCGGCGAAGACCACGACGCCGGTGACACCGCCGGCGCCGCCCGAATAGGCGGCCTGCACGAGGCGGAGTTCGCGCTTCAGCTTCTGCACCGGCGGGGCGGCGGCGGGCGCGGCCTCAACGGTTTCGGTGGCGGGGCGGGCGGCGGCGAGGGGGCTCATGGTCGGGCTCGGCAGGTTGGCTGACGATATCGTCACCAGCAACAATGCGGCCGCCCGGCAATTGGATCCGTGAGATTCATCACATTGTCATCGAAGATCTTCGTGTGGCCGATGGGCAACAGCAACGCCATGCGCCGCCTGCAAGGCCCCACGCAAGGCGACCGCTTTTCCGAGCGGGGGACTCGGATAATCTCGGCCGATCATGACGGCGACCTCCTCCCCAGGCGAAAAAACGGCGGGCTTCGGCCTTTTCCTCGGCATGGCGGTGGCCTGCGGCATCGCGGTCGCCAATCTTTACTACAACCAGCCGCTGCTGGCCCTGATGGCGGCGGACCTCGGTACTTCGCATCAGGTGATCGGCCTGGTGCCGACGGCGACCCAGGTCGGCTATGCCCTGGGGCTGCTGCTGCTGGTGCCGCTCGGCGACATCATCGACCGGCGGAAGCTGATCCTGCTCCAGTCGGGGGCGCTGATGGCGGCCCTGGCCGTGATGGCGCTGGCGCCCTATGTCGCGGTGGTGCTGGCGGCTTCGGTCGCGGTCGGCGTCGCCTCGACCATCGCCCAGCAGATCATCCCCTTTGCCGCGGCCATGGCGGACGAGCGCAGCCGGGGCCAGGTGGTCGGCATCGTGATGAGCGGGCTTCTGGGCGGCATCCTGCTGGCGCGCACCGTCTCGGGCTTCGTCGGCGAATATTTCGGCTGGCGCGCGGCCTATGTCCTCGGCGTGGTGCTGACCGGCCTGCTGGCGCTGGCCATGGCCCGCCTGCTGCCCCGGGGGCAGGGCGGCGGGGCGGGGCCGCGGCCTTCCTATCTCGCCCTGCTTGCCTCGCTGGGCGCGGTCGCCCGGCGCCATCCCGTGCTGGTGAAAGCGTCCCTGGTGCAGGCGACCCAGTTCTGGAGCTTTTCCGCCTTCTGGTCGACGCTGGCCCTGCATCTCGAAGGGCCCGCCTATGGCCTCGGCGCCGATATCGCCGGCCTGTTCGGCATTCTCGCCCTGGTCGGCGTGCTGGCGGCGCCGGTCGCCGGCCGGCTGGCGGACCGCTATGGCGCCGGCGCGGTGATCACGGTCGGGCTGGCGGCGGTCGGCCTCGGCTTTCTCGATTTCACCCTGGTGCCGGGCATTCCGGGCCTGATCATCGGCGTCGTGCTGTTCGATTTCGGCGTGCAATTGTCCATGGTCGCCCACCAGGCGCGCATCTTCGCCCTGGAACCGGCCGCGCGCAGCCGCATCAACACGGTGTTCATGACCACATTGTTCACGGCCGGGGCGATTTCCTCGGCCGTCGCGACGGTGACCTATGCCGCGGGGGGCTGGCTCGCCCTGACCCTGAGTTCGGTCGCGGTCACCGCGGTCGGCCTCGCCCTGCACCTGCTCTGGCGGCCGCAGGCCTAAACCCGGGCGACCAGGGCGCTGAACGCGTCCAGCGCGGGCAGGCGGTTGTCCGCCCGCGCCAGAAAGACGAAGGGCACCGCTTCCGCCCCCTCGACCGGCCGGGTCAGGCGCCCCGCCACCGGCGCCGCCCCGGGCAGGGCTAGGCGCGAGACGATCTCGCTCTCTACCCCCGCCGCGGTTTCCATCGGCCGGTCGAAAAAGGCGGGATCGGCGATCAGGATCGCCCCGGCCGCTGCCAATGGCCCGAACAGCCGGTCGTAAAGATCGGGATAGAGGCCGCGGGGAAAGACCCCGACCCGCCGCCCGCGCAATTGCGCCGGTGCCAGGGTTTCACCGCCGCCGCCCAGGGGATCGTCCCCCGGCAGCAGGAGCTCAAGGTGCAGGGTGCCCAGGGCCTGCACGCGCAGCGCCTCGTGGCCGATCCAGCCGAGGCCGAACATGCCGTCCAGGCTGCCGGTCAGCACCCGTTCGAGAAGCACGGGCGTCCAGCCGACATCGATTTCCAGCGCCACCCCCGGATGGGCGGCGATGAAGGCCGAGACGAGTTTCGTCCGGATCGGGATCCGCGCGGAATAGGGCGGGGCGCCGATGCGCAGCCGGCCCCCGGCCTCCCGCGCCAGCACCCGGGCGGCATGGACCGCCGCTTCCGCCGCTGCCGCGACCGGCCGGGCGACGGCAAGGAAAGCCTCGCCCTTGTCGGTCAGGGCGATGCGCCGGGTGCTGCGCTCGAACAGGGCAAAGCCCAATTGCGCCTCTAGGGTGCGGATGCGCTGCGACAGCCAGGGCTGTGCGATCCCCAGGCGTTGCGCCGCCCTGGTGAAGGAGGCTTCCTCCGCCACCACGACGAAATGCAGCATGGCCTTGACGTCGAAATGCATGGCCCGACGATAAAGACGATTTTCGTCTTTATCGAGTGAAATCCGTCTTGGACCGCGGCACCGTCCCGGCGCCAAATGGAGAAAACGGCAAGCGGAGGAAAAAGGGCATGGCCAAGGGCGCGCCGCGTCTTCTCGAAGGCATTCGCATCGTCGATCTGACCTCGATCGTCTTCGGTCCCTATTGCACCCAGGTCCTGGCGGACATGGGCGCCGACGTGATCAAGGTGGAACCGCCGGCGGGCGACCTGTTCCGCCTGGCTGGCCGGCCGCCCAATACGCCCTTCATGGGCGCCTGCCACATGACCCTGAACCGGGGCAAGCGCTCCATCACCCTCGACCTGAAGGCGGCGGCGGATGCGGCGGTGATGCGCGAGCTGATCGCCGGCGCCGATGTCTTCATCCACAATGTGCGCGGCAAGGCCATGGCCCGGCTGGGTTTTTCCTACGACGACCTGCGCGCGGCAAAGCCCGACCTGATCTATGTCCATTGCGTCGGCTTCGGGTCGGACGGGCCCTATGCCGATCTTCAAGCCTATGACGACGTCATCCAGGCGGCGACCGGGACCGCCAGCCTGCTGTCCCGGGTCGACGGCGATCCCCGGCCGCGCTTCCTGCCGTCCCTGATCGCGGACAAGGTCGCCGGGCTCTATGGTGCCCAGGCGGTGCTGGCCGCCGTGATCCACAGGCTGCGCAGCGGCGAGGGCCAGCAGGTGGAAGTGCCCATGTTCGAAGCCTTCACCCAGTTCATGCTGGAGGAACATCTGTTCGGCGCCGTCTTCGAGCCGGAGACCAGCCCGGTCGGCTATCCCCGCCAGATCGACCCGGAGCGCCAGCCGTTCCCGACTGCGGACGGCCATATCGCCATCGTGCCCTATACCGAGGCGACGGTCGCCATCGCCCTCGATCTGGTCGGGCGGGGCGATCTCCTGGCCGATCCCCGCCTGTCGAGCCCGCTCGGGCGGATGCAGAACATCGCCGTCGCCTATGCCGCCCTGCGCGAGGCGACGCCGGCGAAAACCACCGCCGCCTGGCTGGAGATCTTCCACGCCCACGGCATTCCCGCCATGGCGGTGCGCGACCTCGGCGCGATCAAGGAGGACCCGCACCTGAAGGCGGTCGATTTCTTCCGCCGCGTCGACCACCCGACCGAGGGGGCTTACGTCCAGATGCGCCCGCCGGTCAAATTCGGGGCCGTGGGGGAGATGCCGGTCGGCCATGCCCCCGGCCTCGGCCAGCACAATGACGAGATCCGCGCCGAGCTTGCCGCCCGCCGCCGCGACCGGTAAAACAGTTCGGGAAGCGAACAATATTATCGAGGGGAGGATATGAAACTCTATCACTGCGCCGGTGCGCGCTCGTTCCGGCCGCTCTGGGCGCTCGAGGAACTCGGGCTCGACTACGAGCTTGAAGTCATGCCCTTTCCGCCGCGCTTCGCTCGCCCGGGCTATCTCGAGGTCAATCCCCTGGGCACCGTGCCGGCCTTCACGGACGGTGACCTGCTGATGACGGAATCGAGCGCGATCTGCCATTACCTGGGCACCGCCCATGGGCCGAGCGATCTCGTCGTCGGGGCGGGGGAGGCGGACTATGGCCGCTATCTCAATTTCCTGCACATGTCGGATGCGACCCTGACCTTCCCGCAGACGATCCACCTGCGTTACACGGTCCTGGAACCGGAGGAGCGCCGCCTGCCCCAGGCCGCGGCCGATTACGCCCAATGGTTCGCCTCGCGCCTGCGCGGGGCGCTGAAGCTGATGGGGCCGGACTATGCCTGTGCCGGGCGCTTTACCATGGCCGATATCGCGGTCGGTTACGCGGTGCTGCTGGCCAATGCGATCGGGCTTGCGGCGGCGGTGCCGCCGGCGGCCCAGGATTATTTCGCCCGGGTCAGCGACCGCGACGGCTTCCGCCGGGCCATCGCTAAGGAGAGCGGCCGATGAGCGACGCCGATACTATTCCCGTCATCGTCGGCATCGGCGAGATCGCGGACCGGCCGGCGGACCCGGCCCGGGGCCTCGAACCGCTGGCCCTGATGGCGGAGGCGCTGCGCCGGGCCGAGGCGGATGCCGGCGCCGACCTTCTGGCGCGGATCGACAGTCTCGATATCGTCAATCAAGTCTCCTGGCCCTATGCCGCGCCGGCGCAGCAATTGTCGGACCGGATCGGCGCCCGCCCGGCCCGCGCCGTCTATGGCCCGGTCGGCGGCGAAAGCCCGATCCGCTACCTCCACGAAGCGGCCCTGCGCATCCGGCGCGGCGATTCCCGGGTGGCGGCGATCTGCGGGGCGGAGGCGACCAGCACCCTGGCCAAGGCGGCCAAGGCCGGGGTGGCCCTGGACTGGACGCCCAAGCCCGAGACCTTCGAGCGGCCGCTGCGCGGCCGGGACATCGTGCATCCCGCCTGCGCCCGCCTCGGCGTCGACCAGCCGATCACCATCTATCCCTTCTACGAGAATGCCGCCGCCCACCACTGGGGCCAGAGCCCGGCCGAGGCGGCGGCCGAATCCGGCCTGCTCTGGTCGCGCTATGCCGCGGCGACCGCGGGCAATCCTTACGCCTGGCTGAACCGGCCGTTCTCGGCCGAGGAGATCGTCACCCCGGGCCCGGCCAACCGGCCGATCGCCTATCCCTATACCAAGATGATGGTGGCGAACCCCATGGTGAACCAGGGCGCGGCCCTGCTGGTCACCAGTCTCGCGGCGGCGCGGGCGGCGGGGATCGCGGAGAGCCGCCTCGTCCATATTCTCGGCGGGGCGGCGGCGAACGAGCCGCGCGATTATCTTCAGCGCGACCATTATCACGGCTCCCAGGCCCAGGATGCGGTGCTGGAAGCGGCCCGGGATCTGGCCGGCGCGGCCGGGTTCCGGGCCCTGGAGCTTTACAGCTGTTTCCCCTGCGTGCCCAAGATGGCGCGCCGCACCCTCGGCCTCGGCGAGGATGTCCAGCCTTCGGTTACCGGCGGGCTGACCTTCTTCGGCGCGCCCCTCAACGATTACATGACCCATGCCGCCTGCGCCATGGTCCGCACGCTGCGCGCGGGCGGCGGCCGCGGCCTGCTCTACGGCCAGGGCGAATTCGTCACCAAGCATCACGCGCTGGTCTTGGGCGATGCGCCCGGCGGCCTCGATCCCGACTACAGCGTCCAAGCATTGGCCGACGGCCGGCGCGGTCCGGTGCCGGCCTTCGTGGAAGACGCCGCGGGCGAGGCGGCGCTCGAAACCTTCACCGTCATCTACGGCAGGGACGGCGAGGTGTCGCAGGGCGTCGCCATCCTCCGCCTCGACGACGGCGCCCGGACATTGGCGCGGGTGCCGGCGGGGGATGCGGACGGCATCGCCCTGCTGACCGCGGCCGACCGCTTCCCGATCGGCCGGCGCGGCCGGCTGCGCCGGGCCGCGGACGGGATCGCCGACTGGCAGGCCGCCTGACGCGGCTTCAGCGTCGCCGGGTCCGGCTGCGGCCCGGGGCGCTGCGGCCGGGCAGGGCGGCGAGGACGGCGCGTTTCTCGTCGCCGTCCATGAAGCCCCAGGCGCCGATCTCCTCGATCGTGCGCAGGCAGCCGGTGCACAGCCGGCTGACGGGGTCGAGCTTGCACACCTTGATGCAGGGCGAGGGCGGATCGTCCGCCGGGGGGAAGGATTTGCGGGCCATGATCGCTCCCTTCTATCAGCAAAGGGGGCGAATGCCGATTCCGAAGGGACGATCGGGTGATCGGCTTCACCTTGCGCCCGCTTGAGCGAATTGCCGATCAATGGATCGGCAATTCGCTCGAATGTCCTGGAATAGAGCGGTTTCTCTCGGCAAACCGGTTTCCACTTTGCCGGAAACCGCTCTGACGCAGCGTCAAGCGAAGCACGCTTGATCGGCCGATTTCCGCCGTTATCATCGTCGCCCTGAACGCCGGCACGACAACGGCGAAGGGTGAGGAGAGTAGCATGGATCTTTCGTTCAGCGCGGAAGACCTGGCGTTCCAGCGCGAGGTCAGGGCATTCGTCGCCGAGAACTACCCGGCGGACATCAAGGCGCATTTCGATGCCGGCCTCGAACCCCGCAAGGCGGATTTCGTGCGCTGGCAGAAGATCCTGTTCGAGAAGGGCTGGGTCGCCCCCGCTTGGCCGCAGCAATATGGCGGCACCGGCTGGACCCCGACCCAGCGCTATATCTTCCAGGAGGAACTGGGCGCGGCCAATACGCCGGGGATCATTCCCTTCGGCCTCTCCATGGTCGGGCCGGTGATCTATACCTTCGGCAGCGAGGAGCAGAAGAAGCGCTTCCTGCCCGGCATCCTGTCGTCCGACGTCTGGTGGTGCCAGGGCTATTCCGAGCCGGGCTCGGGCTCCGACCTCGCCTCGCTGAAGACCAAGGCGGTGCGCCAGGGCGACAAATATATCGTCAACGGTTCCAAGACCTGGACCACCATGGCCCAATGGGCCGACTGGATCTTCTGCCTGGTGCGCACCGACAGTTCGGTGAAGCAGCAGGAAGGCATCTCGTTCCTGCTGTTCGACATGAAGTCGCCCGGCATCACCGTCCGCCCGATCATCACCATGGACGGCGGCCATGAAGTGAACGAATGCTTCTTCGACAATGTCGAGGTGCCGGCGGAAAACCTGATCGGCCAGGAGGGGCAGGGCTGGACCTATGCCAAATTCCTGCTCGGCCACGAACGCTCGGGCATCGCCGCCGTGGCGCGCTCGAAGCGCGGCATCGCCAAGCTGAAGCAGATCGCCAATGCCGAGCTTTCGGACGGCCGCCCGCTGATCGAGGACCAGGATTACCGGCGCAAGCTGGCGGAACTGGAAATCGACCTGACCGCCCTCGAATATACCGAACTCCGCACCCTGGCGCGGGAAAGCCAGGGCAAGGGCCCGGGGCCCGAGTCCTCGATCCTGAAGATCAAGGGCACGGAAATCCAGCAGGCGATCACCGAACTGGCGGTCGAGGCGGCGGGCTATTACGGCTTCGCCTTCAACCATCGCGCCATGAACGGCAGCAACGAGCCGGTGGTCGGCCCGGCGGCCACGGCCTTTGCTGCGCCTGCCTATTTCAACATGCGCAAGACCTCCATCTACGGGGGCTCGAACGAAATTCAGAAGAACATCATCGCCAAGATGGTGCTGGGGCTCTAGAGCCTGTCCGGAACGACAGTCATTCCGAACATACTCTAACTCATTGATTCTATGCGTCGTCGGGCGGCGAACCGGTTTCCACTTCGCCTGACGATGCTTCCAAGGGGCGGAACGGTCATGGATTTCAATTACAGCGACGAGCAGAAGTTGCTCATCGACAGCGTCGAGCGTTTCATCCAGGACGACTACGGCTTCGACACCCGCCGCGCCATCCTGAAGTCCGACGAGGGCTTCCGCCGCGACCTGTGGCAGAAGTTCGGCGAGCTGGGCTGGCTGGCCGTGCCCTTCGCGGAAGAGGACGGCGGCCTGGGCGGCACCCCGGTCGAGACCATGATCATCATGGAGAGCTTCGGCCGCGGCCTCGTGGTCGAGCCCTATCTCTCCACCGTCGTCCTTGCCGGCGGCCTGCTGCGGGCGGGCGGCACCCCCGCCCAGCGCGAGACCGTCCTGCCCGACCTGATGGCCGGCGGCCTGATTGTCGCGGTCGGCTATGCCGAGCCGACCTCGCGCTTCAACCTCGCCGATGTTTCGACCACGGCGACGGCGACGGGCGGCGGCTATGTCCTGAAGGGCCGGAAGTCGGTCGTGCTGCACGGGCCGATGGCGGACAAGGTCATCGTCTCGGCCCGCACCTCCGGCGGCCAGCGTGACGAGGCGGGCATCACCCTGTTCCTGGTCGATGCCGGCGCCGCCGGCGTCACCCGCCAGGACTACCCGACCGTCGACGGGTTGCGCGCCTCCGAACTCGTGCTCGACGGCGTCGCCGTCGGCGCGGATGCGGTGGTGGGCGAGGTCGGCAGCGGCTTCCTCCTCCTCGAGAAGGCGGTGGACGAGGCGACGGCGGCGATCTGCGCCGAGGCCGTGGGCGCCATGGAGGTGCTGCACAAGGCGACGCTGGAATATGCCCGCACCCGGGTCCAGTTCGGCCAGCCGATCGGCCGCTTCCAGGTCATCCAGCACCGTCTGGTCGACATGTATATCGCCTACGAGCAGGCCAAGTCGCTCGCCATCATGGCCAACCTGAAGCTGGATGCGCCCCGCGAGGAACGCCGCCGCGCGGTTTCCGCCGCCAAGGTGCAGATCGGCAAGTCGGCCCGTTTCGTCGGCCAGCAGGCGGTCCAGCTCCACGGCGGCATGGGCATGACCGACGAGTTGAACGTCGGCCATTACTTCAAGCGCCTGACCATGATCGAGACCCTGTTCGGCAATACCGACTATCACCTGAAGCGTTACGCGGCGTAACGCTTGGGATGGCTCAGCGGCCGGCGGCCCCGTCGAACAGGCGGGCGCTGTCCCGGCCGCCGGCCTTCACCGCGTTCAAGGCGGCGTCGGCGCATTTGACCAGGCCCTGCGGCGTGGCGGCGTCCCGGGGGAAGCGGGCGCCGCCGATGCTCAGGCTCCACGACAGGCGGTGGCCGTCGTAGGTGACGGGGGCGGCGGTCTGGCGCAGGACGGTTTCGGCCAGGGCGGCCAGATCCTCGGCCCCTTCGGCGAGGACCGCGAATTCGTCGCCCCCCAGGCGGGCGACGACGGCCCTGTCCCCGAGTGCGGCGACCAGCCGTTTCGCGACCACCCGCAGCAGGTGATCGCCCGCCGGGTGGCCGAAAGTGTCGTTCACTTCCTTGAAGCGGTCGAGATCGAGCAGCAGCAGGCCGAGCCCGCCGCCGGTCGCCTTGGCCCTGGCGGCCCGCCGCTTGAGGGCGGCCTGAAGAGAGCGGCGGTTGGGCAGGCCGGTCAGGGCGTCGGTGGTGCTGATCACCTTCAGGCGCCGTTCCGCCGCCCGCTGCAAGGTGACGTCGCGCGAAACGCAGAGGATGCGCACCGTCCGCCCTTCGGCATCCTGTATGGGGGTCAGGATATTGTCCCAATATTGCGTCCGCCCGGCGCCGATGCTCATGCCCGGGAAGCGGGCGTTGCGGCCGGCCCCGGCCGCCTTCAGGGCCCGGTGGCCGCGCCGGTGGACTTCCTCGGGCAGGAGGTCGAGCCATTTCATGCCGAACTCGGCCTCATCCGCCGGCACCCCCAGGGCGATGCGGCCGGACCGGTTCATCTGGGCCAGCCGGCCGTCCGGCCGGATGATCTTGATACAGTCGATGCTGGCATCCAGCATGCTGGACTGCAATCGCGAGGTTTCCGCCAGGGACAGATATTGCCGGGCGCGGGCGTCGATGTCGGTCCCGGTGCAATACCAGCGGATGATGGCGCCGTTCCGGCCCCGTTCCGGCGCCGCGATCACGAGAACCCAGCGGAAGCCGCCGGTGTGGTGGCGCAGCCGCACTTCGGTCTCGAAGGCGGCCCCGGCGGCGAAGGCAGGGTGCCACCGGGCCGAAACCTGCCGGGCGTCCGCGTCATGGGCCCAGGCCAGCCAGTCGCCGGTCCCCGCCTCCGGTCCGACGAAATCGGCCAGCTTGCGGTTGAAATGCTGCACCTTCCCGTCCGGTGCCAGGATCCAGACCATCTGGGGCAGGCAGTCGAGGGCCGGCGCAATGACGGCGACCTCGTTTTCGGGTGGGCGGGACGGCACAACTGTCTCCATGGTTGAAGCATAAAATTACTTCCATTATGGAGACATTTTCTGGGCAAATCGTAAACAACGCCGGCTGCACGCCCGGGATGAGAATTCAGGGGGTCAGGCCCAGCAATTCCGCGGGCACGCCATGGGCCTCCGGCCAGCCGGCATAGGCGACGTCGGTCGGGCCGATGACCTGTTCGACCATTGTCCAGCCGCCGTCCTTGAAGGCGAGAAGGGCGAAGATCGTGTCGCCGTCGAGCAGGCCCTCCGCGGCCGCCTCCTTCAGGGGCGTGGTGGCGAAGTCGATTTTCGCGCCGGCGGGGGTGCGGGGATAGACCACGGCGAAGGCCCAGGACCCCTGGGCCCGCAGCCGGTCGACCTTGAAGATCACCTTCTGCCCGAGAGCCGTTTCGATCGCGGGGCGCAGCGCATCGAGAATGGGCTTGCGACGGGCATCGTCGCGGCCGACCTCCTCGATCGGGGCAGGGGTGGTTTCGCCCTCCAGGAACAATTGGGCATGGGCCGGCCCCGCCAATGCCAGCGTGGACAGGAACAGGGCTGGAATCAGTCTGGCCACGGGGCGCCTCCGGTGTTCTGGACGCGCATTGTGGGCCATGGCGGGCGGCGGGGGAATGGGGCCCGCCGCCCGGCGCGGTCAGCGGTCGTAATCGTGGTGCAGGTCGTGGACCACCACGCCGCCGCCTTCCGGCGGCTTGCGCAGCCAGTCCGGGCGCTGCAACGTGCGCTTGGTATCCTCGTAGCCCGACTTCCAATGTTCCAGCATCGAGGTGCGGGAGAATTCGAAGTCCTTGGCGTCGCCCTCGTAATCCTTCTGCTGGTAGATCAGATGGGCGATGTTCACCGGCGGGATCTGCGAAACCTCGGCCAGCAGGGCCTTGTCCTCGTCGTCCAGCAGATGGGCCGGGACCTTGGACAGGGATTTCGCCACCCGCAGGCGGAAATCATGGTTGCGGCGATAGGTATCGGTGGTGAAGCGGGTCCGGCTCGAATAGGTGATGTCCTTCTGCCGGGCCATGACGTCGCGCATGTCGCGGGGCAGGGCACCATTGGCCGAGAACAGGTCGACCTGGAAGGCCAGGGTGGACAGCTGTTCCCGCTGGCTGAGCAGATAGAGCAGCGGCGTGTTCGAGACGATGCCGCCGTCCCAGTAATGCTCGCCGTCGATCTTCACCGCCGGGAAGGCCGGGGGCAGGGCGCCCGAGGCCATGATGTGCTCCGGGCAGATGCGTTCGCGGAAATTGTCGAAATAGAGGAAATTGCCGGTGCGCACGTTCACCGCGCCGACCGACAGGAAGATGCTGTCGTTGTTCAGCCGGTCGAAATCGACGAGGCGGAGCAGGGTGTCGCGCAGCAGGCTGGTGTCGTAGAAGCTGGTCGCCCCCTCGGCCCCGCGCAGCTGGAGCCAGGGATTGATCCGGCGCGGCTCGAAGAAGCCGGGCTGGCCGAGCAGGGTGGTGACGTAGGAACTCCACTGGTTGCGCCAGGAGCGGAACAGGTCGCCGTCCGGCGTGAACAGCCAGATCTTGCGGTCGGAGACCAGTTCCCAGAATTCGCGCAGGCGCTCCACCCGCTTTTCCGGCGGGTTGCCGGCGATGATGGCGGAATTGATCGCGCCGATCGAAACGCCGGACAGCCAGTTCGGCTGCACGCCGCGCTCGGCCAGCGCCTCGTAGACGCCGGCCTGATAGGCGCCGAGCGCGCCGCCGCCCTGGAACACCAGGGCGACCCGGTCATAGGCTTCGATGATCTGTTCGATTTCCCGCGCCTCATGGGCTTCGGTGCCGGGGCGGGCGGTACGGTCAAGCATGTTTCGTCATTCTCCGGCGGCAACCGCCAAGGCGGGCGTCTGTTCCGCCATATAGTCGTGTAGCACACGGCCGCGACCGAGGGGGAGGTCGGCCAGGATATGGGCGCCCCGTGCCGTTGCTGCAATGCGGCATATTCTGCCCGATTTTCGTTGCGCTGCAATGACGGCGGTGCGCCGGCAGGGCTGCCATGACGTTTCGTCGATTGCTTTGGCGCCCGAAGCCCGGATGCTCGCGTCATGACAACGTCCCCGGACCCGGCGGCGCCGCGACAGGCGCCGGACCACCGCATGATCCGCCGCATCATCGCCGGCATCATGCTGGCCATGTTCCTCGGGGCGCTGGACCAGACCATCGTCACCACCGCGCTGCCGACCATCGGGCGCGAGATGGCCGATGCGGGCGATCTGGCCTGGGTGGTCACCGCCTATCTGCTGTCGTCGACGGCGGTGACGCCGCTTTACGGCAAGCTGTCGGATGTGCACGGCCGCCGCGCCATGCTGCTGATCGCGATCACGGTCTTCGTCGCCGGCTCGGTCGCCTGTGCGCTTGCCCCGGATATGCTGACCCTGATCCTGATGCGCGGGGTGCAGGGGCTGGGCGGCGGCGGGCTGATCTCCCTGGCCCAGACGATCATCGCCGACCTCGTCTCGCCCAAGGAACGGTCGCGCTATCAGGGCTATATCGCCGGCATGTTCGGGGTCGCCAGCGTCGGCGGGCCGGTGCTGGGCGGGCTGATGGCCGAACACCTGCACTGGACCATGATCTTCTGGATCAACCTGCCGCTGGGCATCCTGGCCTTCGCCATGACCGACCGGGTGCTGCGGCGCCTGCCGCGCCACGACCGGCGCCGGCGCATCGATTACCTGGGTGCCGCGCTCATGGTCGTCGCCGCCGCCAGCCTGCTCCTGGCGCTGACCTGGGGCGGCGTCGCCTATCCTTGGGGCTCGCCCCGCATCGTCGGGCTGCTGGCGCTTTCCGCCCTGTTCTGGGCCGTTTTCGCCTGGCGCATCAAGACTGCCGACGAGCCTTTCCTGCCCCTGTCCGTCCTTGCCGACCCGGTGGTGCGGCGGGCGATCGCGGCCGCCTTTTTCGCCATGGGCACCATGATCGGCCTGTGCCTGTTCATGCCGATCTATATCGAGACCGTGCTCGGCCATAGTGCCGCGACCTCGGGCCTGATGCTGATCGCCTTCATGGGCGGCACGCCGTTCGGGGCCATGATCTGCGGCCGGGCGATGGCGCGGATGCGCCATTACAAGCGCCCGTCCATGATCGGCCTGGCGATCTCGGCCGTGCTGACGGCGGTGCTGGCCCTGTTTCCGCGTGCGCTCGGCGATACCGGCTTCATGGTGCTGGCCGCCCTGATCGGCGGCGGCATCGGCACCGCCCTGCCGCTGACCACGGTCTCGATCCAGAATGCGGTGCCGATCGCCCAGATGGGCACGGCCACGGGGGCGATGAATTTCTTCCGCGCGCTCGGCAGCGCCCTGATCGTCTCGGCCCTCAGCGCCGTCTTCTTCGCGGCGCTGGGCGACGGGGCGCCGGCCGCCGGCCAGTCCCTGGAACGGCTGGCCGGGCAGTTGGCGGCGCGGGGTGGCGACCTCGGCCAGGTGTTCACCCTGGTCTTCGGGGCGGCCGCCCTCGGCCTTGCGGTCGCGCTCGGCTTCGTCGTCGCGATGGAGACGAAGCCCTTGCGCACCTCCGTCGAGCCGAACCCGGCGGAATGAATGATCAGAGCTTGACCAGCAATTTGCCGATATTGCCGCCGTCGAACAGCATGTTCAGGGCTTCCGGCGCACCCTCCAACCCCTCGACCACGGTCTCGCGCGCCTTCAGCCGGCCTGCCAGCAGCCATTGGGCCAGTTGGATGCTGCCCTCGGCATAGCGGTCCTTGAAGTCGAGGACGATGAAGCCCTGCAACCGGATCCGCTTCATCAGGAAGGGTGTCAGGTCGTAGCGCGGGCGCTGCACGTCGTTATAGGTCGAGATCATCCCGCACAGCGGCATCCGGCTGTAGAGATTCATGCGCCCGACCACGGTTTCCATGATCTCGCCGCCGACATTCTCGAAATTGACGTCGATGCCATCCGGCGTCGCCGCCTTCAACTGCTCCTTCCAGTCCGCCGCCTTGTAGTCGACGGCGGCATCGAAGCCGAGTTCCTCCGTGATGAAGGCGCATTTCGCCGCGCCGCCGGCGATGCCGACCACGCGGCAGCCCCTGATCTTCGCGATCTGCCCGACCACCGAGCCGACGGCCCCCGCGGCGGCCGAGACCACCACCGTCTCGCCCGGCTTCGGGGTGCCGATCTCGGTCAGGCCGAAATAGGCGGTCAGGCCGGTCATGCCGCAGGCCCCCATCAGCGAGGGGATGGGGATGGGCAGGCCGTCCGGGATCACGGTCGGCGGGAACAATTCGCCCGGCGCCCCGGCCACCGCGTAATCCTGCCAGCCGAGCAGGCCGGTGACGAGATCGCCCTCCTTGAGGTCCGGCCGGCGCGAGGCGACCACCCGGCCGACGCCGCCGCCCCGCATCACCTCGCCGATGGCGACCGGCGGCAGATATTGCGGCATGTCCGTCATCCAGACCCGGTTGGTCGGGTCCAGCGACAGGTAAAGGGTGCGGATCACGGCCTGGCCCTCGGCGGGTTCCGGCACCGGCGATTCGACGAGATCGAAATCGGCGCGGCCGACCCGGCCCACCGGGCGCTGCTTCAGACGGAACTGGCGGTTGACGGACATTTCTCTCCCCTTTGGTTATTTTGAACGCTCTGGTACCGGTTCTTCGATATGTTCAAATGGACGCGCCCGAAATCAAGGATGGTGGAGTGGCGCTGCGATTCAGAAAGTGTAGAGATAAGTCTAGTTACGACATATGGAATGCAATTTCATTGTAATCCCCGAAGAATTTTAGGTCACCGAGATGCTTAACGGGCTCAAAATCTACCCTCCAAACATCGAGTTCAAAAAATACTCCATCTCTATCTAATATTATTGAGATAACAACTTCGGTTCCGTCGATGTCTTTGTATATTTTTCTTGATAGAAATTCACCGAAGGTTCTATCTTCAGGATCTTTGAATATCCTGAGGCTTCCCATCCCGCCATCATTCAGGGTTGCCACTTTATAATTATCAAGATTATTGACGATCTCCTCCCCCTCTTTTACCCCGTGGAGCATTTCAGCGATTATTGCTTTTTCTGCTGCGGTAAGATCTCGGACCATCTTCGCCTCGAGTGACTGTCATCCTTCCGGTATCGGTTGCGCCATTCTCTCTTGAAGACGCCAGAATAACCAGGGTGCCTCGGTGATCGTTGTCGCCCGACCATAAGACGAATGGCGGCCCATTCAAATGCGCCCGTTGCGGGCCCGCGCGCCAGACGATAATGCTTTGGCCATGACCGACCGTTTGCGCCTGACGCTTGCCCAGATCGATTTCACCGTCGGCGACATTGCCGGCAATGTCGCGCGGATCCTGGCCGCGCGGGACAAGGCCGCGGCCGCGGGGGCGGATCTCCTCGTCACCTCGGAACTGTCCGTCACCGGCTATCCGCCCGAGGACCTGGTGCTGAAGCCCGCCTTCGTCGCCGAGGCCAAGGCGGCCCTTGCCCGGCTGGCGGCGGCGACCGCCGACGGCGGCCCGGCGCTGCTCGTCGGGGCGCCCTGGGCGACGGACGAGGGGCTGTTCAATGCCGTCTTCATCCTCGATGGGGGCGGGATCGCGGCCCGGCGCGACAAGGTCGACCTGCCCAATTACGGCGTCTTCGACGAGAAGCGCGTGTTCCGCGCCGGCGCCCTGCCGGAGGTGGTCGAATTTCGCGGCGTTCGCCTCGGCCTGCCGATCTGCGAGGATATCTGGACCCCGGCGGTCACCGGCCATCTGGCGGCCCGGGGCGCCGAGATCATGATCGTGCCGAACGGCAGCCCGTTCGAGGCCGGCAAGGACGACCTGCGCCTGGATCTGGTGCGCGCCCGGGTGGCGGAGACCGGCGTGCCCCTGATCTACCTGAACCAGGTCGGCGGCCAGGACGAGCTGGTATTCGACGGCGCCAGTTTCGCCGTCGGCGCCGATGGCACGCCATCGTTCCGGCTGCCCGCCTTCGAGGAAGCGCTCGCGACCATGGACTGGCGGCGCGGGGCCGGGGGCTGGGGGGCGGACGACGGCCCGCAGGCCGAACGGCCCGGCCCGCTTGCCCGGATCTATGGCGCCATGGTGCTGGGCTTGCGCGATTACGTGAACAAGAACCGCTTTCCGGGCGTCGTGCTCGGCCTCTCCGGCGGCATCGATTCGGCGATTTCGGCCGCGGTCGCGGTCGATGCCCTGGGGCCGGAGCGGGTCTGGTGCGTCATGCTGCCGTCGCGCTATACCAGCCCGGACAGCCTGGAGGATGCGGCGCTCTGTGCCGGCATGCTGGGGGTCCGCCTGGACGAGGTGGGGATCGAGCCGGCGGTCGAGGCGTTCTCGGCCATGCTGGGCCCGGTGTTCGCGGGGCGGAAGCCCGACATCACGGAAGAGAATATCCAATCCCGCGCCCGCGGCCTGGCGCTGATGGCGATATCGAACAAATTCGGCCACATGGTGCTGACCACCGGCAACAAGTCCGAGGTTTCGGTCGGCTATGCCACGCTCTACGGCGATATGTGCGGCGGCTATTCGGTTCTGAAGGATCTCTACAAGACCACGGTCTTCGCCCTGTCGCGCTGGCGGAACGAGAACCGGCCGGCGGGGGCGCTGGGCCCGGCCGGCCTCGTGATGCCGGAACGGATCATCACCAAGCCGCCGACCGCCGAACTGCGCGAGAACCAGAAGGACCAGGACAGCCTGCCGCCCTACGAGGTGCTGGACGATATCCTAGAAGCCCTGGTCGAGGGCGAAATGGCCTTCGAGGATGTGGTCGCCCGCGGCCACGACCCGGCCACCGTGCGCCGGATCGAACATTTGCTCTATGTCGCCGAATACAAGCGTCGGCAGGCGGCGCCGGGGGTGAAGATCGGGCGCAAGCTGTTCGGCCGCGACCGCCGCTATCCGATCACCAACGGTTTCCGGGACGCCTATTGAGATGGTCGCCGTCCGCTTCGCGCCGAGCCCGACCGGCCGGCTTCACGTCGGCAATGCGCGCATCGCCCTGGTCAACTGGCTGTTCGCCCGGAAGAACGGCGGCAGCTTCCTGTTCCGCCTGGACGATACGGATACCGAGCGCTCGACCGAAGAATTCGCCCGCGCGATCGAGGACGACCTGCGCTGGCTGGGCCTCTATTGGGATGCTTTCGCCCGCGAGAGCGACCGCTACGCCCGCTATGACGAGGCGATCGCGCAACTGAAGGCGGCCGGCCGGCTTTACCCCGCCTGGGAAACGGCGGAAGAGCTGGAGCTTCGCCGCAAGTTGCAGATCGCCCGCCATCGCCCGCCGGTCTACGACCGCGCGGCGTGCGAACTCACCGAGGCGGACAAGGCCCGCCTGACGGCGGAACGGGGCGCGCCGCATTGGCGCTTCCGCCTCGACGGGCGGCGCGTCGCCTGGACCGACCTCGTGAAGGGCGAGACCGCGGTCGATACGGCGTCGCTTTCCGATCCGGTCCTGATCCGGGCGGACGGGCGGCCGCTCTATACCCTGACCTCGGTGGTGGACGACATCGACTTCGCCATCAGCCATGTCATCCGGGGCGAGGATCACGTCACCAACACCGGCGTCCAGATCGAATTGTTCGAGGCCCTGGGCGGGACCGTGCCCGGCTTCGGCCATCTGTCCCTGCTGGTCGATGCCGCCGGCGCCGGCCTGTCGAAACGTCTGGGCGCCCTGTCGCTGCGCTCGCTGCGGGAGGAGGAAGGGGTGGAGGCCATGGCGGTCAACGCCTTGCTGGCCCGCCTCGGCACCGCCGATCCGGTGGAACCGGCGGCGGATCTGGCAAGCCTGGTCGCGGGCTTCGACCTCGGCCGCTTCGGCCGGGCGCCGGCCCGCTTCGATCCGGCCGAACTGCAAGCGCTGTCCGCCCGCGTGCTGCAACTGATGCCGTTCGAGACGGTCAGGGGCCGCCTGCCGCCCGGCGCCGACGACCGCTTCTGGCTGGCCGTGCGCGGTAATCTCGCCCGTCTCGACGAGGCGGCGGCCTGGTGGGACGTGGTCGCGGGCAAGATCGATCCGGTCGCGGTCGAGGATGGCGCCGGCGTCCTGGCCGCGGCCGCCGGCCTGCTGCCCGCCGGCCCCTTGACCGGGGACAGCTGGGGGGCCTGGACCAAGGCGATCGGCGCGGCCACCGGGGCCCGCGGCAAGGCGCTGTTCCTGCCGCTCCGCCTTGCCCTGACCGGGCGCGGCCACGGGCCGGAAATGAAGGAATTGCTGCCCCTGATCGGGCGCGACAAGGTGCTGCACCGCCTGCAATGCCAGGGCGGGCAGCCCGCGGACTGACAATCGAGGGTAATTATCGTTTGACTCCCTTTCCCCGACGAGGTTACTCTTGCCGTCGAGGTGGGGAGTTTTTCGGCAATGGCAGAGTTCCTGCGAAGCGCGCGGCCTGGGTTCATCGGCGGGGTCGCCTTTGTTTTTGCCGCGGTGCTGACCTTCATTGCCTCCTATTTCATGGTGCTGGATCTGCGCGGCCAGCTGGCCGATGATTTCAAGGATTTCGCCCTCGCCATGGCCGGGGATATCGCCGTTCTCGACCGCCTGGAAGGCGATCCCGGCCGGACCAATGCCCTGCTCGGCTTTGAAAAGCGTGTAACCCCCTGGCCTGACGTCCAACACGACGAATGCGTGTCCCGGATTGCCGACTGGCAGTTGGGGGGGGGGGGGGGCATACTCTGGGTTGCAATTCGCTGCCGGCGAGCTTGAAAAAGCCCGGGCTCTGGCACGTCCCCTCTGTTATGGCGCCAGGATCTCTTCCGTCAGCCATGCCGGCCTGAACCAGGTCGACATCTTGATCGCCGGCCTCGATCAGGCCGGGCAGCGGCAGGTGACTTCGCTCCGGCTCTACCGCAGCGAGGTCGCGCCCTGGAGGGCGGTGGTCAGCCGGCCGCCGCAACTGGCCATCGCCTTGGCCGTCGCCCTGACTGCCGGCCTGTTCGCCTATGTCATCCGCCTGCGGCAATACCGGCTTCTCGTCGAGGTGCAGCGCCGGGCCTCGACCGACGGCCTGACCGGCGTTCTCCGGCGGGAGGAGTTCCTGGCCGGCCTCGATGCCGCGCTGGCGCGAAGCCGCCTGAAAGGGACCACGGGCAGCCTGCTCGTTCTCGACCTCGATCACTTCAAGGCGATCAACGACCGTTTCGGCCATGCCGCCGGCGACGAGGTGATCCGCAAATACGGGCAGCATATCGGGGCCGGCCTTCGCTCCGGCGATCTTGTCGGCCGGGTCGGCGGCGAGGAATTCATGGTCCTGCTGCCGGGCCTGCCGAAATATGTCGCCGCGGAAGTCGCCGACCGCCTGCGCAAGCGCATGGCCGCCCATGCCTTCACCTTCGGCGGCGAGACCGTCTTCGTTACCGCGAGCATCGGCATCGCCTCGATCATGGCGGTCGATACAATGGACTCGCTGGTCGAACGCGCCGACAGCCGGCTGTACCGGGCAAAGCGACAAGGGCGCAACTGCGTGGTCTGGGAAGACGAGGTCGAGGGGGATTTTTAGTTTCCCCCGCCCTTTGCGTTATTTATGCCGTCGTCCCGGGGGTGAATTTTCGCCAAACTGCCAGGGCGGGTATGACAGCGTGGCGATATTTGTCCATAAATGGCCGAAGAAACCGTCCAACGGGTGCGCCGGGGCCGATGAGGAAAATACAAACGTGTATTTCCGTGATGAATACTCCAAGAGGGGGTTTTTCTATAATGCGCATCCGGCAGTAGTTGCGCTTGCTGCCGGTATTTTCGCTTGTCTTCTGACTTTCCTGGCCTCCTACCTGATGGTGGCTGACCTTCGCCGTCAGCTGGCGGAAGACATGCTGGATTTCTCGCTGGTTCTCGCGGGCGATATCCAGGCCGCGGATCGCCTGGAACGGGGCGATATGCGCGGGCGGCCCCTGCTCGATTTCGATCGCCGGATCCTGCACTGGCCCGACGGCGGCATCGAGGCCTGCCTCGAGGGAATCGCGGCATGGCAGACCGCCGCGCGGCCCGACCTGACGCGTCCCGAGGCCGAGGTTCTGGCCCGTCCGATCTGCGGCGGCGACCGCATGTCGACATTGCGCGGCGATCTCCTGGAAACGACCGATATCCTGATCGCGGGAACGGGGGCGGACGGTGCCCGGCAGGTCACGTCTCTGCGCATCATGAGGGGCGAACTCGTGCCCTGGACAGTGCTGGTCACCCGGCCGGGGCAATTGGCCATCGCGGTGTGGGTCTCGCTGACGGCGGGGGCCTTCGGCTATGTGGTCCGGCGCCGGCAGTACCGGGCCTATATGACCGCGCGGGAGAAGGCGTCGATGGATGCCCTGTCCGGCGTTCTCCGGCGCGAGGAATTCGAGGAGAAGCTCGAGGCCGCGGTCGCCAAGATCAAGGCGGCGGGCGGTGCCGCCTGCCTGCTGGCGATCGATCTCGATCACTTCAAGTCGGTGAACGACCGTTTCGGCCATGCCGCCGGCGACGAGGTGATCAGGCGCTGCGGACAATTGATCGGCGGCGCGCTTCGGGCCGGCGACATCATCGGCCGGGTCGGCGGCGAGGAATTCATGGTCCTCCTGCCCAACCTGCCGAAATATGTCGCCGCCGAAGTCGCCGACCGCCTGCGCAAGCGCATGGTTTCCCAGGCCTTCACCTTCGGCAGCGAGACGGTTTTCGTCAGCACCAGCATCGGCGTTGCCTCGCTGATGGCGGAAGATACGGTCACCGGGCTCAGCCAGCGTGCCGACCGCCGCCTCTACATGGCCAAGCGCCGGGGCCGCAACTGCGTGGTCTGGGAGGACGAGGGCGACGCCGACTATTGACCTCCATTCCGCACCGCCGGCAGGTGATATATGCGTGCCGGATCATGGACCATGGTGATCCGATCTGCTAAAGCGGTGCCCTTGATCGGGAGGTCGGGTACGTGGTTCTGGTTCTGCACAATGGCGCGACGGGCAAGCGCGAGGAATTCATTCCCCTTCGCCATGATGCGGCCGGCATGTATGTCTGCGGTCCGACCGTCTACGATTTCGCCCATATCGGCAACGCCCGCCCCGTCATCGTCTTCGACGTCCTCTACCGGCTGCTGAAGCGGCGCTATGCCCAGGTCCGCTACGTCCGCAACATCACCGACATCGATGACAAGATCAATGCCCGTGCCGCCCAGTCGGGCGAGCCGATCGCGGCGATCACGGCCAGGACGACCGCCGCCTTCCACGAGGATATGGCGGCCCTGGGCAGCCTGCCGCCGGATGCGGAACCCCGCGCCACCGCCCATATCGGCAATATGATCGCCATGATCGAACGGCTGGTCGAGCGCGGCTATGCCTATGTCGCAGAAGGCCATGTCCTGTTCAGCGTCGCCGCCAAGGCGGACTACGGCAAATTGTCGAACCGCAGCCGCGACGAATTGATCGCCGGCGCCCGCGTCGACGTCGCCCCCTATAAGCGGGACCCGGCGGATTTCACCCTGTGGAAGCCGTCCGACGCCGAGACGCCGGGCTGGAACAGCCCCTGGGGCCGGGGCCGGCCCGGCTGGCACATCGAATGCAGCGCCATGAGCCTGGCCGAACTGGGCAAGACTTTCGACATCCACGGCGGCGGCCGCGATCTCGTCTTCCCTCATCACGAGAACGAGGTGGCGCAGTCCGAAGCCGCCAATGGCGCGCCTTTCGTCCGCTACTGGGTGCATAACGGCTTCCTCACCGTGAACGGCGAGAAAATGTCGAAGAGCCTCGGCAATTTCGTCGTCGTCCGCGATGCCCTGGCCAAAGCGCCGGGGGAGGCGCTGCGCCTCAACATGCTTTCCACCCATTACCGCGCGCCGATCGACTGGAACGACGAGGGTATTGTCCGTGCCCGCCAGGCGCTGGACCGCTGGTACGGCCTGATCGAAAAGGCGGAGGCCCATCTCGGCCGCGCCGTCGCCCCCCTGGCCGAGGTGCCGGCCGGCGTCGAGGCCGCGCTGGACGACGACCTGAACACCCCGCTTGCGATCGCCGAACTCCACGGCATCGCCAATGCCGGCTATCAATGCGGTACGGGCGATGCGCTGGTCGATGCGGCGACGAAACTGAAGGCGGCGGGCCATGCCCTGGGCATCCTGTTCCAGGACCCCCACCAATGGTTCCGCTGGCAGCCGGCGGGCGCCGAGGCCGGCCCGACCGACGACGAGATCGAAACCCTGATCGAAGCGCGGAAACAGGCCCGCAAGAACCGCGATTTCGCGGCCGCCGACCGCATCCGCGACGATCTGGCCGGACAGGGCGTGATCCTGGAGGATTCCGCCGCCGGCACCAAATGGAAGCGGACTTGAGATCATGAGTGGCAAGGAACGGTTGTATCTCTTCGATACGACCCTGCGCGACGGCGCGCAGACCCGGGGCGTGGATTTCTCGGTCGAGGACAAGCGCACCATCGCCCTGGCCCTGGACCGGCTCGGCGTCGATTACGTCGAGGGCGGCTGGCCCGGCGCCAATCCGACCGATACCGCCTTCTTCGGTTCGGCCCCGAACCTGAAGCGTGCGACCTTCACCGCCTTCGGCATGACCCGCCGCCCGGGCCGCAGCGCCGACAACGACCCCGGCCTGGCCGCCCTGCTGGACACCAGCGCCGGCGCCATCTGCATCGTCGGCAAGACCTGGGATTTCCAGGTCGATGTCGCCCTGGAAATACCGCGCAGCGAGAATATCGACATCATCGCCGACAGCATCGGCCATCTCCGCGCCCGCGGGCGCGAGGCGATGCTGGATGCCGAGCATTTCTTCGACGGTTACAAGGCCAATCCGGACTATGCCCTGGAGTGCCTGCGCGCCGCCCATGGCGCGGGCGCCCATTGGGTGGTGCTGTGCGATACCAACGGCGGCACGCTGCCCCACGAGGTGGAGCGCATCACCGCGACCGTCGCCGAGCGCATTCCCGGCATCCGCCTCGGCATCCATGCCCATAACGATACGGATAACGCGGTGGCCAATTCGCTGGCCGCGATCCGCGCCGGCGCCCGGCAAGTCCAGGGCACGCTGAACGGCCTGGGCGAGCGCTGCGGCAATGCCAATCTGGTCAGCCTGATCGGCACCCTGTGCCTGAAGCGGGATTTCGCCGATCGCTTCGAGACCGGGATCACGGCCGATGCCCTGTCGCATCTGACCCAGGTCTCGCGCCTGCTCGACGAGGTGCTGAACCGTAATCCCAACCGTCATGCCCCCTATGTCGGCCAGGCGGCTTTCGCCCACAAGGGCGGGCTGCATGTCTCGGCGGTGCTGAAGAACCCCGCGACCTACGAGCATGTGCCGCCGGAAGCGGTCGGCAACGAGCGCCAGGTGCTGGTCTCCGATCAGGCCGGCAAGTCGAACATCCTGGCGCGGCTGCGCGACGTCGGGGTCGAGCTGGAGCCCAAGGATCCGCGCATCGACCGTCTGCTCGACGAGGTGAAGGAGCGGGAATATCTCGGCTATTCCTATGACGGCGCCGATGCCTCCTTCGAGCTGATGGCGCGCCGCGTGCTGGGGCAGGTGCCGGATTATTTCTTCGTCGACAGTTTCAAGGTCCTGGTCGAGCGGCGTTACAATGCCCGCCGCGAGCTGGTCACCGTCTCCGAGGCGATCGTCCGCGTCCAGGTCGACGGCCAGCGCCTGCTCTCGGTCGGCGAGGGCAACGGCCCGGTCAATGCGCTCGATGCGGCGCTGCGCCAGGATCTCGGCAAGTACCAGCGCTATATCGACGATCTCGAACTGGTCGATTTCAAGGTCCGCATCCTGCAACTGGGCGGCGGCCAGGTGCCGGACGGCAATGTCTCGGTCGACCGCTGGCAGGCCGGCACCGGCGCGGTGACCCGGGTGCTGATCGAAAGTGCCGACGGCGCGGGCAACCGCTGGTCCACGGTCGGGGTCTCGCCCAATATCGTCGATGCCTCGTTCCAGGCGCTGACCGACGCCATCGTCTTCAAGCTCTACCGCGACGGGGCGCCGGCGGGCACGGGGCCGGCGGAATGACGGTCGAAGACGACGCGCCGCGCGCGGAAGGCGCCACCCCCTTCGGCGTCGGCATCGGTTCCCGGCCGAAGCCGAAGGGCATCGGCCAGGGCCCCAAGGAAGGGCCGGGGCCTGCGATCATCCTGGTCACGCCCCAGATGGGCGAGAATATCGGCACCACCGCCCGGGCCATGGCCAATTTCGGCCTGGCCGAACTGCGCCTCGTGGCCCCCCGCGACGGCTGGCCCAACGAACGCGCCTTTTCCGCCGCCTCGGGCGCCGACTGGATCCTGCAGGAGGCGAAAGTCTATCCGACCACGGCGGCCGCGGTCGCCGACCTCACCCATGTCTATGCGACGACGGCGCGCGACCGCGACATGGTGAAACCCGTGGTGACACCGCGCCGCGCCGCCCTCGAATTCCGCGCCCTGATCGACGAGGGCCTGCGCCCCGGCATCCTGTTCGGGCCGGAGCGGACGGGGCTGGAAAACGACGACATCGCGCTCGCCCATACGATCCTCAGCATCCCGACCTCGCCCCGCTTCTGGTCGCTGAACCTCGCCCAGGCGGTTCTCCTCACCGCCTACGAATGGCACATGCTGGGGGTCGAGGTACCGGAGAAATTCCTGCGCATCGGCCAGACCGAGCCGGCGACCCAGGTCGAGGTCCAGGGCCTGGTCGATCATCTGGTCGCCGAACTGGACGAGGCGGGGTTCCTGCGCCCCGTCGAGAAGAAACCCTCGATGGTGCGCAACATCATGAGTTTCATCCAGCGCGCCGAGCCGACCGGGCAGGACGTGCGCACGCTGCGCGGCGTCGTCCGGGCGCTGACCCGGCGCTACCAGCGCGGCCAGCCTAACCCCCGGCGGAAATAGCGCATCTTCAGGCGAAGTGGAAACCGGTTCGCCGTCCGAAGATGCGTAAAATCAAAGCGATAGAGTATGCTCGGAATGACGGTCATTCCGAGCATACTCTAGAGCCGCCCTCGACCCAGGCCTTGGTAGCGTCGTCGGCGGGAAAGAAGATTTCGACCTTCAATTCCTCGAGGGTGATGTCGCGCGGGCTGGCTAGCCCGCCCAGGATGGTGAGGAACGCCAGCGTGCCCAGCGGGGCCTGGAACGTCGCCGGCAGGAAGGGCGCCCCCGGCGGTGCGCTGCCCGGCGCCGGCGCCTCGCCCCGCAGATGGGCAAGAACCTCGGCGCGGTCCGGCATCGGCACCAGCAGCCCGTCCGGATCGTCGAGCAGGGCGATCAGGTTGGGCCCGGCGCGGCCCGCCGCCGAGCGCGCCAGGGCTTCGGGCCGGGCGATGGCGGCGATCAGGCGGCCGGCGCCGCCGTTGAAATCGTGAACCGTCCAAGAGGCATCGACCACGATCGCCGGGCAGGGATCGATCCGGTCCAGCAATTGGCGCAGCGCCGCGCGCGGCAGGCGCAGGGCCGGGGCGTCGATCGGCGTTTCCGGGGCCTCGGCCGCCAGCCCGGCGGCATTGAGCAGGCCGTTGGTGGTGCGCAGCGACAGGTCCAGGGCGCGGGACAGTTTCAGCACGACATCGCGCCCCGGCCGCGCCCGCCCGGATTCGAGGAAGCTGATGTGGCGCTGGGCGACCTCGCTTTCGAGCGCCAGGCCCAATTGGCTGAGCCGCCGCTCCTGCCGCAGGCGGCGCAGCAGGGTGGCGAAGGGGGGCCGCTGGCCGTCGTCGGGGGCGATGCGCGCAGTCATGGACGCCATTGTAGCCATTCCCGTTCAGAGGAGAAGCAGGGCCGCGCCGGCCGCCTCGAGGCCGAGGAAGAGGGCGGGCAGGCGGCCGATCCCGCCCTCGCGCAGGGTCGCGACGATGCGCCCGCCGGCCATGCCCGCCAGGGCGGCGGCGACCATCAGCGCCGGCCCGCGGCCAAGCTCGGGCAGCCACAGGGGCGCCACCAGCATGGCCGCCATCGCCAGGCCGAAACCGCCGTAAACCGCCTGGATCTCGTTCCGGGCATCGGCGGTTCCGGCGGCAAGGCCAAGCGGGGCGAGCAGGGCCGCCGGCCGGGCGAAGGCGGCGATGCCCATCCCCGCCAGCAGGAGGGCCACCAGGGCAGAGGCAAAGGGCAGGGGCATCGGTCGTTCCTTCCGTCGTGATATCGGCAAGGGTGACCGGGGCCACGGGCGGCGGCAATTACCGGGGTGGTAATCGGTCCCGGCGGAACAGGCGGGCGAACATGAAGCCATGGGCCCGGCACAGCCCGGTATAGCGCAGCCCCAGCCGTTCCAGGATCGACTGGCTGGCGGCATTGCGCGGGTGGGCCACGGCATTGACCTGGCGCACGCCGAGGGTTGAGAAGCCATGGTCGATCAGGCGCGCTGCCGCCTCCCCGGCAAGGCCGCGACCCCAGGCTTCGGGCAGCAGGCGATAGGCGATCTCGGCCGCCCCCCGGCCGTCACCGAAGGGGTCCAGGCTGGCGGTGCCGACGAGGCGCCCATCGTCGCGCCGGGCGATCGCCCACAGGCCGAAGCGGCCGTCATGCAGGTCGGGCCAATGGCGGCGGGCGCGGTCCGTCGCCTCGGCCAGGGTCATCGGTTCGGTGTTCAGGTAGCGGGTGACCCGGGGATCGCTGTTCAGCCGGCCGAGGCCCGGCACATCCTCGGGCTGGAGGGCGCGCAGCACCAGCCGGCGGCAGGAAAGCTCGGGCGCGCTCATGCCACCACGTCGATCGCGGTGCCGAGCGGCAGCAGCGCGTCAAGCTCGCGGATCGTCTCGCCGCCGACGCCGATGCAGCCGAGCGTCCAGGCGCGGTCCCCGCTGCCGAGGCGCAGCGACAAGGCATGGGCCGATGCCGGTTCCTTGGCGTCGAGGGTGAAGCGGCCGCGCGGCGTGGCCGGCGCATGGTCGCGCGGCCCTTCCGGGCCCCGGCCGACCAGGAATTCATAGTCGCGGACGACGGTGCCGGCCCGGATCAGGGACAGGGTTCGCGCGCCCTGGTCGACCCGGATCAGGTCGACCGGCGCATGCGCCGGGATCGCGGTGAGGAGGGCGGGGAGCAGGAGAAGGGTGAGGCGCATGGTGTCGATGCTGTGGCAACCGCTTCTGACGGCGGAACAGCATCGACCCTAGCGGAAATACCGCCCTCCGTCTGTGACGGCACTCACAGGTCGCGGGCGGCCTTCAGGCGCTCGGCCAGGGCGATGGTATCGACCGCCTGTTCCGGCGTCACCCGCGGCGCACGGCCGCTGCGGATGGCGTCCAAGAAATCGGCAAGCTCGTCGAGCAGGGGTTCGCGGCGCTCGATGGCGACGGGGGTCTCGGCCACGCTGCCGGCCTCGCCCGGGCGGCGGATGACCAGGGTCTGGGCGATATAGTCGGCAACGGCCACCGCCTCCGCCCCCAGGACTTCCAGGGTGCGGATGCGGACCGGGGTCATGCGGCTGGCGCTGATCGCGGCAAGGATGCCGCCGGGAAAGCCGACCAGCGCGGTCGCATAGTCGAAGCCCGGGACATCGGCGCCGCGCAGGCCCTCGACCTTGGCGGCCGTGGGCGCCGGCCGGCCCAGGAGATCGAGAACGACATCGATGTCATGGACCATCAGGTCGTCGATCACATCGACATCGGTGATGCGGCCGGCCTTGGCAAGGCGCCGCGCGGTCACCGCATGGATGGGGCCGAGGGCGGGCAAATGCGCCTTCAGGGCGACGACGGCGGGATTGAAGCGTTCCAGGTGGCCGACCGCCAGGGTGACGCCCCGGGCCTTGCCGAGGGCGGCGATGCGCCGGCCCTCGGCGGCGGTGAGGGCCAGGGGCTTTTCGATCAGGCAATGGATGCCCTTGCCGATCAATTCTTCCGCCAGGGCGACATGGGTGACCGACGGGGTGACGATCGAGACCGCATCGACCGCCGGCAAGTCATCCACCTGCGCGAACACGGGGATGCCGAAGGCCGCCGCCGCCGCATCGCGGTTGGCGGCCAGGGGATCGACCCCGCCGACGATGACGGCGCCCGGCAGCCGGGCATAGCAGCGAAGATGGTTCCGGCCCATCTGGCCGCAGCCGATGACGGCGACGCGGAGCGGGCGGGGGGCGGGGGCGGTGGTGTCGGTCATGATGGGGTCCGATTAACCCCGCGGCCGGGAAAAGGCAATGGGGCGTAACCTCGCGCCGGTTTCATGCGAAACTAGGGGCATGACGCCCGTATCCGCTTCCCCCGCCGCTTCCTTGCCCTGGCCCTGGCTGGACCGGCGCGGCCGCCTGTCGGCCGTGAAGCTCGCCATGCTGGCGGGCCTTGTCGCGCCGGCCCTGGTGCTGGCGCTGCGCTGGGCGAGCGGGGACCTGATGCCCCGGCCGTTCGATACCGCGATCCACGAGACCGGGCTTTGGGGCATGCGCTTCCTGCTGCTCTCGCTCGCGCTGACGCCCTTGCGGCGGGGCGGGGATCTGGCCGGCCTCGTCCTGATCCGGCGCATGGTCGGGGTCGGGGCCTTCTGCTGGCTGGCGCTGCATTTCTTCCTCTATGTCGGCGACCAGGCGTTCGATCTCGGCCTCGTCGCGGCGGAGATCGTCAAGCGCTTCTACCTGATGTTCGGCTTCATCGCCCTGTTCGGGCTTTGCCTGCTGGCCGCGACCTCGACCGACGGCATGGTGCGCCGCCTGGGGGCACGGCGCTGGCGCGCCCTGCATCGCCTGACCTATGGCATCGGCATTCTTGGTGCCGTGCACTTCTTCATGCAGTCGAAGGCCGACCCGGGGGAGGCGACGATCGCCGCCGGCCTCCTCGTCTGGGCTTTCGCCCGGCGCCTGTGGCCGGGGCGGGGGGCTTGGCCCGTCCTGCTCCTGCCCGTGCTGGCGGCGCTCGGGGCCGCCTTGGCCGAGGCGCTCTATTTCCTCGGCATCCGGGGCATCGATCCGACCCTGGTGCTGCTGGCCAATCTCGATCTCGCCTTCGGGCCGCGGCCGGCGCTCTGGTCCGGCCTTGCGGTCCTCGGGGTCGAGCTTGCCCTCTTGCTCAGGCGCCGGTCCGGCGGGCGGCAAGGCCCTGGCGGACCTCGGCCAGCCGCGCGGCGGTCAGGGGGAAGCGCAGCATGACCAGGGCGGCGGAGAGGTTCATGGCCAGGGGCAGGAAGACATAGAGCCCGATCAGCGCCGCAACGCCGGGAATGGCCTCGCCCGCCGGGGTGGAAGCGGCGGCGCCCGGCGAGAAGCCGAAGAGTTCCAGCAGGGGATAGGTCACCCCGACCGCCAGCGCGAAGCCGACCTTGTTGGTCATGGTGAGCAGGCCGTAGAACAGGCCGGTGCGGTTGCGGCCGTTGCGCAATTCGTCCTCGTCCGCGACATCGGCCATGATCGCCCGCAGCAGGAAGGTGCCCGAGGCATAGCCGAGCCCGTGCAGCAGGGTGATCGCGATGAGCAGCCCCTCCATCCCCGGTTCGAGGGACAGGAAGGCGGCCCCGGTGGCACAATTCCAGAACGCGCCCAGGGCAAAGGCCCGGTGCTTGCCGATCCGGTAGGAAATCGCCAGCCAGCCCGGGATGCCGATGATCCCGGCAATGAAATAGCCGAGCAGCAGGGTGGAGGTGAGGGCGGGCGCCCGCACCACCGATTCGACCATGAAGACGAACAGCGCCCCGGTCACCGCCGGCGGCACCCCCGCCAGCAGGTCGGCCAGCAGGATCCGCTTCAGCAGGCGGCTGCGGGCGATGGTGGCCAGCGCTTCCCGCAGCGAGACATGGGCGGCGCCGGTGCCGGTCAGGCTGGGCGGGTCCGGCACTTTCCACAGGGCGAGGACGACGCCGATGGGGAAGATGGCGATGATGAACCAGCCCATGGCGGCGATGCGGTGGGCCTTGTCGCCGTCGCCCGCCTGTTCGAGCAGGGCGGGCAGGGCCAGCACGGCGACCATGCCGACGATCCCCGCCATCTCGCGCCAGCCCTGGATGCGGCTGCGCTGGTGATAGTCGGGCGAAAGTTCGGCGCCCCAGGACATGTGGCTGATCACGCCAAGGGCATAGCCCGCATACATGACCACCAGCCAGCCGAGGACATAGAGCGCGCCGGCGCCGGCCGGCGGCATGAACATCTGGAAGGCGCCGAGGCACATCAAGGGCACCGCCAGTGCCAGCATCGGCCGGCGCCGGCCCCAGCGGCTGCGCACCCGGTCGCTGGCCGCCCCGAGCGCGAGGTCGGCGGCAAGATCGAAGAAGCGACAGAGCATGAAGATCTGCCCGACCAGGGTCAGGCCCAGCCCCAGGTCCTTGGCATAGAAGGGCGGCAGATAGACCGCGACCGGCAGGCCGATGGCGTAGAGACCCATCGCCGGCGCCGCGAAGGCGAACAGCGTACCGCGCCGGACGGCGGCGGCAGGCGCCCCGGAAACAGTGTCGATCGTGCTCATGAACCACTCCCCATGCTGCCCTTGTTCTTGTGTCTTCGGGCCGAAGGCAGGGTGCCGGGCGATTTTTCCGCGGTCAAGCGGCGGCGGGCTTACGATTTCTTCATCTATCGGGGGTAGGGTTAACGCCATGGATGCCGTGGTTATCCCCCCGGTGTCTCCGTTCCTCCCCTCAGACTGGTTTTCTGACCGACCCCTCGCCGCCAAGGCGAGGGGTTTCTTTCTTTCGGGAAGGGACGGGGGGCTTCTGCTATCGTCCCCTCCTGAAAGGGAGGGGTCATGAGCGAGTCCACTGACCGGCGGGCGATCCTGCTTGCGCGGGCGATCGTCGTCCTGTTCCGCGATTTCGAAATCGTCGCCCGGGCGGCGGATATCACCGTGCCGCAATACCGCTTTCTCCTGTTCCTGAAGCGCGGGCCGAAGCGGGCGGGCGATCTCGCCCTCCAGGCCGCGATCGGCAAGCCGACCGCCTCCGCCCTGATCGCCGACATGGAAAGGCGCGGGCTGATCAGCCGCGAGCCGGACCCGGAGGACGCCCGTTCCGTCCGCCTGCGCCTAACCGGCCAGGGGCTCGCCCGCCATGCCGCCTTCGAGGCGGCGCTCGCCCGCCATCTTCTCGACCTCATGGGGCCCGAGGCGGCGGAGACGATCCTCGAGGCGACCACCACGCTCGCCTATCTGATCGATGCCAAGCGCGACCAGGCGTCGCTCGAACATGTGGGCGACCTGATCTCTTGACAGGCCTGCGCTCCCGCCAGATAGTTCGGGCAACGAACTAAAATGGTCGAGGAGAGCCCCATGGACCTGACCCCCCAGCACGAGGAATTGCGCCGCACCATCCGCCGCTTCATCGCGGAGGAGGTGAACCCCCATTGCGCCGCCTGGGAAGAGGCGACGATCTTCCCCGCCCATGAATTGTTCAAGAAGATGGGCGACCTCGGCCTTCTCGGCATCAACAAGCCGGAGGCGTTCGGCGGTCTCGGCCTCGACTATTCCTATGCGGCGGTGGCGGCGGAGGAATTCGCCCGCATCAATTCGGGCGGCGTCGCCATGGCCATCGGCGTGCAGACCGACATGGCGACCCCGGCCCTTGCCCGCTTCGGCTCGGACGATCTGCGCGCCCAGTTCCTGGCGCCGTCGATCGCGGGCGACAAGGTGGCCTGTATCGGCGTGTCCGAACCCCATGCCGGTTCGGACGTCGCCGCCATCCGCACCCGCGCGGTCGAGGACGGCGACGATCTCGTCATCAACGGCTCGAAGATGTGGATCACCAACGGCACCCAGGCGGACTGGATGTGCATGCTGGCCAATACGTCGGACGGCAACAAGCACCAGAACAAGTCGCTGATCTGCGTGCCGCTCAAGGACCAGAACGGCAAGCGCGCCAAGGGCGTCACCGTCGCCCGCAAGCTGAAGAAGATGGGCATGCATTCGAGCGACACCGCCGAATTGTTCTTCGACGACGTCCGCGTGCCCAAACGCAACATCATCGGCGAGCCGGGCATGGGCTTCGTCTACCAGATGCTGCAATTCCAGGAGGAACGGCTCTACGGCGCCCTGTCCAGCATCACCGGCTGCGAACTGACGATCGAGGAAACCATCGATTACACCCGCAACCGCAAGGCTTTCGGCAAGGCCCTGATCGAGAACCAGGTGGTGCATTACCGCCTGATCGAACTGATGACCGAGGTGGAGGCGCTGCGCGCCCTGACCTGGAAGGGTGTCGGCATCCATGTCGCGGGCGGCGACTGCACCGTGCTCGCCTCCATGGCCAAGCTGAAGGCGGCGCGGCTGACCCGCGAGGTGAACGACTCTTGCCTGCAATTCTGGGGCGGCATGGGCTTCATGGACGAGACCATGGTTTCGCGCCGCTACCGCGACGGCCGCCTGACCTCGATCGGCGGCGGCGCCGACGAGGTGATGATCGGCATCATCGCCAAGTTCAAGGGGCTTTTGCCGGGGAAGAACTGACGCCGGCCCGGGTGATCGCCAGGGCCGCCGCCACCAGCCCGAAGGCAACGAGGAAGGTTGCGCGAAGGCCAAGGGCCATGTCGCCCGCGCCCCGGGCATCCAGCCCGGCGGCCAGGGCGAAGACCGCGCCCATGGCCGTCGCCCCGGTGACCAGCCCGAGGTTCCGGGCCAGGGTCAACAGGCCCGAGACCAGCCCCCGCCGGTCCGGGGCGACACCCTTCATCACCCTGGCGTTGTTGGCCGCCTGGAACAGGGCATAGGCGGCGGTGGTCACCATCAGCGGCCCGACATAGCCCGCGATGCCAAGGCCGGCCGGCAGCAGCGCCAGCATGGCGGTGCCGAGGCCGATGCCGCAAAGCCCGGCGACGGTGGCCCGCGGCGAGCCCAGGCGATCGACCAGCCGTCCCGCCGGGATGCCGGTCAAGGCCGAGACCACGGGCCCGGCCGACATGACGAGGCCCGCCGTTGCCGCATCGAGACCGAGGCCCAGCACCAGGTAGAACGGCCCCACCACCAGCGTCGTCATCAGCACCGCCGCGACCAGAAGACTGCCGGCGAGACCGGCCCGCAAGCTGGGATCGGCCAGCAGGCCGGGCGCGATCAACGGCAGTGCCCGCCCCGCTTCGAAGCGGACGAACAGGACCAGTAGCGCCGCCGCCCCAAGCAGAAGCGCAATATTCAAGGCACCGAAAGCCCCGCCCCCGAGGGTCATGGCCAAGGCATAGGCGCCGAGCGCGAGAGCAAGCAGCAGGCAGCCCGGCAGGTCGAAATCGGCAAGGCGCCCGCGGGCCGGTTCGGCCGGCAGGAAGCGCAAGGCCAGGACGAAGGCAACAAGGCCGAGGGGCGCCATCGCGGCGAAGCTCGCCTGCCCGCCGAAACCGGCTGCCAGCACCCCGCCCAGCGAAGGGCCGAGCGCCGTGCCGATGGCCGACAGGGTGCCCATGGCGCCCATGGCCGCGCCGATCCGGTCCTTCGGCACCATGTCGCTCGCCAGTGCCAGCGGCATGGTCATGAGAAACGCCGCCCCGGCACCTTGCAGGGCACGGGCCGCGATCAACAGGCACAGGGTCGGGGCGAGGGCGGCCAGGGCGCTGGCCAGGGTGAACAGGGCCAGCCCGGCCAGCAGCAGGCGGCGGCGCCCCATCAGGTCCCCCAGGCGGCCGGCGCCGGCGATCAGGGCGGTGACGGTCAGCAGATAGGCGATCACCACCCATTGCACCGTCTGGAACGGGGCATCGAAGGCATGCGCCAGGGCGGGCAGGGCGACATTGGCGATGCTGGTGCCGAGCGACGCCAGCAGCACGGCCATGGCAAGGCCGGCCAGGGCGCCCTTGCCGGGATTTGTCGTCATGAGAAAACCTCCGGGATCATGTCCCCTGAGGTACGCCCGGCCCTGACATGGCTGAAGATGCAGCAGTTGCAGTTTATCAGTGCACTGAACGCCCCATATCCCTTAGGCTTCGGGGATGAACCTGCCGGACCTCAATCTCCTGGTCGCGCTTGAGGCGGTGCTGGCCGAGGGCAGCGTGGCGGGTGCCGCCCGGCGCCTTCGTCTCAGCCCCTCGGCCATGAGCCGGACCCTGGCCCGGCTGCGCGAGGCAACGGGCGATCCCTTGCTGGTCCGGGCCGGCCGCGGCCTGGTGCCGACGCCCCGCGCGCTTGAACTCCGCGATCGGGTCGGGCCCTTGGTCGAGGCGGCCGCCGCCATGCTCCGCCCCGTCGTTCCGCCCGATCCGTCATCCCTGGTGCGGGATTTCACGCTTCGGTGCAGCGACGGTTTCGCGGAAAGTTTTGGTCCCGCCCTGCTGCGCCGGATCGCGGACGAGGCGCCGGCGGTGCGCCTGCGCTTCATGGCGAAGACCGACAAGAACAGCGATCTCCTGCGCCAGGGGCGGGTCGATCTCGAAACCGGGGTTCTGGGGGGCGGGCAGGGGCCGGAATTGCGGATACAGGCCCTGTTCGGCGATAGCTTTGTCGGCGTCGTCCGCCCCGGGCATCCGCTGGCGCAAGGGGCGGTCGGGCTGGCCGCCTATCTGGCGGCCCGGCATGTCCAGGTGGCGCGGCGCGACCAGGGCGGCGGGCCGGTCGATGCCATGCTTGAAGCGGGCGGCCAGCGGCGGGATGTGGCGGTCACGGTCGGCGGTTTCGCCCCGGCGCTGGCGCTGGTGCGGGAGATGGATCTGGTCGCGACCGTGCCGGCGCGGCATACCGCGGCGCTCCGCGCCGGATTGATTGAGTTCCCGCTACCCTTTGCCGTGCCCGCGCTGTCGATTTCGATGCTGTGGCATCCCCGGAACGATGCCGATCCCGGCCATCGCTGGCTGCGCGAGCTGCTGCGCAGCCTTTGCGCCGCTCAGACCCCGTCCGGCACCGTATCCACGCCCCAATCCTCGTAATGGGGGATGTGGTCGTCGCCGAGCACGATCCAGGGCAGTTTCTTGGAGATCCAGGTGTGATACTCGGGCGCCACCCGGTCCGGTTCGTCGAGGGTGGCGCAGGTGAAATCGATCTCGCCCGGCAGGTCGACGAAGCGGAAGGTGAGTTGCGTGCCGCAGGCCGTGCAGAACTGGCGGACCGAGCGGGGCGACCACGCGTAATCGGTAACCTCGCCGACCATGGTGAAGGCATCGCGCGGCACCGTCGCCCAGGTGACATAGCCGGCGCCCGATGCCTTGCGGCACAGGGTGCAGTGGCAATGGCTGGTCGAGGTCGGCGCGGCCGTAATCCGATAAGTCACGGCACCGCACAGGCAGGAGCCGGCGAGGGGATCGTCCGCTGTGATGGGCCGCATCACAGGTCCAGCTCGCACCAGACCGGCGTGTGGTCGGACGGGCGTTCCTTTTCCCGCGGGGTGCGGTCGACGCCGGCATCGAGCAACCTGTCGGCGGCCTGGGGCGAGAGCAGCAGGTGGTCGATGCGCAGGCCGTTGTTCCGCTCGAAGGCGCGGGCCTGATAATCCCAATAGGTATAGCGCCGGGGCCCGGGATCGATCGCCATCAGGGCGTCCATGAGGCCGAGGTTGAGCAGCCGGCGGAAGGCGGCCCGGCTTTCCGGCTGGCACAGGGCATCGTCCCTGAAGGCGGCGGGATCGTAGCAGTCGCCGTCGGTCGGGCAGACGTTGTAGTCGCCGGCAAGAACCAGGGGCTCCTCGAAGGCGAGGAGCTTTTCCGCCTGATCGCGCAGCCGCGCCATCCAGCGCAGCTTGTAGGGGAATTTCTCGGTCTCGACCGGGTTGCCGTTCGGCAGGTAGATCGAGGCGACGCGCAGGCGGCCGCCGATCAGGGCCTGGAGATAGCGGGCCTGTTCGTCCTCAGCCTCGCCGGGCAGGCGCTCTTCCTCGATCTCGATCGTATCCCTGGCCAGGATGGCGACGCCGTTATAGGACTTCTGGCCGACATAGCGGACGTTGTAGCCCGCGTCCTCGACCTCCGTCACCGGCATCTCCAGGGTTTTCAGCTCCTGCAGGCAGACGACGTCCGGCCCCGCCGCGCGCAGCCAGTCGACCAGATTGCCGAGGCGGGCCTTGACCGAATTGACGTTGAAACTGGCAACGCGCATGAAGGCTCAGATCGCGAAGGACGAGCCGCAGCCGCAGGACGAGGTGGCGTTCGGGTTCTTCACCTGGAAGGACGCGCTCATCATGTCCTCGACATAGTCGACGACCGAGCCGGCCAGAAGGTCGAGAGAGACCGAATCGATCCGGACCGTGGCGCCGTCCCGCTCGATGACGAAATCGTCGTCCTGGGGCGTCTCGTCGAAATCGAAATTATACTGGAAGCCGGAACAGCCGCCGCCGGTCACGGCGATGCGGAGAAAGGCGCCGGGCTTGCCTTCTTCGCGCAGCAGGAAGGCGATGCGGTCGGCGGCGCTCGCGGTCAGGCCGACGTTGCGGCCGTCGCCTGTCAGGGCGCCCGGCGGCACGGCGGCGTTATTCTCTGCGGCATGGGTCGCGGACATGGCCAGCACTCCCGGCGAAGACAAGGTTAAGGTCAGGGAATAAACATAGGATGTGCGGGCGCCATGTCAATTTGCCCCGGTTGCGATGCTGCCTTTCTTGCGGCGCGGGGGCGGCGCCTGTAGTTTCCCGCCATGACGTCCCCCCCCGCCATCGGCGCCCGCGCGCCCTATGCCAGCGACCCGCGGCAGAGCCGCGGCCGGCGCGCCGCGGAGCCGGACAGCCCGACCCGCAGCCCCTTTCAGCGCGACCGCGACCGGATCATCCATTCGGGCGCCTTCCGCCGCCTGCAATACAAGACCCAGGTCTTCATCTATCATGAGGGCGACCACTACCGCACAAGGCTGACCCACAGCCTCGAAGTGGCGCAGATCGCCCGCTCGATCTGCCGGGTGATGCGCCTCGACGAGGACCTGGGGGAGGCGCTGGCGCTGGCCCATGATCTCGGCCACACCTGTTTCGGCCATGCCGGCGAGGATGCCCTCGACCACAAGATGGCGCCCTTCGGCGGTTTCGACCACAATGCCCAGACCCTGCGCATCCTGACCAAGCTGGAAAAGCGCTTCGCCGAATTCGACGGCCTGAACCTGACCTGGGAAACCCTCGAAGGGGTGGTGAAGCACAACGGCCCCCTGGTGGACGCTGGCGGCAAGCCCCTGAAGGGGGACGGGCCGCTGCCGGCCGCGATCGTCGAATATATGGCAGAGCAGGACCTGGAACTGGCGACCCACGCCGGGCCCGAGGCCCAGGTGGCGGCACTGGCCGACGATATCGCCTATAACAACCACGATATCGACGACGGCCTGCGCGCCGGCCTGTTCCGCCTCGACGACCTGCGCGACCTGCCCCTGGTGGGCGAGGTCCTGTGCGCGGTCGAGGCGAAATATCCCGGCATCGGGCGCGAGCGCACGGCGCATGAGACGGTGCGTGCCCTGATCGGGCGCATGGTCGACGATGTCCTGACCGAGTCGCGCCGGCGGCTGGCGGCGCTCGATCCCCGGACGGTCGGGGACATCCGCCGCCACCACAGCCCGGTGATTTCCTTCTCGCCCGCCATGGCGGAACAGGATCGGGCATTGAAGGCTTTCCTCTGGAGCCGTATGTATCGCCATGACCGGGTGAACCGCATGACCTCCAAGGCCAGGCGCTGCGTCCGGGACCTGTTCGACCTCCTGCTCGCGGAACCGCAGTGCCTGCCCGCGGATTGGGCCAAGCGGGCGGAAGGGCCGGGAACGGCCAGGACCGCGCGGCTCGTCGCCGACTTCATCGCCGGCATGACCGATCGCTTCGCGATCGAGGAACATGCCCGCCTCTTCGACATCAGCGTAACGACATGACCAATTATTTCGATTCCCTGGCCCAAGACCTGAAGACCCGCCTTGCCGGCCTGGCCGCCGCCGGCACGATCCCGGCCCTGCCGGACAATCTGGGCGCGGTGGTGCTGGAGCCGACCCGCGACGCCGCCCACGGCGACGTCGCGACCAATGCCGCCCTCGTGCTGTCGAAGCCTTTGGGGCTCAAGCCCCAGGTGCTCGGCCAGCATATCGCCGAGGCGATGCGCGCCCATCCGGCGGTGACCGAGGCCGCGGTGGCGGGCCCCGGCTTCGTCAACCTGCGCCTGTCGGATGCCTTCTGGCACGAGCGGCTGGGCGAGGTGCTGGCGGCCGGCGCCGATTACGGCACCTCGGCCCGGGGCGCCGGCGTCGCCGTCAATGTCGAATATGTCTCGGCCAATCCGACCGGGCCGCTTCACGTCGGCCATTGCCGGGGGGCGGTCTTCGGCGATGCCCTGGCGGCCCTGCTCGAGAAGGTCGGCTATGGCGTCGCCCGGGAATATTACATCAACGATGCCGGCGGGCAGGTCGATACGCTGGCGCGTTCCGCCTATCTGCGCTACCGCGAGGCGCTGGGCGACGATATCGGCGAGATTCCGGAAGGTCTCTACCCCGGCGATTATCTGGTCCCGGTGGGCGCGGGGCTGAAGGAAAAATACGGCAGCCGCTTCCACCATCAGCCCGAAGACGCCTGGCTGATGCCGGTGCGCGAATTCGCCATCGCCGCCATGATGGCGATGATCCGCGAGGATCTGGCCGCCCTGAACATCCGCCAGGATGTCTTCTTCTCGGAATATTCGCTGCACGCCACGGGCCGGATCGATCAGGCGCTCGAGGCCCTGACCGGCAAGGGCCTGATCTACGAAGGCGTGCTCGAAGCCCCGAAGGGCAAGCAGCCCGACGATTGGGAGCCGCGGCCGCAGACCCTGTTCAAGGCGTCCGAATTCGGCGACGACACCGACCGCCCGCTGAAGAAGTCGAACGGCGCCTGGACCTATTTCGCCGCCGACATTGCCTATCACTTCGACAAGTTCAACCGCGGCTTCAACCGCCAGATCGACGTCTGGGGCGCCGACCACGGCGGCTATATCAAGCGCATGCGCGCCGCCGTCACCGCCATTTCCGGCGGCAAGGCCGATCTCGACGTCAAGATCTGCCAATTGGTCAAGCTGACCCGGGGCGGCGAGCCGGTGAAAATGTCCAAGCGTTCGGGCAGTTTCGTCACGCTCCGCGATGTCGTCGACGAAGTGGGCAAGGATGTCGTCCGCTTCATGATGCTGACGCGGAAGAACGACGCCCCGATCGATTTCGACTTCGAGAAGGTGACCGAACAGTCGAAGGACAACCCGGTCTTCTACGTCCAATACGCCCATGCCCGCGCCCGTTCCGTGCTGCGCAAGGCGGAGGAAGAGGTCGCCGGCCTCGACCTTTCGCGCGGCGGTCTCCGCAAGGCGGCCTTCGGGCGCCTGTCGTCGGCCGACGAACTGGCCCTGGTCCGGCTGATGGCGGCCTTTCCCCGCCTGCTCGAACAGGCGGCGGAGGCGAGCGAGCCGCATCGCGTGGCCTTCGCCCTTTACGATCTCGCGGCGGCCTTCCACGGCCTGTGGAACAAGGGCAAGGAAGATCCGTCGCTGCGCTTCATCCATGCCGACGATCCGGAACTGACGCTGGCGCGCCTGTCCCTGTTGCAGGCGGTCTGCGACGTCATCGCTTCCGGTCTCGGCATTCTCGGCGTCACCCCGGTCGAGGAGATGCGTTGATGTCCGGTCAGCCGCACGATCCCTATACGCCGGACCCCTATGGCCAGGGGCCCTATCGCCCCGGCCCGGCCGGCGACCGCCTCGTCCCGCCGTCGACCACGGACGGCGAGGGCGGGGGGCTGCGGATCGGCCGCCTGATCCTGATGGGTCTCGCGGGCGGCGCCGCGCTCTACCTGCTGCTGTCCCTCTTCGCCGGCAGCGACGGTCCCGAGGTCGCCGACGTCAACAGCGTGCCCCTGGTGCGCGCCAACCCGGAACCGGCCAAGGCCTCCCCCGACGAGCCGGGCGGCCTTGAGGTGCCCGACCAGGACAAGCTGATCTTCGATCGCATCGGCGGCGGCACCACGGATTCGAGCCTGCCCGAACAATTGCTGCCCCCGCCGGACGAGCCCATGGCCCGCCCGGCCCCGCCGCCGCCGCCGCCGCCGGTGGCCGCTGTGCCCCCGGCCCCCGCGCCGGCAACGGTGCCCGACCCCGCGCCGGCCCCGGCACCTTCGGCCGCCGCCGCCCCGCCGCCGGCGACCGCCCCGGCCAAGCCGGCGCCGGCACCCGCCCCGGCCAAGCCTTCGCCCAGCGCGACGACGCCGGCCCCGGCCGAGACCCCGAAGCCGGCTCCGAGCACGACCCCCGCGCCCCCGCCGGCGGCCCCGGCGCCCACGGCCGGCGGCATCACCATCCAGTTGGCGGCGCTGAAGGACGAGGCGGCGGCGAAAAAGGCCTGGACGCGGATTTCCAAGGCCAATTCCGATCTTCTGGCCGGCCTGAAGCCGATCATCCAGCCGGTGCAGGTGGGCGGCAGCACGCTTTACCGCCTGCGGGCCGGGCCCTTCGTCAGCAAGGATGCGGCGGCCCAGGTCTGCGCCAAGCTGAAGCAGCGCAATCAGGACTGCAATGTCGTCCGCTGAAGCCGCCCCCCGCGCCCTGATCGTCGGCATCGCCGGCAAAAGCCTGAGCGACGCGGAGCGGGACTTGTTCCGGGCCGTGCCCCCGCTCGGCTTCATCCTGTTCGCGCGGAACATCGAGACGCCGGCGCAGGTCGCCGCCCTGGTCGCCGAGTGCCGGGCGGCGGTGGGCCGTCCGGATGCGACGGTCTGGATCGACCAGGAGGGCGGGCGCGTCGCCCGGCTGCGCCCGCCGCATTGGCCGTCCTATTACCCGGCTGCCCGGCTCGGCGGTCTCGACGGCGGCGCCGGCCAGCGCGCGGTCTATCTCCAGGCCCGGCTGATCGCCGACGACCTGGCCCGTCTCGGCATCGACGTCGACTGCCACCCCTGCATCGACCTGACGATCCCGGGCGCCCACGACGTGATCGGCGACCGCGCGCTCAGCGCCGATCCGGCGACCGTCGCCGATCTCGGCCGCGCGGCCTGCGAGGGCTTGCTCGACGGCGGCGTCCTGCCCGTGATCAAGCATCTGCCCGGCCATGGCCGCGCCCTGGCCGACAGCCATCATCACCTGCCGGTGGTCGATACGCCGCTCGCCGTGCTGGAGGCGACGGATTTCGTGCCCTTCAAGGCCCTGTCCGACATGCCGATCGCCATGACCGCCCATATCGTCTTCACCGCGGTCGATCCCGACCATCCCCTGACCCAATCGGCCCGCGGGATCGACGAGGTCGTGCGCGGGCTGCTCGGCTTCGACGGCGTGATCGTGTCCGACGACCTGAACATGCAGGCGCTCAGCGGCGACCTGCCGGCCCGGGCGGCCGGGGCCTTCGCCGCCGGCTGCGACATCGCCCTTCATTGCAGCGGCCGCCTCGACGAGCTGGCGGCGCTGCTGCCGGCCGCGCCGGTGCTGGCCGGCGAGGCTTTTGCGCGCTGGACCCTGGCCGCCGGGCGCCGTGCCCCGGCGCTGCCCTTCGACCGCGAGGCCGCCCGGGCGGAGCTTGACGCGCTGGTCGCGACCGAGGCCGTGGCATGAACGACTTCCTGCAACAGGTGACGGTCTGGGCCCTGCCGATCGTCTTCGCCATCACCCTGCACGAAGCCGCGCACGGCTGGATGGCGAACCGCCTGGGCGATCCGACCGCGCGCATGCTGGGGCGGGTCACCCTCAACCCGATCCGCCATATCGATCCGCTCGGCACCATCATCCTGCCGGCGCTGCTGCTGCTGACCGTGGGTTTCGCCTTCGGCTATGCCAAGCCGGTGCCGATCAATTTCCGCAACCTGCGCAACCCGCGCCGCGACATGGTGCTGGTCGCCGCCGCCGGGCCCGGGGCCAATATGCTGATGGCGCTGATCGCCGCCGGGCTGATCCATCTGGTGCCGGTGCTGCCGGAACAGGTGGGGATCTGGCTCGGGCAGAATTGCGTCAATGCCATCGTCATCAATGCCGTGCTGGGGGTCTTCAACATGATACCCCTGCCGCCGCTCGACGGCGGCCGGGTCGCGGTCGGGCTGCTGCCCCGCGCGCTGGCCTATCCGCTCGCCCGGGTCGAGCCCTATGGCATGCTGCTGATCTTCGGCGCCGCCTTCCTGCTGCCCATGGTGGCGGCCCAGGCCGGCCTCGACGTCAACCCGGTGTTCGACCTGATCGAGCCGGTGATCCGCGGCGTCGTTGGCCTGTTCGTGTCGCTGGCCGGGCTCGGCCTCTGAGCGGCGGACCGCGCCCATGAGCGAACCCTCCCTGCCGTTCGAGGACAAGCCGCCCGCAATCCTAGGAGAGGACGGCGAGATCCTGACGGTCGACGTCGAGGGCTTCGAGGGGCCGCTCGATCTCCTGCTGGCGCTGGCCAAGGCGCAGAAGGTCGACCTCAAGAAGATCTCGATTCTGAAGCTGGCCGACCAATACCTGATCTTCGTCAACGAGGCGCGGCGCCTGCGCCTCGAACTCGCCGCCGACTATCTGGTCATGGCCGCCTGGCTCGCCTATCTGAAGTCGCGCCTGATGCTGCCCGAACCCCCGGCGGGCGAGGAACCCTCGGGCGAGGAACTGGCCGCGCGCATGGCGCTGCAACTCGAACGGCTGGAAGCGATCCGCGCCGCCGCGGCGAAACTGATGTCGCGCCACCAGTTGGGCCGCGACGTCTTCGCCCGCGGCGCCCCGGAAGGGGTGACGGTGGTGCGCCGGTCCAACTGGTCGGTCGGCCTCTACGACCTGATCAAGGCCTATGCCGATTGGGCGGCGCGCAAGACCGGCGGCCATCTGACCGTGAAACTGCCGCCGATCTTCACCATGGAGGCGGCGATCGAGCGCCTGTCCTCCATGCTGGGCGTCGATCTCGACTGGACCCGGCTCGAAATGTTCATGCCCGCCGAATTCGCCGATCCCCTCGGGCGGCGCTCCGCCCTGGCCGGGACTTTCGCCGCCAGCCTCGAACTGGTGCGCCAGGGCAAGATCCAGCTGCGCCAGACCGAGCCCTTCGCCCCCATCTTCATCCGCAAGGCCCGCGACGAATGAGCGACATCGAAGATCCCGAGGACAATGAGGCTGCGGCCGCCGGGGTCGCGTTGCCCGACGAAGCCGATCTCCTGCATTTCAGCCGCATGGTCGAGGCCCTGATCTTCGCCGCCGCCGAGCCGATGGACGAGGCCAGCCTCGCCCAGCGCCTGCCGCCGGGCACGCCGGTGCGGCTGCTGATCGAGCGCGTCGCCGAGGCCTATCGCGGCCGGGGCGTCAACCTGATCGAGGTGGCGGGGCGCTGGACCTTCCGCACCGCGCCCGACCTTGCCTTCCTGCTGCGCCGGGATACGGAGGAGACCCGCCGCCTGTCCCGCGCCGCGATCGAGACGCTCGCCATCGTCGCCTATCACCAGCCGGTGACGCGGGCGGAGATCGAGGCGATTCGCGGCGTCGCGGTCAGCCGGGGGACGCTGGACGTGCTGCTCGAAACCGGCTGGGTGAAGCCGGCCGGCCGGCGCAAGACCCCGGGCAAGCCCCTGACCTTCAAGACCACCGATATCTTTCTCGAACACTTCGGCCTCGCCCAGATCGGCGACCTGCCGGGGATCGAGGACCTGAAGGCGGCGGGCCTGGTCGACCCCCGCCAGGCCATGCCGGTGATCGGCCGCGACGAGGACCTGGAGCCCTTGGAAGAGGGCGACGGCGGCGACGAGCCGCTCGATACCGGCGAGGGGCCGGTGCGGCAGGATGACAGCGGTGCATGATCCGCACTTGCATCCGCCGGCGACACTGACAATCATTCGCAAGATTTTTTGTGCCTACGCCATTTCCGGGGTGCCGACGCGCCCCGGCGGGAAGTCGATTTGACGTGACGGTCTCCTCGCATCATCAGGTTGCGGCCCCGCGGGCGGGTTTCCGCCCCAACGGCTGGAGCGCGCTGGCGGTCGCGATCGCGCTGCTGTTCTCCCTGCCCGTGCTCACGGTGGCGGCGGCGGCGCTCACCCCTGCGGGGGCGACCTGGGAGCACCTGAAATCGACCGTCCTTGCCGATTACGTCGTCAACAGCATCGTCCTGATGCTGGGGGTCGGCATCGGGACCGCCGTGGTCGGGGCGGGGACGGCGTGGCTGGTCACCATGTGCCGGTTTCCGGGCCAGCGGCTGTTCGAATGGGCGCTGTTCCTGCCCATGGCGGTGCCGGCCTATGTGCTTGCCTATGCCTATACCGGCCTGTTCGATGTCGCCGGCCCGGTGCAGGAGAGCTTGCGCGACCTGACCGGCTGGTCGGTCCGGGACTATTGGTTCCCGGAGGTCCGTTCCATGCCCGGCGCCATCGCCATGATGGTGCTGGTGCTCTACCCTTACGTCTATCTGGTGACGCGGGCGGCCTTTCTCGAACAATCGGTCTGCGTTCTTGAAATCGGCCGCACCCTTGGCTGTTCGCCCTGGGGCGCGTTCCGCCGCCTCGGCCTGCCGCTGGCCCGGCCGGCGCTGGCGACCGGCGTGGCGCTGGCCCTGATGGAGGCGCTGGGCGATTTCGGCACGGTGCAATATTTCGCCGTGAACACCTTCACCGCCGGGATCTTCCGCACCTGGCTCGGCCTCGGCGACCGGATCTCGGCGGCCCATCTCGCCTCCATGCTGCTGATGGCGATCGCGGCGCTGATGCTGGTCGAACGCTATGCGAGGGGCGGCGCCCGCTTCCACCACACCAGCACGCGCTACCGTCCGCTGCCGCGGCTGGCGCTGTCGCGGCTCGGGGCCTTCGTCGCCATGCTCGCCTGCGCCCTGCCCATCCTGCTCGGCTTCGTGCTGCCGGCGGCGGCGCTGGCGGTCTGGGCGCTGGGGGAAGAGGGGATGAGGCTGGGCGCCTTCCTCGTCTATGCCCGCAACACCCTGCTGCTGGCGGTGCCGACGGCGGTGCTGGCGGTGGCGCTCGCCCTGCTGCTCGGCTATGGCCGGCGGCTCGGCCTGTCGATGCTCGGGCGGGCGGCGATCCGGGTGGCGGCCATGGGCTATGCCATTCCGGGCGCGGTGATCGCGGTCGGCGTATTGGTGCCGATCGCCAGTTTCGACAATGCGCTCGACGCCTGGGCGCGGGAATATCTCGGCTTTTCGACCGGGCTGCTGCTGACCGGCTCGATCGCCGCGGTCATCTTCGCCTATCTGGTGCGCTTCCTGGCGGTCGCCTTCAACACGGTCGAAGCCGGCCTCGAAAAAGTCACCCCCAGCATGGATGCGGCCGCCCGCAGCCTGGGGCGCGGGCCCTTGCAGACGCTGAGGCGCGTTCACCTGCCCATGATGCGCGCCAGTCTCGCCACCGCCGGCCTGCTCGTCTTCGTCGACGTGATGAAGGAATTGCCGGCCACCCTGATGATGCGCCCCTTCAATTTCGACACGCTGGCGATCAAGGCCTATGAACTCGCCAGCGACGAGCGGCTGGCCGAGGCGGCCTTGCCCTCGCTTGCCATCGTCGCCGTCGGCGTGGTGCCGGTCATCCTGCTCAGCCGGGCGATCGCCGGTTCGCGGCCCGGCTCGCAAGCCGCCGGCCCGCAGTAGGAATTCCGTTTCATGGCCGGTCTCGCCTTTCAAGCCGTCACCCATCGCTTTGGCCGCCGCGTCGCGGTCGAGGACATGAACCTCGAAATCGCGGCGGGCGAGGTGGTCTGCCTGCTGGGCCCGTCCGGCTGCGGCAAGACGACGACGCTCCGCCTCGCGGCCGGGCTCGAAACCGTGCAGGCCGGCCGCATCCTGATCGGCGACAAGGTGGTGGCGGACGATGCCGGCGCGCTGCCGCCGGAAAAGCGCCAGGTCGGCCTGATCTTCCAGGACTACGCCCTGTTTCCCCATCTCTCCATCCTCGACAATGTCGCCTTCGGCATCGCCCGGCGCGGCGCCGTCGCCGAGGCCCAGGCGGCGCTCGACAAGGTCGGCCTCGGCGACCGCGGGCGCAGCTTTCCCCACATGCTCTCGGGCGGGGAACAGCAGCGGGTGGCACTCGCCCGGGCGCTGGCGCCGCGGCCCGCGGTCATGCTGATGGACGAACCCTTTTCCGGCCTCGACGTCCGCCTGCGCGACCGGGTGCGGGACGAGACCCTGGCCCTGCTGGCGGCGACCGGGGCGGCGGTCCTCCTCGTCACCCACGACCCGGAGGAGGCGATGCGCATGGCGGACCGAATCGCCCTGATGCGCGCCGGCCGGGTGGTGCAGCTGGGCACGCCCGAAGACCTCTACAACCGGCCGGCGGATGCCGGCGCCGCCCGATTCTTCGCCGAGGCGAACACGCTCCGCGCCCGCGTCGGCGCCGGGCAGGGGGCGGAAACGCCGCTCGGCACCGTGCCGGCGGGACAACTTGCCGCGGGCACGGCGGTCGAAGTCCTGATTCGGCCCCATGCCCTGCGCCCGGTCGCGGCGGGGCAGGGGGTTCCCGTCCGGGTGGTCCGCGCCCGCCTGCTCGGGGCCGACAGCCTGGTCGAATTCGCGGTGCCGGGCCTCGACGCGCTCCTGTCCGCCCGCCTCGCGCCGCCCGCCCTGCCGCCGGCGGGCAGCGAAATCTTCCTTGCCCTTGACCTTGCGCAATGCTTTGTCTTTGAAGACAGGGGTGGCGACACCAAATAAGCAACAGGCCGGAGCGGGCACCGCATTTCTGCGCGTTGCCTGATCAGGGGCCATGGGGCAATATCCGGCCTCGCTGGGCCGTGTTTTTGAGAAGGAGATTTGGCGATGGGTGCGATGAGCTTGTGGCATTGGCTGATCGTCATCGCCCTGGTTGTTCTGTTGTTCGGCGGTCGCGGCAAGATCTCCGAACTGATGGGCGACGTGGCCAAGGGCGTGAAGAGCTTCAAGAAGGGCCTGTCGGACGATCCGAATGCGACGCCCGCGCCGCCCGCCGAGGCGCAGCGCCCGGTGACGACCATCGACGCCAAGGCCGAACCGGTGAAGAGCCAGGACGCCCACAAGGTCTGACCGGGGCTTCTGCAAAGCCCCGCTTTCCGTAACCGCGTGCAGGGGTATCCCCTGCTGGAGACTGGCGAATGTTCGATCTCGCGTGGTCCGAGATCCTGGTCATCGGCGTCGTCGCCCTGCTGGTCGTTGGCCCCAAGGAATTGCCGGATCTCTTGCGCACCGTCGGCCGCTGGGTGCGCAAGGCCCGCATGATGGCGTCCAATTTCCAATCGACCTTCGATCAGATGATGCGGGACGAGGAATTGGCCAAGGCGAAGCGCGACCTGGAGAATTCGATCTCGACCGACCGCGTGCAGGAACAGATCGCCAAGGCGGCGACGCCGCCCGACCCCTCGGAAATCGACCCCGCCGAAACCGATCGGGCCGAAGCGGCGGAGGCCGAAGTCCCCGATACGCCGCCGCCCGCCGCCGAAGCCAAGCCGGCCGAGTCCCCGGCCGCCACTCCCGCAGCAGGGGCCTGACATGGCGCGCAACGAACAAGACGAAGCCGATATCGAGGCGAGCCGCGCCCCCCTGGTCGAGCATCTGACCGAACTGCGCCGCCGCCTGATGTATTCCGTGCTGGCGCTGATCCTGTGCATGGCCGGCTGCTATGTCATCTCCGACCAGATCTATGCATTCCTGACCAAGCCGCTCTATCAGGCCATGGGCACCAGCGCCGAGACCCGGCGCATGATCTATACCGACCTGACGGAAGCCTTCTTCACCTATATGAAGCTGTCCTTCTTCGGCGGCGCCTTCCTGGCCTTCCCGATCATGGCCAGCCAGCTCTATATGTTCGTGGCCCCCGGGCTTTACCGGAACGAGCGCGGCGCCTTCCTGCCGTTCCTCATCGCCTCGCCGGTCCTGTTCCTGGTCGGCTCGGCCATGCTCTACTACCTGATCCTGCCGCTGGCCTGGCATTTCTTCCTCGGTTTCGAGGCGCCGGGCGGCGGCGGTGCCCTGCCGATCCAGCTGGAACCCAAGGTCAACGAATACCTCAGCCTGGTCATGACCCTGATCTTCGCCTTCGGCATCAGCTTCCAGATGCCGGTGGTGCTGACCCTGCTCGGGCGGGCCGGGATCCTGTCGGCGGCGACACTCTCGAAGAAGCGGCGCTATGCCATCGTCGGCGTCTTCGCCTTCGCCGCCGTGGTCACGCCGCCCGACGTGATCAGCCAGGTCAGCCTCGCCATTCCCATGCTCTTCCTCTACGAAGGCTCGATCATCGCCATCCGCCTGATGGAAAAGCGCCGGAACAAGGAGCGCGCGGCGGCCGAAGCCGAGGAAGACGCGGACTGATCGCCGCGCTTCCCCCCTCCGCGCTTTACGGAATCGTGCCCTGTTCCCTATAAGGACAGGGCACGTCTCTATCGAGCCCGATTTCCATGCACGACCTGAAACTCCTCCGCGACGATCCCGCCGCCTTCGACGCCCATCTCGCCCGGCGCGGGTTCCCGGCGTCGTCCGCCGCCGTGCTCGACCTCGACCAGAAGCGCCGCGACACCCAGGGCCGGCTCCAGGCCATGCAGGCGCGCCGCAACGATGCCTCGCGCCAGATCGGCCAGGTCAAGGCGAAGGGCGGCGATGCCGATGCCCTGATGGCCGAGGTCGCGACCCTGAAGGCCGACATCCAGGCCGCCGAGGAGGCGGACAAGGCCCTCGGCGCCGAGATCGAGACCCTGCTCGCCTCCATTCCGAACCTGCCCGCCCCGGAGGTGCCCGAGGGCGGCGAAGAGGCGAATACGGAAATCCGCCGCTGGGGCGAGCCGCGCCTCCCGGAAGGGGCCGCCCATTACGAGATCGGCGAGGCCCTGGGCCTGATGGATTTCGAGGCTGCGAGCCGGATCTCGGGTGCTCGTTTCGTCGTCCTGAAGGGGCAGCTCGCCCGCCTCGAACGGGCGCTCGGCCAGTTCATGCTCGATCTTCACACGACCGAATTCGGCTATACGGAAGTGGCGCCGCCGGTCCTGGTCCGCGATCAGGCGGTCTTCGGCACCGGGCAATTGCCGAAATTCGCCGAAGACCTGTTCCGGACCACCAACGGCTATTGGCTGGTGCCGACGGCGGAAGTGCCGCTGACCAATCTGGTGCGCGAACAGATCCTGGACGATGCCCGGCTGCCGCTGCGCTTCACCGCGCTTACCCCCTGCTTCCGCTCCGAGGCGGGGGCGGCGGGGCGCGACACCCGCGGCATGATCCGCCAGCACCAGTTTTCCAAGGTCGAACTGGTCTCGATCACCACGCCCGAGCAATCGGCGGCCGAGCACGAGCGCATGACCAATTGCGCCGAGGAAGTGCTGCGCCGCCTCGGCCTTGCCTATCGCGTGCTGCTGCTGGCCGCCGGCGACATGGGCTTCGGCGCCACCAAGACCTATGACCTCGAAGTCTGGCTGCCGGGGCAGAAGACTTACCGCGAGATTTCGTCCTGTTCCAACTGCGGCGATTTCCAGGCCCGGCGCATGCAGGCGCGCAGCCGCGCCGCCGGCGCCAAGGGCACGGTGCCGGTGCACACGCTGAACGGTTCGGGCCTCGCGGTCGGGCGCACCCTGGTCGCCGTGCTTGAGAATTACGCCCGGCCCGACGGCACGGTGGAAGTGCCGGCGGCGCTGCGCCCCTATATGGGCGGGCTTGACGTGATCGCCCCCCATGTCTGAGGTGACGCCGCGCCCCTTGCGCATCCTCGTCTCCAACGACGACGGCATCCATGCCCCGGGCCTGCAGGTCCTGATCCGCATCGCCAAGGCGATCAGCAGCGATGTCTGGGTGGTGGCGCCGGAAACCGAACAGTCCGGCGCCTCCCATTCCCTGACCCTGACCGAGCCGTTGCGGGTGCGCAAGGTGGCGCCCAGGCGCTTCGCCGTCAGCGGCACGCCCACCGACTGCGTGATGATGGCGCTCGACCGGCTGGTGACCGGGCGGAAGCCCGATCTGGTGCTGTCCGGCGTCAACCGCGGCGGCAATATCGGCGAGGACGTGACCTATTCCGGCACCATCGCGGCGGCGATGGAGGGGACCATGCTGGGCGTGCCCTCGATCGCCTTCAGCCAGGTCATCGGCTTCGACCGGGCCAAGCCGATCCAATGGGCCTGCGCCGCCGCCCATGGCCCCGCCGTCGTCCGCCGCCTGGTCGAGACCGGCTGGCCGCGGGACGTGCTGATCAACGTGAATTTCCCGCCCGTGGCGCCCGAAGCGGTGACCGGGGTCAGGGTCTGCCACCAGGGCCGGCGCGGCGTCGGCAATCTGTTCGTCGAGCAGCGGGTGGATGCCCGCGGCAACGATTATTTCTGGCTCGGCTATCGCCGCAGCCCGGAACCGCCGGAACCCGATTCGGATATCGAGGCGGTCTATGCCGGCGCCATCGCGGTCACCGCGCTGCACCTCGACCTCACCCATTACGATACCCAGGCCAACCTGCGCCGCGCCTTCGCCGGAGGGGCCTGAGCCATGGGCACCGACACCGAGAAGGCCAGCCTGATCCTCAGCCTGCGGCAGCAGGGGATCGTCGACCTGCGTGTTCTCGGTGCCCTCGAATCGATCCCGCGCGAGCGTTTCGTGCCGCCGGCCCTGGCCCATAAGGCGTTCGAGGATACGGCCCTGCCGATCGCCGGCGGCCAGACCATCAGCCAGCCCTTCATCGTCGCCTATATGACCCAGGCGCTGGACGTCGGGCCGCGCCACAAGGTGCTCGAAATCGGCACCGGGTCCGGCTATCAGGCCGGGGTGCTGGCGCGGCTCTGCCGCCGGGTCTATACGGTCGAGCGGCGCCGCGCCCTGCTGCGCCAGGCGGAACGGCTGCTGACCGAAATCCATATCCACAATGTCGTCACCCGGCTGGGCGACGGCACCAAGGGCTGGCCGGAACAGGCGCCCTTCGACCGCATCATGGTCACCGCCGCGGCGCCCAAGGTGCCCCAGGCCCTGATCGACCAACTGGCCGAGGGCGGCATCATGGTGCTGCCGGTCGGGCCCCAGCACGGCGACCAGGAAATCTGGCGCGTGCGCCGCGAGGGGGCGGAAGCACTCTACGAAAAACTCCTGCCGGTCCGCTTCGTGCCCCTGGTCGAGGGCATCCTGCGCGACGATTGACGGCGCGGGCCCCCGGTTGAAGACTGACGCCATGGCGACACGCGGTTTCCTCCCCGGCATGATTCGGTTGGCTGCGCCCCTGATTGCGGCCCTGGCGCTGTCGGCTTGCGGCGGCCGCGAGGATCTCGCCCCCGTCGAATATCTGACCGGCGGGCAGGGGGGCGGCGTCACCGCCGTCCATGACAGCGGCGCCATGCCCCCCGTCGAAGCCGCGCCCGTCGCCCCGGTCGACCGCGGCGGCATCGCCGCCCGGCCGCTGGACGAACCGGCCGCCGTGACCGGGGCTCCGGCCGCGATCGCGGCCCCGCCGGCCGCGGCCACCGCCGTTGCTGCCCCTGGGGAAACCACGGTCGGCGCTGGCGAGACCCTGAGCGCGGTCTCCCGCCGCACCGGCGTGCCGATCCGCGACCTGATCGAACTGAACGGCCTCAGCGCCCCCTTCACCGTGCAGCCGGGCCAGCGCCTGCGCCTGCCGCAGGCCCAGTTCCACGTCGTCGCCCCGGGCGACACGGTCTACAACATCAGCCGGCGTTACGGCGTCGATCAGGCCAGCCTGATGGCCGAGAACGGCATACAGCCGCCCTATACCATCAAGCTCGGCCAGCGCCTGCGCATTCCGGGCCGGGTCCAGGCCCCGGCCGAGGCGGCCGCGCCGGCCCCGACCCCGGTGGCCCCCCCGGCGGCGGCGGTGCCGGCCGCCCCGATCGAGATCATCGAGCCGGACCCGGACAGCCTGCCGCCGCCGGCGGATGGGTCCATGTATGTGCCGCCGCCGGCCGCCCCGGAAACCGCCGCGGTCGGCACCGCCAACGTGCCGCGCCCGGCCCGCAAGCCGGCCCCGCCGGCCGTTGCCGCCGCGCCGGCGGCCCCGGCCAGGCCGGCCCCGGCAACGGCTGCCGCGCCGGCGGCGCCCGCGCCCTCCGCCGCGACGCCGCGCTTCGCCTGGCCGGTCGCCGGCGACGTGATTTCAGGCTTCGGGCCGAAGTCGGGCGGCCAGCATAATGACGGCATCAATATCCAGGCGGCCCAGGGCACCACGGTCCGGGCGTCGGACGGGGGCACGGTCGCCTATGCGGGGGATGAGATTCGGGGCTTCGGCAACCTGATCCTGATCCGCCACAACGGCACCTATATGACCGCCTATGCCCATAACGCCACGCTGCTCGTAAAGCAGGGCGACAAGGTCGCGCGCGGGCAGCCCATCGCCCGGGTCGGCAATTCGGGCAATGTCACCGTGCCCCAGCTGCATTTCGAGGTGCGGAAGAACGGTACCCCCGTCGATCCGATGAAATATCTCGACGGCGGCGCCGGCTAATTAAGTGATCCGGCGGCCCAGGCGGCCGGCAAGGTCCTGGATGAACTGCCAGGCGACGCGGCCGGAGCGGCTGCCCCTGGTGACCGACCATTCGACCGCCTCCGCCCGCAATGTCTCCGGGCTTACGGGCAGGTCGAAGTAACGGACGTAACCCTCGATAATCGCGAAGAAATTCTCCTGATCGCAGGCATGAAAGCCAAGCCAGAGGCCGAAGCGGTCGGAGAGCGAGACCTTCTCCTCCACCGCTTCATGCGGGTTGATGGCGGTCGAGCGTTCGTTCTCGATCATGTCGCGCGACATCAGGTGCCGGCGATTCGAGGTGGCGTAGAAAATGACATTGGCCGGCCGCCCCTCGATGCCGCCGTCGAGCACCGCCTTCAGGGACTTGTAGGCATTGTCCTGATTGTCGAAGGAAAGGTCGTCGCAGAACAGGATGAAGCGCCGGTCCAGCCCGCGCAGGCGGCGCAACAGGTCGGGCAGGCTGTGGATATCTTCCCGCGCCAGTTCCACGAGGGCGAGGCGCCCCGGGTGTTCGGCGGCGACGGCGGCATGGGCCGCCTTCACCAGCGAACTCTTGCCCATGCCCCGCGCGCCCCAGAGCAGGGCATTGTTCGCCGACAGGCCGCCGGCGAACTGGCGGGTATTGGCGACCAGGATGTCCCGCACCCGGGCGATGCCCTGGAGCAGGTCCAGGGGCACGCGCGAAACCTCGGCCACGCCCTGGAGGCGGTTCGGATCGGCATGCCAGACATAGGCATCGAAGGCCATCGGATCGTCGTCGGCGGCCGGCGGCGGGGCCAGACGTTCCAGGCTGTCGGCGATGCGGGCGAGGAAAGGGATCAGGTCTCGGTCGGTCATGGCGCGGAAACTAGCACGGCGATCGGGCGGATCGGCCTTGCGAGATTTGCATTCCCCCCCTCAAAGGCTATAGTCCGCGCGTTTCAAACCGCGCAGAGATGGTTTCCCCATGTTGATTTCGACGGCCTATGCCCAAGCTGCCGGTGCGGCGCCGGGCGGCAGCGACCTGCTGATCCAGTTCCTGCCGCTGGTCCTCATCCTGGTGGTGTTCTATTTCCTGATGATCCGGCCGCAGCAGAAGCGGGCCAAGGAACACCGGGCCCTGCTGTCCGCCGTGCGCCGGGGCGATACCGTCGTCACCATGTCGGGCCTGATCGGCAAGGTGGCCAAGGTCCAGGACAATGAAATCCTGCTCGAAATCGCCGAAGGCGTGCGCGTCCGCATCCTGAAGAGCACGATTTCCGAAGTCCGCACCAAGGGCCAGCCCGTCGCCGACGACGAAAAGTAAGCCTGTGCCTTCCCCGGCGGCGGCAACGCCGCCGGCCGATTTCAGTTCCCGGCAGCAGATCGAGCGCCAACCATGCTTCAATACTCCCGTTGGAAGATCATTCTCTATTTGGGCATCGTCGCCCTCGGGGTGATTTTCGCCGCGCCGAATCTGTTCAGCCGGGCCTCGCTCGAAGGCCTGCCCGGCTGGGTGCCGCAGCAACAGCTGAACCTCGGCCTTGATCTTCGCGGCGGCTCGCACCTGCTGCTCGAAGTCGATACCAAGGTGGTGGTCAGGGAACGGCTGGAAGCCCTGGTCGATTCGACCCGGACCGCGCTGGTCGGCGCCGGCATCCGCTATACCGGCCTCGGCGTCTCGGGCGAGACCGTGGCCGTGACCATTTCCGATGCCGCCCGCTTCGAAGAGGCGCGGAAACTGCTGCGCGACCTCGCCCAGCCGGTCGGCGGCGGCGTGCTCGGCGGCGGCGTCCCCGATATCGACGTCACCAGCACCGACACCAGGCTGATCCTGACACTCAGCCCCCAGGGCATCCAGGAGCGCATCACCGGCGCCATCAACCAGAGCCTGGAGATCGTCCGCCGCCGCATCGACGAGACCGGCACGGCCGAGGCGAGCATCGCCCGCCAGGGCGCGGACCAGATCCTGGTCCAGCTGCCCGGCGTGCAGGATCCGGCCCGCATCAAGGATCTTCTCGGCCAGACCGCGAAGATGACCTTCCGCCTGGTCGAGAATATCGATCCGGTCGAACTGGCCGCCGGCCGCGTGCCTGCCGGCACCGAAATCCTTCAGGGCGAACCCTTGCCCGGCACCAATACCCCGGAACCGGTGGCGGTGCGCAAGCGCGTGCTGCTGACCGGCGAGATGCTGGTCGACGCCCGCGCCATGGCCGACCCGCAGAGCGGCGAATGGGTGGTCAGCTTCCGCTTCGATTCCGAAGGCGCCAAGCGCTTCGGCACGGTGACCAAGGAAAACGTCGGCCGGCGCTTCGCCATCGTGCTCGACGGCAAGGTGATTTCCGCCCCCGTCATCCGCGAGCCGATCCTGGGCGGCCAGGGCCAGATCAGCGGCAGCTTCAACGCCCAGAGCGCGCATGATCTCGCCGTGCTGCTGCGCGCCGGCGCGCTGCCCGCGCCGCTGACCACGATCGAGGAGCGGACCGTCGGTCCCGATCTCGGTTCGGACGCGATCCAGGCCGGCCAGCTCTCGGGCCTGATCGGCACGGCGCTGGTCATCGCCTTCATGATCCTGATGTATTCGGTGACCGGCATCATCGCGGTCATCGCCCTGATCGCCAATATCGTGCTGACGCTGGCGATCCTGACCCTGATGGGCGCGACCCTGACCCTGCCCGGCATCGCCGGCCTGGTGCTGTCGATCGGCATCGCGGTCGATGCCAACGTGCTGATCAACGAGCGCATAAGAGAAGAGACGCTGGCGGGCAGAAGTGCGCCCGCGGCCCTGACCCTCGGCTTCGACAAAGCCTATGCGACGATCATCGACAGCCATCTGACCGCATTGTTCGCCATCGCCACCCTGTTCTTCTTCGGCGAGGGGCCGGTGCGCGGCTTCGCCATCGTCATGGGGCTGGGCACCATCCTGTCGCTGTTCACGGCGGTCGCGCTGGTGCGCGTCGGCATGGTCTACTGGCTGCGCTGGCGGAAGCTGAAGATCCTGAACATCAAGGCCCTGTTCGGGGTGCGCCGGCTGATTCCGGAGAATACGTCGATCCGCTTCATGCGCGGGCGCTTCATCGGCATCGGCGTCTCGGCCTTCCTGTCGACCGCCTCCGTCGTTATGTTCTTCGTGCCGGGCCTGCATTACGGCATCGATTTCGCCGGCGGCATCGTCGTCGAGGTGCGGACCGAGGGGCCGGCCGATCTCGCCACCATGCGCTCGGGCCTGCAGGCGCTGAACCTCGGCGAAGTGTCGTTGCAGGAATTCGGCGGCCCGTCCGACGTCCTGCTGCGCCTGCCGCGCCAGGAAGGCAGCGAGGGGGCGCAAAGTGCGGCGATCGAGGCGGTGCGCGCCAAGCTCGGCGAAATCGCCCCGGGCGCCAATCTCCGCCGCGTCGAAGTGGTCGGGCCGCGGGTCTCGGACCAGCTGGTCTCCAGCGGCATTCTTGCCGTCATCCTGTCGTTCGGCGCCATGCTGATCTATATCTGGTGGCGTTTCGAGTGGCAGTTCGCCGTGGGCGCGGTCACCACCCTGGTGCTCGACATCACCAAGACGATCGGCTTCTTCGCGGTGACGGGCATCGAGTTCAACCTGACCGCCATCGCCGCGCTGCTGACCCTGATCGGCTATTCGATGAACGACAAGGTCGTGGTCTATGACCGCATGCGCGAGAACCTGCGGAAGTACAAGAGCATGCCGCTGCGCGAATTGATCGATCTGTCGATCAATTCGACCCTGACCCGGACCATCTTCACCTCGGTTACCACCTTCCTCGCCATGGCGCCCATGGCGGTGTTCGGCGGCTCGGCGGTGTCGGGCTTCGCCCAGGTGATCCTGTTCGGCATCGTCGTCGGCACCTCGTCGTCGATCTTCATCGCCGCCCCTATCCTGCTGTTCCTGGGCGAGGGGCGGCTGCGGCGCGGTTCGCCCGCGGTCAACGACGGCGCGGCGGGCGGCAAGACCACGCCGGCCAAAGGCTGACCCGTGCCGCCGCTGCGCGAGCTGGATCAGGCGCCGCGCCGCATCGAGCGCTACGGCGACGGCGCCTTCCGCATCGAAGGCGCCGTCCATGCCGGGGCGATCCTGCTGACCGCGCGGGGCATCGTGCCCTGGGCGGTCGGCGACGCCGCGGGGGCGACGGCGGCCGCGGTCGAGGCGCTGATCGCGGCCCGCGACGACTATGAATTCATCCTGATCGGCACCGGCACCCGCTTCGAACTGCTGGCCCGGGCGGCGCGCGACGCCCTGAAGGCGGCCGGCATCCGCTTCGACGCCATGGATACGGGCGCCGCCTGCCGGACCTACAATGTCCTCGTGGCCGAGGGGCGGCGGGTGGCGGCTGCCCTGATGCCGGTGGCCTGAGGTGTCGGATCTCGCCGATTTCGTCAGGGCGCATGATCCGGACCGTTTCCTGACCGCGGTCTTCGCGGCGCCCGACCGGCGCGACGATCTTCTCGCCCTCTATGCCTTCAATTACGAGGTCGCCCGCGTGCGCGAGGTGGTCTCCGACGCCATGATCGGGCAGATCCGCCTGCAATGGTGGCGCGATGCCCTGGACGAGATCGCCCTGGGCCGCGAGCCCCGCCAGCACGAGGTGGTGACGCCGCTGGCGGCTGCGATCCGCCGCCACGCCCTGCCGCTCGCGACTTTCGAGCGCGTGCTGGAGGCGAGGGAACTGGATCTCGACGACCAGCCGCCGCCCCATCTCGCCTCGCTCGGCAGCTATCTGGACGGGGCGGCCGGCGGCCTGTTCGAACTGGCGCTCGCGGTCCTCGGCAGCGGCCACGACGAGGCGCATGAGGCAGCCCATGCCGCCGGCATCGGGGTCGGCCTTGCCGGCCTGCTGCGCGCCCTGCCGTTTCACGCCGGGGCCAACCGGCTGTACCTGCCCGCCGACCTGATGGCGCAGCACGGCGTATCGCGGGACGATCTCGTCGCGGGACGCTCATCCCCCGGGCTGCGGGCCCTGGTCGGGGAGCTGGCCGGCCATGCCCGCCGCCATCTCGATGACGCCGCCCGCGCAGCCCGGGACCTGCCGCGCGGCGCCCTGCCGGCGCTGCTGCCGGTCGCACTCGCCCGCGGCTGGCTCGGCGAAATCGCCCACGCCGGCCATGATCCCTTCGCCCTGAAGGCGGGCGGGCCGCTCGGCCGCCTGTTCCGCACCGTGCTGGCCTATGGCCGGGGGCGCCTGTAGGGGGGGCGCCTTTAGGGGCGGCGGAAACCTTGTTATCGGGCAGCGCCCATAGTATGAGCCCTGCACCTTCGAGGGAGCAGGACATGCCGCTTTTCAGCATGACCGGATTCGCCCGGGCCGGCGGCAGCCTGGGCGAGACGGATTTCGTCTTCGAGATCAAGGCGGTGAACGGCCGGGGCCTGGAGGTCCGCTTCCGCCTGCCGAACGGGCTGGAACGCCTGGAACGGCCGCTGCGCGAGGCGATCGCCAAGCTGGTGAAGCGCGGCAATCTTCAGGTGCAGTTGAATGTCGCCGCCGGGGCCGACGGCGCCCTGCCGCGCCTCGACCGCCAGGTGCTCGACCATCTGGTCGCCGTCGCCCGCGAGGCGGCGGCCGCCCACGGGCTGGATGCGCCGCGTATCGAGGGGCTGATGGCCCTGCCGGGCGTGTTCCAGCGCGGCGAGGGCAGCGCCCCCGCCCTGGACGAGGCGGCGGAAGACAAGATCCTGCTCGGCGCCTTCGATCAGGCGCTGGGCCAGTTGAATGCCATGCGCGCCGCCGAGGGCGGGCATATCGCCGCGGCACTGGCCGCCCATCTCGACGAGATCGAGCGGCTGACCGCGGCGGCCGAGACCCAGGCCGCAACCCAGCCCGCCGCCATCAAGGCCCGCCTGGAGGCCCAGCTTGCCGACCTGTTGCAGGACAAGGCGGGCGTGGTCTCGCCCGAGCGGCTGGCCCAGGAAGTCGCCATGCTGGCGGTGAAGGCCGATGTCCGCGAGGAGATCGACCGCCTGCGCGCCCATGTCGCCGAGGCCCGGAAACTGCTGAAGGCGGGCGAGGGGGTGGGCCGGCGCCTGGACTTCCTGGCCCAGGAATTCAACCGCGAGGCCAATACGCTCTGTTCCAAGTCGACGGACGTGGACCTGACCCGCCTCGGCCTCGACCTCAAGACCGCGGTCGACCGCCTGCGCGAGCAGGTCCAGAACATCGAATAGACAAGGAGTTCGCATGTCGTTTCACGGGATCGAACGGCGCGGCCTGATGCTGGTGCTGTCCTCGCCGTCGGGCGCCGGCAAGACCACGATCTCGCGCCGCCTGCTGGAACACGAGGACGCGCTCGAAATGTCGGTGTCGGTCACCACCCGCCCGCGCCGCCCGGGCGAGGTGGAGGGGCGGGATTATTGGTTCGTCAGCCCGGCCGACTTCAACATCATGGTCAACGAGCGGAAATTGCTCGAATGGGCCAAGGTGTTCGGCAATCACTACGGCACGCCCAAGGGGCCGGTGGCGGATGCCCTGGCCCGCGGCCGTGATGTGCTGTTCGATATCGACTGGCAGGGCACCCAGCAACTGGCGGAACATGCCCGCGACGACCTCGTGTCCATCTTCATCCTGCCGCCTTCGACCCGGGAATTGGAGCGCCGGCTGCGCCAACGCGCCCAGGACCCGGAAGACGTGGTCGCCGCCCGCATGGCCAAGGCGTCCGACGAGATCAGCCATTGGGCCGAATACGATTATGTCGTCCTCAACGAGGATGTGGACAGCACGCTGGCCCAGGTCCGTGCCATCCTGCACGCCGAGCGGCTGAAGCGCCGTCGCCAGACCGGCCTCGGCGATTTCGTCAAGCGCCTGCGCGACGGCGTCTGAGCCGGGCGGCGAGACGAAGGGCCAGGGCCCCGACCACGGCCAGCGCCAGCGGCAGATAGGCAAGATCCTTCGCCGCCCGCCCGGCATAGGAATTCAGGAACACCAGGGCGATGTAATAGCCGCCCGCCAGATGCAGCCCCCGCCATGCCCGCGGCCCGATCAGGGCCGCTGTCGGCCGGAACGAAGTCGCCGCCATAGCCGCGATCAGCAGATAGGCAAGGCCCCCGAAAATCAGGGTGATAAGCGGGACTTGCGCCGTGAAGGCGGCGGGATCCAGGCGCCACAGGGCCAGGATGCCGATCCCGTGCAAGCCATGGGACCAGGCGAAGGCAAGGCCGATGAAGCGCCGGTTGCGCAGGGCCCAGCGGGTCAAGCCGTTCGGCCACAGGCTGGCCGCCGGCCGGGCGGTGAAGGCAAGCAGGAACAGGACCAGGGACGTGCGCGCCGTCATCCGGATCAGGGCGCCCAGGGCATCGGCATCGGTGCCGTCCCGGACGGTCAGGGCGGCCGCCAGGGTGACCACCGCCGCCAGGACCGCGAACAGGCCCCATCCCGATTTGATTGCCCTCATGCCCGCCTCCCGTTATGTTATCGATGCTTACATTCATCGGAGGCGGCGTCAAGGCGGCATGGACAAGCGGCAGCCCTATCACCACGGCAATCTGCGCGAAGCCCTGATCGCGGCCGCCCTCGACCTCAGCGCGGCGGCCGGTCCGGAACAGGTGAGCCTGCGGGAAGTGGCGCGCCGGGCGGGGGTATCCTCGGCTGCGCCCTTCCGCCATTTTGCCGACCGCACGGCCCTGATGACGGCGGTGGCGGAGGAGGCGATGCGCCGCCTGGGCGGGGCGGTCGCCGCGGCCATGGCCGGCTTGCCCGCCGATGCCGGGCCCGGCGCCCGGCTGAAGGCCATGGGGCGCGGCTATCTGGCCTGGGTGCGGGACAATCCGGCGCATTTCCGCATCGTCGCGGCGCGCGGCGCGATCGATTTCGCCGGTTCCGCCGTGCTGACCGGCCATAACGACGCGTTGCAGGCAATGTTGAGCGGCATCATCGCCGGCCTGCCGGGGATCGACGTCGCGACCGGCCGCATCGCCGCCCGGGCGCTGGTCTACGGCCTGGCGCGGATGGAGGTGGACGGCCATTTCCCCAGCTGGGGCATCGGCCCCGCCGAGGCCGAGCAGACGGCGCTGGCCGTGCTCGACCTCTTCGTCGACGGATTGCTGGCCCGGGCCGGGCTCAGGCCAGGGTCTGGCGCAGGAAGCTGATGGTCCGCCCCCAGGCCTGGGCCGCCGCCGCCTCGTTATAGCGGGCGGTATTGGCGTCGTTGTTGAAGGCGTGCTGGACGCCTTCGTAGGTGTGCAGGTCATAGCGCACCTGGGCCGCCTTCAGCGCCGCCTCGAAGGCGGGGACGGCGGCATTGATGCGTTCGTCCTGGCCGGCGTAATGCAGCAGCAAGGGCACCTTGATCGCCGCGACGGCTTCGCTTGCCGGCGGCATGCCGTAGTAGACGACGGCGGCCGACAGCGCGCTTTCCGCCGTCGCCAGCCGGCCCGACAGGCCGCCGCCCCAGCAGAAGCCGACCGCGGCGACCTTGGTCCCGCCGGTCGCGGCGAATTGCACCGCCTGCACCGCGTCGGCAAGCGTGGCGGCGGCATCGAGCCCGCCGATCAACTCGCGGGCCTTGTCCTCGTCCGCGGGGGTGCCGCCGGCGGGCGAGAGGAAATCGGGGGCGACGGCGCGGAAACCGTCGACGGCGAAGCGCCGCGCCACATCCTGGATATGGGCGTTCAGGCCCCGGTTCTCGTGAATGACGATGACCGTGCCCTGGGGCGCCGCCTTGGGCACCGCCTCGTAATAGCGGACGGGGCCGGTGGCGCCGGCAAAGCTGCCGGTCGAGACGGTGATGCGGCCGTCCGTTTCCTCGACCTGGGCCGCCCGGGCGTAATTGTTTTCGAGCAGGGGCAGCAGGGCGAGCGCCGCGGCGCTGCCGCCGGCCAGCCGCGCCAGGCGGTCCAGGAAGTCCCGCCGGGGCAGGGGAGCGTGGGTATACTGGTCGTAGAGGTCGATGATGCGCTGGTCCATGTCGTTGCCTCCTTGATAGCCGCAAAGACATGGCGCCTTTCGGGCGCGAGGGCAAGGCGCTGTCGGTTATTTCACCCCATCCAGGCGATCGGCGTGGCGGAGGCTCGGGAACAGCCTCATCCAGGCCAGGGCGACGGCGATGGTCCCGACCCCGCCCAGGATCCCGGCGGCGACCACCCCCATCAATCCCGCGGTCATGCCGGATTCGAATTCGCCCAACTGGTTGGACGCGCCGATGAAGAGGGAATTCAAGGCGCTGACCCGGCCGCGCATCTCGTCCGGGGTCGCCAGTTGCACCAGGGTCTGGCGGATGACGACGCTGACATTGTCGGCAGCGCCGAGGATCACCAGCGCGCCGACCGAAAGCCAGAGATGGCTGGAGGCGGCGAAGACAATGGTGCAAAGGCCGAAGACGATGACCGCCACGAACATCTTGGCCCCCACCGCCCGGCTGAGGTCCAGGCGGCCGATGACCATCGCCATGGCCAGGGCGCCGATCGCCGGCGCCGTCCGCAGCACGCCCAGGCCCCAGGGCCCGGTCTCGAGAATATCCTTGGCGAAGATCGGCAGCAGCGCGGTGACCCCGCCGAGCAGGACCGCGACCATGTCGAGGGAAATGGCGCCGAGCAGGACCGGCTTCCGCCGGACGAAGCCGAGCCCGGAGAATGCCGCCCGCCATGTCATGGGCTCGCGCGGGGCGGGTGGGGTGCGCAGGCGGACCGGCGCCATGGCCAGGGCGCCCAGGGCGAAGAGGGCGGCCGAAAGGCCGAGGGGCACGGCGGCGCCCAAGGCATGCAGCAACCCGCCGAGCGACGGCCCGACGATCGTCGCCGTCTGCATGGCCGAGGAGGAGAGGGCTACCGCCCGGGGCAATTCCCGGGCGGAGACGAGGCTGGGCAGCAGGGCCGCCATGGCCGGCCGCTCGAACGTCCGCGCCGCGCCCAGGATCGCGAGGCCGGCGAACAGCCCGTTTACCCCGAGCCAGCCCTGCAAGGCGCCCACGGTCAGCGCGCCGATGGTCAGCGCCTGGACCCATTGGCTGATCATGACGATGCGCCGGCGATCCCAGCGGTCGGCCACGGCGCCGACGACGAAGGTGAGCAGCACCATGGGCAGGAACTGGGCCAGCCCTGCAAAGCCGAGCTGATAGGCGCTGCCGGTCATGTCGTAGATCAGCCAGCCGAAGGCGACCGAGGCCATCTGGAAGGCCAGCGACCCGAACACCCGCGAAGTCCAGAACAGGGCGAAGGGCGGCTGGCGGTGCAGCGGCACGCTCACGATGGCGCCGGCCCCTGGTCCAGGGCCCGGGCGAGGCGGGCGAAGGCGGCGACGTCCAGCTCCTCGGCCCGCGCCGTCGGCACGATGCCGGCACGCTCCAGCAGGGTCTCGGCCGGGACGGCCAGGCCCTTCAGGCTCTGGCGCAGCATCTTGCGGCGCTGGCCGAAGGCATTCGCCGTCACCACTTCGAGCGCGCCCAGGCGGCACGGGTGGGGCGGGACGGCCAGCGGCACCAGGCCGACCACGGTCGAGGTGACCTTGGGCGGCGGCACGAATGCCTTGGGGCTGAGGTCGAAATGATGCCGGGCCTGGGCGCGCCATTGCGCCAGCACGGTCAGGCGGGAATAGGCGTCGCTGCGCGGCGCCGCGGTCAGCCGGTCCGCGACCTCGCGCTGGAACATCAGGGTCAGCGACTGCCACCAGGGCGGCCAGGGCCCGGCGGAAAGCCAGCGGATCAGCAGCGCCGTGCCCACGTTATAGGGCAGGTTGGCCACCACCTTGGCCGGCCGGTGGCCCAGAACCGCGGGCTCGTCGATTTCCAGGGCATCGCCGGGGATCACGGTCAGGCGGCCCGGCGCATAGGCGGCGGCGACCTCGGCCAGCGCGGCCAGGCAGCGTTCGTCACGCTCGACCGCGACCACGGTGGCGCCGGCGGCAAGCAGGGCGCGGGTCAGGCCGCCCGGCCCCGGCCCGACCTCATAGACGAGGTCGCCCGGCCCGATCCCCGCCGCCCGCGCGATGCGCGCGGTGATGTTGAGGTCGAGAAGGAAATTCTGCCCCAGCGATTTCCGCGCGGCGAGGCCGTGCCGGGCGATCACCTCGCGCAGCGGCGGCAGGCTGTCGACGGCACTCATGACGCGGCGGTGCGGCGGCGGGTCTCGGCCATGGTCGCGGCCAGGCGCAGGGCCGCGATCAGGCTTTGCGGATTGGCCTTGCCGGTGCCGGCGATATCGATGGCGGTGCCGTGATCGGGCGAGGTGCGCACGAAGGGCAGGTTCAGGGTGACATTCACCCCCTCGTCGAAGTCGAGGGTCTTCAGGGGCAGCAGGGCCTGATCGTGATACATGCAGATGGCGGCGTCATAGCGGCTGCGCGCGGCGGCGTGAAAGGCGGCATCCGGCGGCACCGGGCCGAAGACGTCCAGCCCTGCCGCCTTCAGGCGCTCGATGGCGGGGGCGATGATCTCGATCTCTTCCCGCCCCAGCAGGCCGGATTCGCCGGCATGGGGATTGAGGCCGAGGACGGCGAGGCGCGGTGCGGCAATGCCGAAATCGAGGCGCAGCGCACGGGCGGTCGCCAGGGTCACGGTGACGATTTCCGCCGCCGTCAGCAGGCGGGGCACGGCGGCCAGGGCGACATGGACGGTGACCGGCACCACCCGCAGCCGGGGCGAGGCCAGCAGCATGACCGAGCGCGCGTCGGCCCCGGCAAGTTCGGCCAGGAATTCCGTGTGCCCGGGGTGCGCCAGGCCCATGGTCTTCAGGGATTGCTTGCGGATCGGGTTGGTGACCACGGCCGCGGTCTCGCCCGCCTGGGTCAGGCGGACGGCGCGGGTGATGGCTTCGATGATCGCCGCCGCGTCCCCCTCGGCGATCTGCCCGGGCCGGCCGTCGATCGGCGCCGCCAGGGGCAGGACGGGCAGGGCTTCGGCGAAAAGCGCGGCATCCGCCTCGGCCGGCGCGGCGATCGCCGCGATCGGCACCGCCAGGCCCAGGCTTTCCGCGATGCGAGCAAGCCGGGCCGGCTGGTCCAGCAACAGGAAGGGCGGGCCGCCCGCCTCGCGTTCGGCCCAGGCCTTCAGGGCGATTTCCGCGCCGATGCCCGCCGGCTCGCCGCAGGTCAGCGCCAGCGGCCGGGGCGGGCTTGCGGCTGCGTTCATCGGCTCAGCGGACCTCGATGGTCGCGTTGCGACGCAGGTCGCGCAGGTAGCGGCGCGCCAGCATGGACAATTGCTGGTCTTCGAGGTTGCGCTGCACGGCATCGCGCATCATCGAATCCGGGGTCTGTTCCCGGCGGTCGCAGACGATCAGCAGGTGCAGGCCGTCGGTCGAGCGCACGGGCCCGCCGGCCTTGCCGATGGCGACCCCTTCGATCGCCGTGCGGTATTCCACCGGCAGGTCCTTGACGTTCAGGGTGCCGACTTCGCCGAAGCTGGCGCCGGGCAGGCGGTCGAGCACGAAGCGCGGCGCCGCGCAGCCGTTGATCTCTTCCTTGGCGTCGGCCAGCTGGCTGGTCAGTTCGGCGATGGTCGCGTCGTCGGTCGAGATATTGGCCGGCACGAAGACCTGCTTCAGCTCGACCATCGACACTTCGGGCGGCGGCGGCGGCATCTGGCGCCGTTCGCGGAGACCGATGATGTACCAGCCGCCCGGCGAGCGGACCGGCGGGGAGATCGAATTCACCTGCATGGTGTTCAAGGCGTCGTCCAGTTCGGCTGCCAGCTGGCCGGGCAGGATCCAGCCGATGTCGCCGCCGTTGGCGGCCGAGGGCGCCTGCGAATACTGCCGGGCCAGGGCCGAGAAGCGCGTGCCCTGGCGGATCTGGTCGAACAATTGCTGGGCGAGCTGCTGGGCCGGGCCTTCCTGTTCCGGATTGTCGACCGCGATCATGATTTCGGAGACCAGGCTTTCCGGCCGGCCGGCATTGGCCTTGATCCGGTCGATGGTCGCCTGCACCTGTTCGGCGCCGACCGAGAGCCGGCCCTGGTAGCGGCGCATCACCACCTGGTTCCACACCAGTTCGGCACGCAGCTGCCGCCTCAGCGTCTCGATCGAGACGCCGGCCTTGCCCAGGGTTTCGACGAATTGCTCGGGCGTCATCCGGGTCGACTGCACGACCTGGAGCAGGCTGGCCTCCACATCCTGTTCGCCGACCGAGACCGATTGCTTGCGGGCTTCCTGGAATTGCAGGGTTTCGTCGACCAGGGCGCGCAGCGCGGTCAGGCGGGCGGCCCGGGCCGTATCGGCATTATAGGGCATGCCGGTCGAGACCAGGAGCAGGCGCACGCGCTGGTCCACGTCGAAGGCGGTGACCACCTCTTCGTTGACGACGGCGGCAAGGCCCATGTCGGCGGAAATCGACGGGGGAGCGGCCGCGCTTTGCGCCTCGGCGGGGCGGCAGGCGGGACCGGCAATCACCAGGGCCAGGGCGAGGGAGGAGACCGCAGTCAGGACGGATAAGCGCATTCTCGATCGTTCTTCCGGTCAGTTGCCGTTCTTCAGGCCAGGAGCCGCCCCCGCCCCATGAAGGGGTCGGACCAAAGCGGTCGCAGCATAGTCCCTGTTCCCGCCGAGGAAAAGCCTTGGGCGTCGCCCCCGGGGTGTCGCATGGCTACATGCCAAGGTTCCGCAGGCGCAGGATGAGGCTGACCGACGTGTCGGGGGTCACGTCGCGGTCGCGGGTGGTGTCGCGCCGGTACATGGCGCCGAGTTCCACGCATTCATCGGTATAGAAGAGGCCGAGGCCGGTCGAGAGCGCGCCCTCGTCGTCGTTCAGGCGGTGGCGGGTGTCGCCGTAGACGGTCCAATATTCGTCCAGCTTCAGGCCGGCGGTGACATAGATTTCGTCGCGGTCGGCCTGGGCGGGCACCGCCGTCTGTTCCTTCACCGCGGTATAGCCGATGGTCGCCTGCAGGCGCTTGCCGTTGATGGTCGCGCGTATGTCGTTCCGGTTGAACGACAGATCGTCCTTGTCCAGGCGGAAATTGTGCTGGAGGTCCAGCCAATAGGTGGGCGTGAAGGTGATCGCGCCGACGAAGTCCGACCGCCCGTCGCCCAGGCCCTTGCCGTATTCGTAGACATCCTTCTCGTCGGTGAATTCGAAGCTCTCGCCGAGGAAGACGGAGAACGTAGTGCCCTCGTTGCCGTAATAGGCCGTGCGCACGCCGTAGACGAAGCGCGAGCCGGCATCCCAGCGGTCGTAGCCCGAGAAGCGGTTGACGGCGAAGAGGTTGGTGTCGTCGAACTCGAAGCTCTGGCTGTCCTCGTTCGAGATCTTCTTCGAGATCGGCGTGCTCGGGGCCAGCACGAACTGGGCGATGGGTTCGATCACCTGGCGGCCGTTCTCGGTCGGCCGCACCAGGGGATAGCGCGCCTCGAGCGAGAGTTTCGGCAGGAAGCGCGCGGTCTGCCCCGAGACGTCGATGCCGGCGGCGTCATAGACATCTTCGGTATCGTAGAAATCGCCACGGATCGAGGCGTCGAGGGTGAAGACGGTGCCGAGATCGGTGATCCAGGGCCGCTGCCAGGCGGCGCCCAGGCTGAAGCGGCGCTGGCTGGTGCCTTCGTCGCGGTGGATGGCGATCGCATTGGCGCTCAGTTCCAGCCGGCCGCCGATCATTTCCGGCTCGAGCACCCAGTTCGCCTGGGCCAGCGGCAGGACGAGGGGCGTGGTATCCGGGTCGGAAATCGCGCGCAGGCCCTGGAACGAATAGCCGATGACCGAGAAATAGGAACGGTCGTAGAACCCCTCGGCGTAGAGATCCGAGGTCAGGTAGTTGGGCGAGGTGAAGCTGAAGCGCTTCAGGTAGGTATCCGACGAGGAGCGTTCGACATTGAGGCCGACGCGCCAATTGTCGTCGAGCTGCAGGTTGCCGCGGGCGAAGATATGGCCGCGGAAGGCGTCGCTGCCGGTCGGGTTGCCGTCGCCGTCGAATTCCTCGCCGTAACCGAGGCTGAACTGGGCGGCGAATTCGCCGCTGCCGAAAACCTTGCGGTAGTCGCCGACCGCATAGGCGCCGGCCTGGGTGGTGATGAAGGGGGTCAGCGTCAGGTCGCTGTTGTCGTCGATCGCCCAGAAATAGGGCATGCCGACCCGGAAGCCCAGGCGGCCGCTGCCGCCGATCCGGGGCGCCAGGAAGCCGGACAGGCGCTTCACGCTCGGATCGGGGTGGGAGAAATAGGGCGTATAGGCGACGGGAACCCCCAGCACCTCGAAGGTCGCATCCTCGTATTCGACCGTCTTCGCCGTCTGGTCGTGGGTGACCTTCACCGCCTTCACCTGCCACAGCAGGGGGCGGTCCGGCTTGTCGGCGCAGGGCAGGCAGGGGCTGTAGACCGCCCGGTCGAGGGTGGTGACATTGCCCTCGCGGCGGATGGCGCGGACCGCGGCCGCCCGCGAATCATCGGCGAAGAGCAGGCGGATGGTCTGGACGAAGCCCTCGCGCAGCTGGTCGTCGAGTTCGACGTAGTCGGCGAACAGCACTTCGCCCGTCGGCTCCAGCAGCGAGACATTGCCCGAGGCGGCGACGATCCGGCTGTCCTCGAAATAGGTGATCTTGTCGGCCATCAGGACGCGGTCGCCCTGGGACACTTCCACCTTGCCGGTCGCGGTCACCGTCTTGGTGTTCGGGTTGTAGATCACTTCCTCGGCGATGATCTGGACCGGGCCCTCGCCCGCCGAAACGCCGCCGGGCAGGGTCTGGGCGACGGCCAGCGTCGGCCCGCCGATCGCCAGCGCGCCCAGCACCAGGGCAAGGGCGGTGCGGTTGCGCAGGATCTCGGCGCGGGTCGCGGTCAGGTCACGATTGCGGCGTCGGGCGGACATCAACCATCTTCCAAATGAAACAACAGGGCGACGCCGACGAGGGTGGCGGCGACCGCCGGCCCCCAGGCCGCAAGGATGACAGGCACACTTTCCGCGATGCCAAGCGCCCGGGCAATGTCCGAAACGACAAAAAGCACGAAGCCGGCGACGCCGCCGAGGGCGATCAGGGTCGCCACCCCGCCCCGGCGCGAATGGCGCAGCGAGACGACGGCCGCAACCAGCACCATCGAACAGAGGACGAGGGGCAGCGAGGCCAGCGAATGCCACTGGATCAGGTAGCGGGTCGAGGAAAAGCCCGCCGCCTCCAGCCGCTTGGCGAAGTCGGGGATCGACCAGAAGGATACCGAATCGGGATTGGCCAGGCTTTGCTGGATATCCTCGGGGTGCAGGTTGGTGGCGAGGCGATAGACCGGGACCGCCTGGGCCTGCCGGTCCGGCTCGATCAGCCAGGCGTCGGACAGGGTCCAGATGTCGCCGTCGTATTTGGCCGAGAAGGCTTCGATCCGGCGCAGGAACTTCTCCTCCGGGTCGAACATGAAGACGACCACCGCCGACAGCCGCAAGCCGCCGTCGGATGCGGCCAGGGCATGGATCACCGCGCTGCCCTGGGCATCGGACTGGCGCAGCCAGATGCCCGATTCCGTCACCGTCGACAGGCTCGACGACGTGCCCTTGATGTAGAAGGCTTCGAGCTGGCGATAGTGGTAATTCATCGCCGACGACCAGGGATTGACGATCCCGATGGTGAAGATGCCCAGCAGCAGGGCGACCAGCATGGGCGGCGCCAGGAATTGCCAGACCGAGAGGCCGGCGGCCCGGGCGATCACCAGTTCGTTCGAGCGGGTCATGCGCCCGAACGCCCACATGCCGCCGAACAGGCAGGCGAAGGGCAGGGCCATGGTGGCCAGCCCCGGCAGCTTCATCAGCGACATCTGGACCAGGGTGAAGAAATCCGCCTCGTTGCCGGTCACGCGCGAGGCGCGGCGGGTCAGTTCGAGGAGGTCGACCATGAAGATCAGGGCGAGCACCGGCGCGAAGACCAGGGCGATGCCGGCAAGATAGCGCCGCATCATGTAAAGCGCGAAGACCGGGGCGAGGCGCAGCATGTCAGGACGCCCCCACGGCTTCCGCTTCCGCCCCGGCCGGCACCGGCCCCGGCAGGCGGACCGCCGGGCGCAGCACGTAGAGGGCGACGATCGCCCCCGCCAGCGGCATCAGGTAGAAGAGGGGGGCGAGGGCCGGGGTCGAATTGACGATGCCCGCGATCCCCAGTTCCCCGAGCCGGAGCCCGAGGCCGAGCACGCCGGCGAGCGCCGCCCGCAGGTATTTGCCGCGCCGCGAATATTCCCCCGAAAGCAGGCCGCAGGCAGCGATCAGGGCCAGCGGCAGGGCATAGAGGGGGGCGGACAGGCGCTTGTGCGCCTCGGTCATCAACTGGGTCGCTGCCGCCTCGTCGCGCGGGTTGTCGTAGGGCGGCAGCAGTTCGGTCAGGAAGCGCTCGCCCGGCTTCAGCCAGCGGGCATCGGCCTGATCGCCGAAACTGCCGAAGTCGAGGACATAGCGCTGGAAGCTGAGGTAGGAGCCCTTGCCGGTGAACAGCTCGCTTTCCTGGCGGTTGCCGTTGACAAGCAGGATCTTGGTGCCGTCGCCCTCGGGCAGCAGCATGCCGCGTTCCGCCATCATGGTGACGGCCCGGTCGGCGCGCCGCGCGTCATAAACCAGGATGCCGTGCAATTCGCCGTTCCGCGAGCGCTCGCGGACATAGACGGTCAGGCCCTGCACCGGTTCGGTGAATTCCCCGTCCTGAAGGAAGACGGCGGCCAGATCGCCGCGGATCTCCGCCACTTCGTTGCGGAACGAGCGCAGCCCCAGGGGCGTCACATAGACGTTGAGGGCAAGGCCGATCAGCATGACGACGAGGGCAAGCTCGACCGCCGGCCGGATCAGCTTCCAGACCGAAATGCCCGAAGCCGCCATGACGATCAATTCGCTGTCCTGCCACAGGCGGTAGAAGGCGAACATCACGGCGCAGAACAGCGAGACCGGCAGGATCATGGACAGCGCGCCCGGGATGAGCAGCGCGGTCAATTCCAGCAGGGTCTGCAATGACAGGCCCTTGTTGACGATGAGGTCGACCGTGCGCAGCGACTGGCCGACCAGCATCACGCCGGTCAGCCCCAGCGTGAAGAAGATCATCGGCCCGAGGATCTGGCGCCTTATGTAGGAGGTCATGCGATTCATCGCGGCGGACTATAGCCTCCGCCCGGTGCGGGTGATAGAGCGGCAAGTGTTGTCCGCCGCATCGATCCGGCCGAAACGCTTGCCGATGAAGAGATGATAGGTGCCCTTGCGGTCCTCGTAGGGGCGCATGTCGATGCGCACCGGGCCTTCGACCGAATCGAAGCGCCCGGCCAGGGCCGCCGGCAGTTCGGGCCCGCGCGAGACGATCACCGCATCGCAGCCGAGGGCATCGTCGAGATCGAGCACCATGGCGAAATGGTCGTCCGGATTATTCTCGTCCGCCGACCAGCGGCGCACCAGTGCGTCGGAATCGCGCAGGTGGTAGATCAGTTCCGCCGTGGCGCCCCGTTCCGTGGTGATGACGGCCAGGGGCCGGCCCCCCGGCACCGCCCGCCGCCCCTCGACCGCCTGCGCCAGCCTGTCCCAGCCCCGGATCCAGCGAAACGGATCGGTCGCGGTCGAGAGCGTGACGAAAGGTACCTGGCCGACCGCGAGTGCTACGCCGATCACCAGGAACGCCCCGGCGTGAAAGCCGATCGTCGCCCTGAGCAGGCGGCGATAGTCGAGCCGGTCGAGCGCCGCGAACAGGAACAGCGAGAGGGCGGGATAGGCCACCGCCGCCCAATTGCCGTGCGCCCGCGACAGGAAGGCCTGGACGACGAGAAGCCCGAGTATCGGCAGCGAGAACCAGGCGAGCAGGCGGAAGGCCGGCACCAGGAACAGCCCGCGCGGCCGGACCAGCGTCGCGATCAGGACCACGGCCAGGATGGGCCCGACGATCGCCGCCTGATCGGCCAGGAAATCCAGCACCCCGGCCAGATTGCCGACATGGGCGCCGACGCTGGCATTGGCCGCCGTATGCTTGAAGGTCTCGAACCCGCTGAGCGCATTCCAGATCAGGTTGGGCGAGAGCACGGCAAGGCCGATGCCGGCGGCCAGCAGCAGCCCGCCCCAGGACCGGCGGCCATAGGTGCCGAGCAGGGTGACGATCAGGGCCGGCGCGAAGAAATAGGCCATGGCGTATTTCGCCAGCATGCCGAAGCCGAGGAAAAGCCCGGCACAGGCCCAATAGCGCCGCCCGCCGGTGGCAAGGCCGCGCTCGAAGGCCCAGAGCGCGCCGGTCCAGCACAGCAGCAGCAGGGGATCGGTCGAGACGATGAAGCCGGAAAAGGCCACCCCCGGCAGGGTGGCGAAGCCGATCGCGGCATAAAGCCCGACCCGCACGGAAAACATGTTGCGGCCGAGCAGATAGGCGAAAATCGGGGCGACGGCATAGGCGAGGGGCGAGGACGCTTTCACGCAGGCCGGCCCGTCGCCGCAGACGGCGGTGGTCGCCGCGATCGCCCAGCCGATCAGCGGCGGCTTGGAGAAATAGCCGAAGGCCGGGTCCTGGCCCCAGAACCAATATTGCGCCTCGTCGAGATAGAGCGGCATGCCGCCGATGAACAGGACGGCCAGCCTGAACAGGGCAAGGCCGAGCGCGACGGCGACGACGGCGCGGAACGCGTCGCGATCGGCGGGCTCGGGGCGGGGGGCGGCGGGGCGGGCGGTCATGCCACGTCAATAGCCGTGCAAGGCTCCGCTGTCGAGCGGGCTTCCCAATCCCGCCGCGGCCCTTCTAAAATACGCCGACGCCGGATCAGCACCCGGCGCAACGGAATGAATGCCGGAGTTCCCTCGATGAAAATCGCCTTCGCCGCGCCCAGCCTGCCTGCCGCCGGCTCGGTCGCCGTCTTCGCCCTGGACGAGAAGGTCCTGGGCCCCGCCGCCCAGTCGATCGACAAGCTGACCGGCGGCGCCCTTCTTCGCGCCATCGCCGCCAGCCGCTTCAAGGGCAAGCGCGGCGATATCCTGGAAGTCCTGGCCCCCGGCGGCCTCGCGCTCGACCGGGTGGTGGTGATCGGCATCGGCAAGCCCGATGCCCTCGACGACCTGGGCGCCCAGGCGCTCGGCGGCGGCCTCGTCGCCCGGCTTGCCGGCAGCGGCGAGAAAAGCCTGACCGTGATCGTCGACGAGATCGAGGGCGTGCCGCTGGCCCCCGCCGACCTTGCCGCCCATATCGGTTTCGGCGCCCTGCTGCGCTCCTACCGCTTCGACAAGTACCACACCGGCAAGAAGGCCGAGGACAAGCCGACCCTGGCCAAGGTCGTGGTCGGCACGCCCCGGGAGGCGGCGGCGAAAAAGGCTTTCGGGACCCTCGAGAAGATCGCCGACGGCGTCTTCCTGACCCGCGACCTGGTTTCTGAGCCGGCCAACGTCATTTACCCGGAATCGCTGGCGAAACAGGCCAAGGCCCTGGAAAAGCTGGGCGTCGAGGTCGAGATCCTGGGCGAGGCGCAGATGCGCAAGCTCGGCATGGGTGCCCTGCTCGGCGTCGGCCAGGGCAGCGCCCGGGAATCCCAGCTCGTCGTCATGCAGTGGAAGGGCGGCAAGGCCAAGGAGGCGCCGGTCGCCTTTGTCGGCAAGGGCGTGACCTTCGATACCGGCGGCATTTCGATCAAGCCGGCCGCCGGCATGGAAGAGATGAAGTGGGACATGGGCGGTGCCGGCACGGTGATCGGCCTGATCAAGGCGCTGGCCGGGCGCAAGGCCAAGGTGAATGCGCTCGGTGTCGTCGGCCTCGTGGAAAACATGCCCTCCGGCACGGCGCAGCGCCCGGGCGACGTCGTCACCTCCATGTCCGGCCAGACCATCGAAGTGATCAATACCGACGCCGAAGGCCGCCTCGTGCTGTCGGATGCGCTGTGGTACACGCAGGACCGCTTCAAGCCGAAGTTCATGATCGATCTCGCCACCCTGACCGGCGCCATCATCATCGCGCTCGGCAGCGAGCATGCCGGCCTGTTCTCCAACGACGACGACCTGGCCGGCCGGATCGCCGCCGCCGGCAAGGCGACGGGCGAGGCGGTCTGGCGCCTGCCGCTGGGCGAGGCTTACGACAAGCTGATCAACTGCGACATCGCCGACATGCAGAACACCGGCCAGGACCGCGGCGCGGGCTCGATCACGGCGGCGCAGTTCCTGCAACGCTTCGTCAACGACGTACCCTGGGCCCATCTCGACATCGCGGGCACCGCCTGGAACAAGAAGGACCGGCCGACCGTGCCGCGGGGCGGCAGCGGTTGGGGCGTGCGCCTGCTCGACCGGCTGGTCGCCGACCATTACGAAGGCAAGTAAGCCGCCCGATGGCGGAGGTTTCCTTCTATCACCTGGAGGCGCGGCCGCTCGAATGGGCGTTGCCGCGCCTTCTGGCCCGCGTGGTCGACGGCGGCTTCCGTGCCGTCGTCGTCACCGGCGTGGCGGAACGGCTGCCGTTTCTCGATACCGCGCTCTGGACCTATGACGACCAGTCCTTCCTGCCCCACGGCCGCGCGCCCGACGATTTCGCGGCGGACGAGCCGGTCTGGCTGACCCTCGATCCCAACGACCGGCCGAACGGCGCGACCATCCTCGTGCTCGTCGACGGGGCGGGGCCGGGGGATTTTGCGCTTGGCCCCTATGCCCGCTGCCTCGACATGTTCGACGGCAACGACGCGGACGCCCGCGCCGCCGCCCGCGGCCGCTGGACCGCGTTCAAGCAGGCGGGCCATGCGGTCGCCTATTGGCAGCAGTCGCCGGACGGGCGCTGGGAAAAGAAAGCCTGAAGGGACAAGCCGGGCGGGCCGAATTCTCCCTGCGACAAAAGGTGACACCCGTGTCATCCTCTCCCCCGCAAAACAGACGATCGGCCGGGCAAGCATCCGGACCGGCGCGGGGAGGACAGGCATGGGCAATCCGGCGGCGCAGCAGGATCCGGTCACCATCGGCGACGACCGGACCATCGACCAGGCGGTGGAGGCGGCGCATATCCCCTCGCTGGTGCTGGCCCTGATCCACCTGACCGGCGACGAAAGCCTGCTCGACCGCGTGCCGCGCCCGGTCTACGACTTTTTCGGCGACGGCCAGGGCGCCATCCCCGCCGCGGTTCAGGCCGCGGTCCGGGCCGAGGCGGCAAGCGCGCTGAAAGCCTGGCGCGACGGCCGCCCGCCGGCGCCCCTGCCGGGACCGGCCGTGATCCGGCGCATGATGGATTTCATCGCCGGCGCCGACATCCCGGAACGTTACGTGCCCTTCCTGCTCGAGGAACTGGCGATCGGCGGCGGCGCGCCGCGGGCGGCCGCCCCGGCGATCGCGGTGCCGGCGGCGGTGAAGGCCGCCTTTCCGGTCGCCGTCATCGGCGCCGGCATGTCGGGGATATTGGCCGCGATCGAATTGCAGCAGGCCGGCATTCCCTATGTGATCATCGAGAAGAACGGGGATTTCGGCGGCACCTGGCACGAGAATTCCTATCCCGGCTGCCGGGTGGATACGCAGAACCACCTCTATTCCTATTCCTTCGAGAACAATCACGACTGGCCGCAGTTCTATTCCGACCGCAGCGTCCTTCATGCCTATTTCAGGCGGACGGCGGCGAAATATGACCTGGGGCGTTTCACCCGGTTCCGCACCACGGTGGAGACGGCGGATTACGACGAGGGGCGGGGGCGCTGGCGCCTCGGCCTGCGCCCGCCCGACGGCGGCGCCGAGGTGATCGAGGCCGCGGCCGTGATCAGCGCGGTCGGCCAGTTGAACCAGCCGCGTTACCCCGAGATCGCGGGCCGCGAGACGTTCCGGGGCCCGGCCTTCCATTCCGCGCGCTGGGACCATTCGGTAGATCTCGCGGGCAAGCGGGTCGCGGTCATCGGCAGCGGCGCCAGCGCCTTCCAGTTCGTGCCGGAAATCGCGCCCGCGGCCGGCCACCTGACCCTGTTCCAGCGCTCGGCCCCCTGGCTCGGGCCGACGCCGGACTATCACGAGAATGTCCCGGCCGGCATGCAATGGCTGCTGGAACACATGCCCTGTTACCAGAGCTGGTATCGTTTCTTCCTGTTCTGGCTGATGACCGACGGCATTCTCGATGCCGTGCGCATCGATCCCGAATGGCAGGGCGGGCCGCAGTCCGTCTCGGCCCTGAACGAGGACTTGCGCCAGGCCCTGAGCGGTTACATCGCCATGCAGGTCGAGGACGAGACCCTGCGCGCCAAGGTGACCCCGGCCTATCCGCCGGGCGGCAAGCGCATGCTGCGCGACAACGGCACCTGGCTCGGCGCCCTCAAGCGCGGCAACGTGACGGTGGAGGACGGCCGCATCGCCCGCATCACCCCGGCCGGGATCGAGCTTGCCGACGGCCGCCACGTCGAGGCCGATGTGATCGTCTACGGCACGGGCTTTCACGCCAGCGACTTCCTCCGCACCCTCAAGGTGCGGGGGCGGGGCGGCCTCGACCTGCATCAGGCCTGGGCCGGGGATGCCCGGGCCTATCTCGGCATCACCATGCCGGGCTTTCCCAATTTCTTCACGGTCTATGGGCCGAACACCAATATCGTCGTCAACGGCAGCATCATCTTCTTTTCCGAATGCGCCGTGCGCTACATCCTCGGTGCCGTCAAGCTGATGCTCGAGGGCGGCTGGCGCGCGGTGGAGGTGAAGCCGGCGGTCCACGACGCCTTCAACGACAGGGTCGACGCCGCCAACCGGCTGATGGCCTGGGGCGCGCCCCAGGTGTCGAGCTGGTACAAGAACGCGACGGGCCGGGTCGGCCAGAACTGGCCCTTCGCCCTGGTCGACTATTGGAACGCGACCCGCACCCCCGATCCCGAGGATTATATCCTGACCCGCTGAGAGACAGGGGCCTGGGGAGAACATTGCGGGTGGAGAACATCCCCCGGAACCTAAAAAGAACAAAAGGTGAAAATTTCAATTGCCCCCGACGTCACCCTGTGAGAGAACAATTAAAGAACAAGGGCGCAGGCAGGGGAACAGCCATGATCGACCAGGAACATCGGCCGTCGCAGGGTGAAGAAGGCACGTTCGAGCGCGTGATGGCGGTACTCGCCTGGGCCTGCCGGCCGGCGCTGCTGCTCTTTCCGGTCCTGGTGATCGCCGAGGTCGCGGGCCTGGTGCCGATGGAGGTGACCATTCCCTTCGCCGCCATGGCCGCGATCCACGCCGCCGGCCGCCGCTACCTGCCGCCGGCCCGGGACGGCGAGGGGGCGCCCGCCGCCGATGCGCCCTTGCTGCTGCGCTACCCGGTCGCCGTGACGATGGCACGCCCGAACCGCCGGCGTTGACGGCGGACGGCGGGGGCACGCCGCCGATCAATAGGCATGCGGCTACAATTCGTCATATAGGCAAATGGCGCCGATGAAATGTACCTGATCCTCATTGTCCAGATCGATCGATGAAAATCCGGCCGGTGTCAGCGAATTCCTTTTCAGAAATACGCCATGGTGCCTGCCGCCTGCCTTGAACCTATAGGATAATTTTGCGCCATAGCCGATGCCGACGTCAGGCGTCAACAGGCAGCGCCACGCCCCATGCGGCTTGTCGCAAATATAGCTGTCGATCATACAGTCGATGTTGAATTGGTATGAGGTCGCCAGATCCCAAGGATCGGACATCGTAATGAATGCTTTCATGTTCATTACGTCCCTCCTGGAACACCGAAAGACGGCGCCGATTTTAAGAGCTCGCGGCCCCACCCTCAAGGGGGGATCGATCATCGGCCGGCCGGGGAGGCGCCGCGGGTTACGCGCTCTCGGCCGTCTCCAGTTCCTCCTGGGCGGACAGCCAGTCCATCTCGGCGCTTTCCTGGGCCTTCAGCAGGTCGGCGCGCTTCTTGCCGAGGTCGGCGAGGCGCGGGGCATCGTTGTAGATCTTGGGATCGGCCAGCGACGCGTCGACGGCGGCGAGGTCCCGGGCCAGTTTTTCGAGCTGCGTCTCGATCGTCTTGATCTTCTTCACCAGGGGGGCACGGGCTTCCCGTGCCTTGGCCGCCTCGCGCCGCGCTTCCTTGCGGTCGCCGCCGGCGGGCTGGTCGGCGGCGGGTTTCACCGGGCCGTCGTCGAAGGCGCCGGCCAGCACCTGGCGGCGGTAATCCTCCATGTCGCCGTCGAAGGGCTTGACCGTGCCGCCGGCGACCAGCCACAGGCGGTCGGCGCAGGCTTCGATCAGGTGGCGGTCGTGGCTGATCAGGATGACGGCGCCCGGATGCTCGTTCACCGCCTGGATCAGGGCTTCGCGCGCCTGGATGTCCAGGTGGTTGGTCGGCTCGTCCAGGATGATCATGTTGGGCGCGTCGACCGCCATCATGGCGAAGAGGAGACGGGCCTTTTCCCCGCCCGACAATTGCCCGACCGGCGTCTCCGCCAGGGCCGCGCCGAAGCCGAAGGCGCCGAGCCGGCTGCGCACCTCGGTCGGCCCGGCCTTGGGTAGCAGGGCCTGCATGTGCTGGATCGGCGTCTCGCCCAGGATGAATTCATCCTGCTGGTGCTGGGCGAAGAAGCCGGGGCGGAGTTTCGGCGCGCGGAACAATTCGCCCGCGGCGACCGGCAGGCGCCCGGCGATCGCCTTGGCGAAGGTCGACTTGCCGTTGCCGTTGGAGCCGAGCAGGGCGATGCGGTCGTCCGGGTCGATGCGGAGATTGAGGCCGCGCAGCACCGGCGGCCGGTTCTCGTAGGCGATCGAGGCAGCGGCCAGGGTGACGATGGGCGGCGCCAGTTCGTCCTTGCAGGGGAAGCGGAATTCGACCCTGGTCTCGCCCGGCAGTTCGGGCAGGGGCTCCATCTTCTCGATCATCTTCAGGCGGGCCTGGGCCTGTTTCGCCTTGGACGCCTTGAAGCGGAAGCGGTCGACGAAGGATTGCAGGTGCTTGCGGGCCGCGTCCTGCTTGTTGCGCTGGGCTTCGAGCAGGGCGATCTTTTCCGCCCGGGCGCGCATGAAGCGGTCGAAGCCGCCGGTGTAGAAGGTCAGCTTGCCCTGGTCGAGGTGCAGGATGCCGTTGACCGAATGATTGAGCAGGTCGCGGTCGTGGCTGATCACGATCAGGGTGCGCGGATAGCGGGCGAGGAAATCCTCGAGCCAGAGCGTGCCCTCGAGGTCGAGATAATTGGTCGGCTCGTCGAGGAGGAGGAGGTCCGGCTCGGCGAAGAGCACGGCGGCCAGCGCCACGCGCATCCGCCAGCCGCCGGAGAAACTGCGCATCGGCCTTGCCTGCGCCTCCGGGTCGAAGCCGAGGCCGGCCAGGATGCGCTGGGCCCGGGCCGGGCCGCTGTGGGCGCCGATGGCGGTGAGGCGCTCGTGAATCTCGGCCAGCAGGATGGGGTCGGTCTCGGTCTCGGCGGCGGCGACGAGCCGGGCGCGTTCCTTGTCGCCGGCGAGGACGACGTCGATCGGCGTCTCGTCCGCGCCCGGCGCCTCCTGGGCGACGGTGCCGATGCGGGCGCCGCGGTCGATGGCGACGGTGCCGTCGTCGGCATGGGCCTCGCCCAGGATCAGGCGGAAGAGGGTGGATTTGCCGGCACCATTGTGGCCGATCAGGCCGACGCGATGGCCGTCCGGGATCATGGCGCCGGCGCCATCGAGGATGGTGCGGCCGGCGATGCGATAGGTGAGACCGTCAATCCGTAACATGGTCGCGCTAATAGCACGGCCGCGGCGGCGCCACCAAGCGCCGCTGTTGCCTCTCCGCCCTCTCTCGGCTACAAGGCGCCACCTTTACCGCTCACCCTAGCTTGCACGGAGCCGACCATGGCCGTCGAACGCACCCTGTCCATCCTGAAGCCGGACGCCACCCGCCGCAACCTGACCGGCAAGATCAACGCCAAGTTCGAAGACGCCGGCCTTCGCATCGTCGCCCAGAAGCGCGTCCAGCTGACCACGGCCGAGGCCGAGGGCTTCTATGCCGTGCACCGCGAGCGTCCCTTCTTCGGCTCGCTGGTCGAGTTCATGACCTCGGGCCCGGTGGTCGTGCAGGTCCTCGAAGGCGAGGGCGCCGTCCTGAAGAACCGCGAAGTCATGGGCGCCACCAACCCGGCCAATGCCGCCGAGGGCACCATCCGCAAGGAATTCGCCGAGTCGATCGAAGCCAATTCGGTCCATGGCTCGGACAGCGCCGAGAATGCCGCGATCGAAATCGCCTATTTCTTCGCCCAGACCGAGATCGTCGCCTGACCGAAATCGGGAGCTGACCGAAATCGGGGGCTGAACGGCCCCGATCCAGAAGAAAGGCCCGGCCCCGCTGCCGGGCCTTTTTTCTTGGTTCAGGCGGCGGCCGGGGCCGCCACCACCTGGTCGATGCGGTGGCCGTCGAGGGCCGCGACCTCGAAACGCCAGCCATTCCATTCGAGTGAATCGCCCGCCGCCGGCAGGCGGCCGAAGCGGGCCAGGAGGAAGCCGGCGAGGGTGAGGAAGTCGTCGTCCTCGCCGCGCATGCCCTGGGCGTTCAGGGTCTTTTCCGCTTCCTCGACCGGCATCCGGCCTTCCAGCTGCCAGCTGCCGTCGTCGCGCTGCGAGGCATAGGGCAATTCCTCGCCCGCGATCTCCGGCAGGTCGCCGGCGATGGCGACCAGGATGTCGGTCGGGGTGACGATGCCCTCGAAGGTGCCGTGCTCGTCGACCGCGATCGCCATATGGATGGCGGAACCCTTGAACTGTTCCAGCAGCTTCAGGATCGGCATGGTCTCGATCACGAACAGCGGCTTGCGCAGTGCCGCCTCGAGGTCGAGCCGGCCCAGGGTCTGGGCCTGGACCAGCAGGTCCTTGGCGTGGACGACGCCGATCACCTCGTCCACCGTGCCGCGGCACACCGGGAAGCGGGAGCGGCCGCTCTCCTTGATCTCGGCGAGGATGGTCTCGCTGTCGTCCTCGGCGTTCAGCCAGACGACGTCGACGCGCGGCACCAGGATCGCGCGCACCTGGCGCTCGCCCAGGGTCAGCACCCGTTCGATCATGGTGCTTTCCTCGGCGCTGAAGGCCGGGGCCGTCCCGCCCGAGGAGACGATGGCCGCCACTTCCTCGGACGTCTGGGCTTCCGCCTGGTCGCCGCGCAGGATGCGCAGCACGGCCTGGGCCGTGCGGTCGCGGAGATCCATGGTGGTCACCCGTTTCCGCACGTTGCGCCGGCCGACCTGGTTGGCTGCCTCGATCAGGATCGAGAAGCCGATGGCGGCATAGAGATAGCCCTTGGGGATATGGAAGCCTAGGCCCTCGACAATCAGGCTGAAGCCGATCATCAGGAGGAAGCCGAGGCAGAGGATGACCACGGTCGGGTGCCGGCTGACGAAGGCCATCAGCGGCCGGCTGGCCAGCATCATCACCGCGATGGCGATGACGACCGCGATCATCATGACCGAGAGATGCTTCACCATGCCGACGGCGGTGATCACGGAATCGAGCGAGAAGACGGCGTCGAGCACGACGATCTGGGCCAGCACCTGCCAGAACACGGCATGGGTGCGGCCGGTCTCCTTCACGTCGTGCTCGCCCTCCAGGCGCTCGTGCAGTTCGACCGTACCCTTGAAGAGCAGGAAGGCGCCGCCGAGGATCAGGATGACGTCGCGCCAGGAAATCTCGGTCCCGAGGACCGAGAAGAGCGGCGCCGTCAGGGTGACGATCCAGGAAATCGAGGCGAGCAGCAGCAGCCGCATGCCCAGGGCCAGCGACAGGCCGAGCACCCGCGCCTTGTTGCGCTGGTGGGGTGGCAGCTTGTCCGCCAGGATGGCGATGAAGATGAGGTTGTCGATGCCAAGCACGATCTCGAGAACGACGAGAGTCGCAAGGCCGGCCCAGGCAGCGGGGTCGGCCATCCATTCGAATATCATTGGGTCCTTCCTGCGGGCGCGCGTTCGCGGCGATGCGGGGCCGGGCGGCCCGCATCCTGTGTCCGCACGCATCCGGCGGTCTTGCTGAGGCGGGGGGGAAGGGCGCACGCCGTCCATGGGGCCGGGACCCCATCGGACGGCCAGCGCATCCCTATGTCCTCGGACGAGGGGCTGGCGGACTCCGGGCTACTGACGCCCGGTGCCGATGCTCCGGGGTCAGGCGGCATGGACATCACAATATATTGGGACATCGCAATGAACAGGAGCCGTCAAACCGAATACCTCTTGGGGCGTATACGCCGCCCGCGATCATATTAGTCCAGCGTTACAGAAAAAATCACCGCGGCGGTTGCCCGACGACGAAGATTTCCTGGCGCGGCGCCGCCGGCTGGGGGCCGGCCTCCTGGCGGAGATAATAGGCGGTCCAGGCATTGACCGCATCGACATAGGGCTGCGTCGCCGGGATCACCTTGGCCTTGCCCGGCGGCCCCACCCGCGAGCCGCCGTTGTAATGGCTGAGCGCGATATCGACCGAGCCGTAACGCGTGATCAGCGCCCCCAGGAACCGCACCCCGGTGCGGATATTCACCCGCGGATCCCACAGGGTGTCGGGATCGATGCCGAATTCGCCCCGCGCGGTCGCCGGCATGATCTGCATCACGCCCCGCGCCCCCGCCGGCGACAGGGCGTTGGAGCGAAACCCGGACTCGACCTTGGCCACCGCTTTGGCAAGCGCCAGGGAGACATTGCCGGTCCGCGTCTCCTCTTCGAGGATCTTCAGGATTTCCGCGACTTCGGCGGAGGTCGGCGGCGGCACCGCCAGGGGCACGGGCTGCGGCGCCGGCACGGCCGGGGCCGGCGGCGGCGGCCTGGTCGCCTCGGCGACGACATAGGCGAGGACGGCGGGATCGAGCTGGGCCCGTTCCACCGTGTTCATCGCCTGATAGAAGCGATAGGCGATGGCGATCCCGTCCGGCAGGCCGAGCAGATGGGCGCGCAGGTACCATTCGAAGGAGAGAGGGGCATTGCGGTCGAGCACGGTCCCGGTGCCCAGCATCCAGGCGATCGCCTCGGCCGCGCGGGCATCCCCGGCCTGGGCCGCGTCCAGCATCACCTGGGCGTCGCCAAGATCGGCCTTGCCGAGGCGGAGATCGGTGAAAGCCTCCACCAGCCGGCTGCGCGCATCGCCCGCCGCCGGCACCGCCAGGGCGGCGGCGATCAGCAGGGCGGCAAGGGCGAAGCGGGCCATGGATCAGGTCAGGGTGACGCGGGTCCAGGCGTCGCCGTCATAGATCGTGCGCCCGCCTTCGAGCCGGGCCTTGCCTTCCGCCACCAGGGCGACGGCGGCGGGATAGAGCCGGTGCTCGGCCTTGAGGGTGCGGGCGGCAAGGTCGTCCGGGCTTTCGCCGGGAATGACGGGGACCACCGCCTGGCCGATGATCGGCCCGGCATCCATGTCGGCCGTGACGAAATGGACGGTGCAGCCCGAAAAGCGCACGCCGCCGGCCAGCGCCTGTTCATGGACATGGACGCCCTTGAACGAGGGCAGCAGGCTGGGGTGGATATTGATCATCCGGCCCAGCCATTTCTCGGTGAAGCCGGGGGTGAGCAGGCGCATGAAGCCGGCCAGCACGACCAGTTCGGCGCCGACCTCGGCCAGGGCGGCATCGAGGGCGGCGTCGAAGCCCGCCCGGTCGGCGAAGGCCTTGTGGTCGATCACCCTTGTCGGCACGCCGAAACTTTCCGCCCGGGCAAGGCCGCCGGCCCCCGGCCGGTTGGCGATGACGGCGACGATCTCGCCCGGGAAGCCGCCCGCGGCCGCGGCTTCGAGCAGCGCGGCCATGTTGGAGCCGCGCCCCGAGATCAGGACGGCGATGCGCCGCCGCGGCGCGGTCACGAAACCACCCAGGTCTTGTCCTGGCCCCAGCTGCCGGCCGGGCCGATGACCGTGGTCCGGGCCTCGCCCTTGCGCTCGACGATGCGGCCGACGACGCCGACCGTCTCGCCCGCGGCGGCGAGGACGCGCAGCGCCTCGTCCGCCTTGTCGCGGGCGACCACGGCGATCATGCCCAGGCCGCAGTTGAACGTATTGGCCAGTTCCGCCGCATCCAGGCGGCCCGCCTGCTGCAGCCAGCCGAAGACCGGGGCCCAGGCCCAGCGGGCGGCGTCGACTTCGGCCGCCGCGCCCTCGGGCAGCACGCGGGGCAGGTTGCCGATGATGCCGCTGCCGGTGATATGGGCGAAGGCCTTGACCAGGCCCTGCTTGTGGGCGGCCAGCGGCCCCTTGACGTAGATCTTCGTCGGCGTCAGCAGGGTTTCGGCCAGGGTGCGGCCATCCTCGACCGGGCTCGGGCCGCTGTAGTCGTAGCCCTCGCCCTCGACGATGCGGCGGACCAGGGAATAGCCGTTGGAATGAATGCCGCTGGAGGCGATGCCGATCAGCAGGTCGCCCGGCGCCACATCGGCCCCGGTCAGCAGTTTCGAGCGTTCGACCGCGCCGACCACGAAGCCGGCCAGGTCATAGTCGCCGTCCTGGTAGAGGCCGGGCATTTCCGCCGTCTCGCCGCCGATCAGGGCGCAGCCGGCGATCTCGCAGCCCCGGGCGATGCCCTGGATGACCGCCGCCGCCGCCGCCACCCGAAGCCGGGAGGAGGCGAAATAATCGAGGAAGAACAGCGGTTCGGCGCCCTGGACGACGAGATCGTTCACGCACATGGCGACCAGGTCCTGGCCCACCGTATCGTGGATGTCGGCGGCGATCGCGATCTTCAGCTTGGTGCCGACACCATCGGTCGAGGAGACGAGCAGGGGATCGTCGTAGCCCGCCGCCTTCAGGTCGAAGAGGGCGCCGAAACCGCCGAGGCCGCCGATCACGCCCGGCCGCAGGGTGGCCTTGGCCGCCGGCTTGATCGCTTCGACCAGGGCGTCGCCCGCTTCGATATCGACGCCCGCGCCGCGATAGGTATAACCGCTCGTCATGACTTTCCCGATGGAATGCTTAGGGGCCGATGGCCCCATTGGGGGAAGGCTGAGGGGCCGGAGGCGGCCCGAATGCGGGGACCATACTGGAAACCGCGCCATTCTCAAGGTCGGGGCAGGGGAAAAGGCCATGAAAAGGTCCGGAACGGAACAGGCATTCGACGATCTTCTGGCGGAAATCCGCGCTTGCCGCCTGTGCGCCGCCGACCTGCCGGCCGGCCCCCGGCCCGTGGTCCGCGGCCGGCCCGGGGCCCGCCTGCTGATCGTCGGCCAGGCGCCGGGGCGGCGCGTCCACGAGACCGGCATTCCGTTCAACGATCCCTCCGGCGATCGCCTGCGCGACTGGCTGGGCATCGACCGCGCGACATTCTACGACGAGGCGCGAATCGCCATCCTGCCCATGGGTTTCTGCTATCCGGGCACGGCGCCGAAGCAGGGCGACCTGCCGCCGCGGCCGGAATGCGCGCCGCTGTGGCGCCGGCGCCTGCTGGACGGCCTGCCCCGGATCGAACTGACCCTGGCGATCGGCGCCTATGCCCAGGCCTGGCACCTGGGGGAGCGGCGGGAGGCGACGCTGGGCGCCACGGTCCGGCGTTTCCGCGAGTTCCTGCCGGCGCTTCTGCCCCTGCCGCATCCATCGCCGCGGAACAATCTGTGGCTGCGGAAAAACCCCTGGTTCGAACAGGATGTCATCCCCGAGTTGCGCCGCCGTGTCGCCGACCTGCTGGGTTCGCCTTGAGATGACGGCCTTAAGAGCTATAGTCGCCTGACCTCCCCCTAGCGTCAGGCCGGTCATGTCTTCTTCTCTCCGCGCGCTGCCCCGCCTCGTTGTTGCCGGCCTCGTCCTGCTGCTTGCCGCCGCCGTGCCGGCATGGGCCGCGGAAACCTATCGGGTCGAGGGGGTCCAGGCCCAGGCGACGGCCGCCGATCCGCTGACCGCGCGGGACCAGGCACTCTCGAAGGCGCAGCGCGAGGCGTTGGAAACCCTGCTGAAGCGCCTGGCCGCCCCGGGGACCGAGGGACAGTTGCCGCGCACCAGCGACCGGCTGGTGTTCGAAACCATGCAGGGTTTCGAAGTGCAGCAGGAAAAAACCTCCGCCACCTCCTATACCGCGACGATTTCGGTCGAATTCCGGCGCGAGGCGGTGGACCGGCTGCTGGCGGGTTCGGGCATCGCCTATGTCGAGGCGGCGGGCAAGCCCCTGGTGGTGGTGCCGCTGCTGGTCGCGGCCGATGGCGCCGTCGCCCTGTGGGAGGGCGACAATCCCTGGCGCGACGCCTGGGCCCGGCGGAACGGCGCCACCGATCCGCAGCGCCTGGTCGTGCCCCTCGGCGATCTTCAGGATTTGCAGGCGGTGACGCCCCAGGCGGCCCAGGCCGTCGACGCCGGCGCGCTGGCCCTGATCGCCCAGCACTATGAGGCGGCGGGGGCCTTCGTCGCCACGGCGATGGCGACGGTGAGCGGCCTGTCGGTTTCCGCCGCCGACCCCGGGCAGGCGCCGTTCTATAGCGGCAGTTTCCCGGCTGACGGTTTCGATGCCGCGGTGGCGGCGGTCGCCGGCGCCATTCAGGACCGCTACCGCAACCTGAACGCCATTCCGGCGGGGCCCACCCTCAGCCTGGATGCCAAGGCGCGCTTCGCCGACCTCCGGGGCTGGCGCGACCTGAAGTCGACGGTCGAATCGACGCCGGCGGTGCGCCGGCTCGAGGTTCGCCGCCTGCTGGTGGGCGAGGCGCGGGTGGCGATCACCTATCAGGGCGATCCGGCCAGCCTGCGCGCGGCGCTGGCCCAGCGCGGCATCGCCCTGGAGATGACGGCGGAAGGATGGGAGTTGCGCACCGGCGTCGGCGTCGGGACGGGGATGGGCGGCGGTCTCGGCCTGCCGGCCCCGGGCGGCCCGGTCCCGGACAGCACCGGCCTCGGCGCCATCGGCCAATCGCCGCTGATCCCGCCGGCGCCGGCCGCCGCCGCGCCGCCGCCGGATCTCCTGTTCCAGTAGGATGCGGCCCATGCCGCCGGGCGGGCGCCCATGGTGAACCTTGCCAACCTGATCACCATCGGCCGGCTGATCGCGGTGCCTTTCATTGTCTGGCTGCTGCTCAGCCAGAATCACGCGACCGCCTTCTGGCTTTTCGTCGCGGCCGGGGTTTCGGACGGGATCGACGGCTATCTGGCCAAGCATTGGGGCATGGCGACGGCGCTCGGCCGCTATCTCGACCCCATCGCGGACAAGGCGCTGCTGGTCTCGATCTATGCGACGCTGGGCTGGCAGGGCCATCTGCCGAGCTGGCTGGTCCTGATGGTGGTGAGCCGCGATCTTCTGATCATCGGCGCGATCCTGCTCTCGGGCATGCTGGGCCATGCGGTCGAGATCCGGCCGGCGCCGGTCTCCAAGCTGAACACGGTGGTGCAGATCGGGCTGGTGGTCTGGGTGCTGGCGCATTTCGCCTTCGATTTTTCACCGGTTGCCGATACGGTGACCTGGATCCTGATCTGGTCGGTGACCGTGACCGTGCTGCTCTCCCTTTACCGCTATCTCGTCATCTGGCTGAACGGCATCGCCGACCTTGAGGCCGGACGGTGAGCGCGCGGCGCTATGCCCTGTTCTGGTTCGGGGCGGTCGTTCTCTTCGGGCTGACGCTGTGGGCGCTGGCCCCGGTGCTGCTGCCCTTCGTCGTCGGCATGGCCATCGCCTATCTGCTCGATCCCGTGGTCGACTGGATGGAGCGGCGCGGCATCGGGCGGACGCTGGGCACCGCCCTGATCATGGCCGGCGCCGTGCTGGTGCTGCTGATCGTCCTCGGCGCCCTGTTTCCGCTGATCAGGGACCAGGTGATCGCCCTCGGCCAGGCCTTGCCGGACCTGATCGACAAGGCCCAGGCCGCGGGCCGCCAATTGTTCGACACCATCATGTCGGAACTCACCCGCCAGCAGCGCACCGCCGTCTCCACCGGCCTGAACGAGGTCGGCAAGAGCGCGGTCACCTTCGCCGGCGACCTGATTTCCCGGATCTGGTCCGGCGGCCTCGTCGTGGTCGATTTCATCTCGATCATGCTGATCACCCCGGTCGTCGTCTTCTACCTCCTGCGGGACTGGGAAAAGATCATGGCCGCGGTCGATTCCTGGCTGCCGCGCCAGCACGCCCCGGTGATCCGCGAACAGGCCCGGCTGATCGACCAGGCGCTGGCCGGCTTCGTCCGCGGCCAGCTGGCGGTCTGCCTGATTTCCGGCGCGCTCTATGCCATCGGCTGGACCGCGGCCGGGCTCAACTTCGGGCTGATCATCGGCCTGATCGCCGGTTTCCTCGCCTTCATTCCCTATGTCGGCGGGCTGGTCGGCCTGTCGCTGGCGCTGATGATCGGGGCCGGGGAATTCGGCCTCGACTGGACGCGGCTCGGCGTCGTCTTCGGCGTCTATCTCTTCGTGCAGGGGCTGGAGGGGACTTTCGTCCAGCCCTGGCTGGTCGGGCGCAGCGTCGGCCTGCACGATCTCTGGATCATATTCGCCCTGCTGGCCGGCGGGGCCCTGTTCGGCTTTCTGGGCGTGCTGGTCGCGGTGCCGGCGGCGGCGGCGATCGGCGTCCTGGTGCGGTTCGCGCTCGGCCGCTATCTGGAAAGCGGCTTCTACAACGGCAGGGGCGAGGGCGGTGGTGGCGCCTGACCGGCCCCCGGCCGCCCAGCTGCCCCTGGACCTGCCTCATCGGACCGCGCTCGGCCGGGACGACCTGATCGTTCACGCCGGCAACGAGACCGCGGTCGGCTGGCTGCGCCGCTGGCCCGACTGGCCGGGCCGGGTGCTGGCCCTGGTCGGGCCGCCGGCCTCGGGCAAGACCCATCTCTCCACCGTCTGGGCCGACGAGGTGGGGGCCCGGCGCCTCGATCCGACGGCCTTGACCAGCGACCTCGTGCCCGCGCTGGCCGCAGGCCCTGTCCTGATCGAATCGGCCGACGACATCGCCGACGAGGAAGCCCTGTTCCACCTGATCAACCTGACGCGGGAGGAGGGGGGCAGCCTGCTGCTGACCGCCCGGGCCGCGCCGGCGCGCTGGCCGCTGGCCTTGCCGGATCTTCGCTCGCGCCTGGGCGCCGTGCCGGTCGCCGCCCTCGGCCTGCCCGACGAGGCGGTGCTGACCGCCCTGATCGCCAAGCTGCTCGCCGACCGGCAATTGAGCGTCGAGGCCCGCCTGCTCGACTGGGCGGTCAGCCGCATCGGCCGGACCCCCGCCGCCGCCCGCGCCCTGGTCGCGGCGCTGGACCGGGAGTCGCTGGCCGCCGGCGGGCGCCTGGGGCCGGGGCTGTTCCGCCGCGTCGTCACCGCCTTCGCCGAGGCGGAGTCGGATGTTACCGTTTTATGACAAATTCCTTTCGATATTGCGCCGCCATGACAGTGTCATTTTGTTAATGTAGCGTGCCTGCAGGTAATATTTAGTCCACTGAGGAGCGAACCGTGACCGAAAGCGCCCTGAAACCTGCGACCGAAGCCGGCAAGACCGCCGAACAGGACGCGCCGGGGGGCCCGGAAATCGCCCTGACCAACCCGGACCGTTTCATCAACCGCGAACTGTCGTGGCTTGCCTTCAACAACCGGGTGCTGGAAGAGGCGTGGAACGTCAAGCACCCCCTGCTGGAACGGCTGCGCTTCCTCTCGATCTCGGCCAACAATCTCGATGAATTCTACATGGTGCGCGTCGCCGGCCTGCGCGGGCAGGTCCGTGCGGGCATCGAGACGCAGAGCTATGACGGCCTGACCCCGGCCCAGCAGCTGGCCGCGATCAACGCCATGGCCGGCAAGCTGATGGACGACCAGCAGCGCTGCTGGATCGACCTGACCCGGGAATTGCGCACCGCCGGCATCCTGGTGGCCCAGCCGGACGAGTTGAACGCCGAGGACCGGGCGTTCCTGTCCAACCGCTTCCTCGACTATATCTTCCCGGTGCTGACGCCGCTGGCCATCGACCCGGCCCATCCGTTCCCCTTCCTGCCGAACCTGTCGCTGGCGATCGTCATGCAGTTCAAGCGGAAGTCGGACGGGCAGGCGATGAAGGCCCTGCTGCCGCTGCCCAGCCAGATCGAGCGGTTCATCCGCCTGCCGGGCGACGAAGTCCGCTTCATCGCCCTCGAACACGTCGTCGGCCTGTTCCTCGACCGCCTGTTCCCGAACTACGAGCTGATCGCCAAGGGCCAGTTCCGCCTGATCCGCGACAGCGACATGGAAATCGAGGAAGAGGCGGAGGATCTGGTCCGCCTGTTCGAATCGGCCCTGAAGCGCCGGCGCAAGGGCGTGGTCATCCGCCTGAAGCTCGAATCCTCCATGCCCGAGGACCTGCGCCGCTTCGTGGTCGAGGAACTGGAAGCCTCGCCGGCCGACGTCGTCGTGGTCGACGGCATCCTCGGCCTTGCCGACACCAAGCAGCTGATCACCGACGATCGGCCGGACCTGAAGTTTCAGCCCTATAACCCCCGATTTCCCGAACGAATCCGCGATTTCGGCGGCGACTGCTTCGCCGCCATCCGGACCAAGGACATCGTCGTCCACCATCCTTACGAATCCTTCGACGTGGTGGTCCAGTTTCTGCGCCAGGCTGCGCAGGATCCTGCGGTGGTCGCGATAAAGCAGACCCTCTACCGCACCTCGAACGACAGCCCGATCGTCAAGGCGCTGGTCGAGGCGGCGGAAGCGGGCAAGGTGGTGACCGCCCTGGTCGAGCTGAAGGCCCGTTTCGACGAAGCCGCCAACATCAAATGGGCGCGCGACCTCGAACGTGCCGGCGTCCAGGTCGTCTACGGCTTCCTCGAACTGAAGACCCACGCCAAGATCAGCCTCGTCGTCCGGCGCGAGGCGGGGCAGCTGGTGACCTATACCCATTTCGGCACCGGCAACTATCACCCGATCACGGCGCGCATCTATACCGACCTGTCCTATTTCACCGCCGATCCGGTGCTGGGCCGCGACGCCGCCTATCTGTTCAACTTCCTGACCGGCTATGCCCGGCCGGAACTGCTGGTGAAGCTCTCCGCCTCGCCCGATACGCTGCGCCCGACCTTGATGCGCCTGATCGACGAAGAGATCGAGCACGCCCGCGCCGGCCGCCCGGCCCATGTCTGGGCCAAGATGAACAGCGTGGTCGATCCGACCATCATCGACGCGCTCTACCGTGCCTCCCAGGCCGGGGTGAAGATCGAGCTGATCGTGCGCGGCATCTGCTGCCTGCGTCCCGGTGTGCCCGGCCTGTCCGAGAATATCGAGGTGAAGTCGATCGTCGGCCGCTTCCTCGAACATTCGCGCATCGTCTGCTTCGGCGCCGGCCACGACATCCCGTCGGAACACACCAAGGTCTTCATCTCGTCGGCCGACTGGATGCCCCGTAACCTCGACCGGCGCGTCGAGACCCTGGTGCCGATCCTCAATCCGACCGTACATGCCCAGATCCTCGACCAGATCATGATCGCGAATCTGAAGGACGAGGCGCAGTCCTGGGTGCTGAAGTCGGACGGCTCCTTCGCCCGCGTTACCGTCAAGGACGGCGGCTTTTCGGCGCACAATTACTTCATGACCAATCCGAGCTTGTCGGGGCGTGGCAAGGCGCTTAAGACCGGCCAGGCACCGCGTCTGGTGCTGGATACCTGATAGCCTGGATCGTGATGAGTATTGCCGAGGCAGCAACGCAGCGAACACGCGGAAAACATGGCGGACGGGTCGGGGTCGTCGATATCGGCTCCAACTCCGTTCGTCTGGTGGTCTATGAAGGCGGCGGGCGCAACCCTGCCGCCATGTTCAACGAAAAAGTCCTGGCCGGTCTCGGCCGGCGCCTGGGCTCGACCGGGCGGCTGGACGAGGATGGCCTGAAATCGGCCTATGCCGCCCTGGAGCGCTTCACCGCGCTGTCCCGGGTGATGGGGGTCAGCCATCTCGATATCGTCGCCACGGCCGCGGTCCGCGATGCCAGCGACGGGCCCGATTTCGTCACCCGCGCCAGCGAGATCGCGGGCATGCCGGTTCGTGTGCTCTCGGGCCAGGAAGAAGCCTATTTCTCGGCCGAGGGCGTGCTCTCGGCGATTCCCGATGCCGATGGCCTCGTCGGCGATCTCGGCGGCGGCAGTCTCGAAGTCGTATTGGTCGGCAAGGGGCAGGTGGGGGCGCAGGCGACCATGCCGCTCGGCCCCTTGCGCCTGATGGAAGCCGCCCAGGGCGACCGCGCCAAGGCGACCGAGATCATCGACCAGGCCCTGGCCGGCCTGCCCTGGCTCGACCAGGTGCGGGGGCGCAGTTTCTATGCCGTCGGCGGGGCGTGGCGGGCGCTGGCCAAGATCCATATGGCGCAATGTTCCTATCCCTTGCGCGTGCTGCATCACTACCGCATCCAGCGCGGCGATGTCCGCGACCTGTCCCGGGTGATCGCCAATCTCTCGCGCGAGAGCCTGGAGCGCATCTCGGGCCTGTCGCGCCGGCGCCTGGACACGCTGCCCCTGGCCGCGCTGATCCTCGACCGGGTGCTGAAGGCGGCCAAGCCGCGCGATGTCGTCTTCTCGTCCTATGGCCTCCGCGAGGGCCTGCTCTACAGCCGGCTGCCCTCGCGCGAGCGGGTGCTCGATCCCCTGATCGAGACCGCCTGCGAAGTGGGCGCCCGCATGGGCCGCTTCGCCGAACACGGCGACGAGATGGCGCGCTGGACGGAAGACCTCTTCGCCGGGGAAAGCCCGGCGGAGGCACGGCTGCGCCGGGCTGCCTGCCACCTGTCCGATATCGGCTGGCGCGGCCATCCCGACTATCGCGCCCAGCAGAGCCTGTTCGAGATCCTGCGCGGGCCCTTCGTCGGCATCGATCACCAGGGCCGGGCCCAGGTGGCGCTGGCGATCTATGCCCGCTACGACGGCGATCCGGAGGCGGGCGCCTGCCGCCAGGCTTCCGCCGTGCTGGACGAGCGCCAGGTCCTGCGCGCCCAGGTCATGGGCAGCGCCTTCCGCCTCGGCCATGTGCTGACCGGCGGCACGCCCGGCGTGCTGCACGAATGCCCCCTGGAGTTCCGGGACGAGGCCCTGGTCCTGACCCTCGCGCCGCGCCATGCCGATCTCGACGGCGAAGTGGTGCAGCGCCGGCTGGCCACCATCGGCCGCCTGCTCGGCCGCGCCACCCGGGTGGAACGGCCAGCCTAGCCCCGCAGCTCGTGCGGGCCGGCGGCGAGGCTTGCCGCCGCCGTGCCTGCCAGCATCGCCTGCTGCTCGCGCCGCAGGCGCCGTTGCAGGCGAAGCGCCCAGACCACGGCAATGATCAGCGTACCGAGGCCGAGCACGATCCAGGCGATATCGCCCGAATAGGACGTGGCCAGCAGGCCGAGGTCATAGAGCCCATGCAGGACCATGGGCACCAGATAGGCGGCGAAGAGCATCGAGCGGCGCCGCGCCGGCTCGAAATGGGCGCGGGCGATATAGAAGCCCATGATGGCGCCGAAGGTGGCATGAGCCGGCACCGCGGTGAGGGCGCGCAGGATGGCGATGCTCAGCCAGCCGTCGCCGCTGCCGATGACATAGGCGATGTTTTCGAGGGTGGCGAAGCCGAGCGAGGCGACGACGCCGTAGACGAGCCCGTCCATCGGTTCGTCGAATGCTTTGAGGTTGCGGGCGAAAGCGACCAGAACCGCCAGTTTGAACGCTTCCTCCGGGATCGCGGCCAGGATGAAGCCCTCGGTCGCGGCGCGGGCGATCGGGGCGAGAAGGTCCGGCTGCAGGACCTCGGTCAGGGGGGCGGCAAAGACGAGGACGGGAATGACCGTGAGCACGCCGAAGAAGAACGTCCCGAGAATGCCGCCGAGCGGTTCCGGAAAGCGGTCCCCGAAGATGAAATAGACCAGCAAGATCAGGGACGGCAACACGGCCGCCCCGATCATGATCAGCGCCGTCATCGCCCCCCCTGTTCAGCGGCCCTGCGGACCTAAGCCTCTTTTCCCAGCCGGATCAGGCGGATGCGCCGCCCCTCGGCGGCCAGCGCCAGCTTGCCGTGCTTCAGGGCCAGGGCCTGCTCGCCGAAGACTTCGCGCCGCCAGCCGCGCAGGGCCGGGACATCGGCCGCATCGTCGCCCGCGATCTGTTCGAGATCGGCGGTATTGGCGACCAGTTTCTGGGCGACGCCATGGTCCTCGCACTGAAGTTTCAGCATGACCTTGAGAAGCTCGACCAGCGGCCCGACGCCGCGCGGCGGCTCGACCGTCTTCTCCGGCTCCGGCAGGTCACTGTCCGGACAGTTCAGGCCGCGCAGCACGGCTTCGAGCAACGAGGGGCCGAGCTTGCCGTCGGCAAAACCCTTGGGCACGCCGCGCGACTGCTTCATTTCCTCGATCGAGGCGGGCGGGTGGGCCGCCAGTTCCAGCAGGGCGTCGTCCTTCAGCATGCGGCCGCGCGGCAGGTCGCGGGCCCGGGCCTCGAGTTCGCGCCAGGCCGTGACCTCGCGCAGGACGGCCAGGAAGCGGCGGTTGGTGGTCCGGGTCTTGATCCGCTGCCAGGCTTGTTCCGGCTCGACGATATAGGTCGCGGGGTCCATCAGGACCGCCATCTCGTCGTTCAGCCATTCGGTGCGGTCGCTGCGTTCCAGTTCCGCCCAAAGGGTCTCATAGACTTTGCGCAGGTGGGTGACGTCGCCGATGGCATATTGCAATTGCCGCTCGGTCAGCGGGCGGCGGGTCCAGTCGGTGAAGCGCGACGATTTGTCAAGGGCGGCGCGGGCGATCTTGGCCACCAGGGTCTCGTAGGACACGCTGTCGCCATAGCCGCAGACCATGGCCGCCACCTGGGTATCGAACAGGGGTTCCGGAATCCGGCCGGACAGGCGCAGGAAAATCTCGATATCCTGGCGGGCGGCATGGAACACCTTCAGGACCTTGGGGTCGACCATCAGGTCGAGCAGGGGCTGAAGGTCGATCAGGGGCGCCAAAGGATCGATGATCGCCGCGACGTCGGGGCCGGCGACCTGCACCAGGCACAGTTTCGGCCAGTAGGAATTGTCGCGCAGGAACTCAGTATCGACCGTGACATAGTCGGCGGTTTTCAAGCGATCGACGAGGGCGGTCAGCGCGGCGCTGTCGGTGATGTGGATAAAGCCCTTGGGCATCGGAAAATCGTTCGTCCCTTCAATACATTATAAGGCGTTCCTGATTGTGGATATCAGGAACGCCAGCGCAGCACCCGCGCTTTGACCGGATTCTTGAAGTCACGCCCTTCCGCCTTGGCGCGGGCGAATTCCTTCTTCAGGAGATAGTACCACTTGGCCTGGGTATCGGCGTCTTCGAGCAGCATCAGCGAGGGATTATGGGCAAGGCCCGCCTGCTGCATGGTGACGACGGCGCCGTCCTGCTTCAGGAAGGTGCGCGCGAAATGGCGCAGCACCGGCTTCAGCAGGGTGATCCAGGGCATGGTCCAATACATGGTCTGGGTGATCTCGCAACTGGTCGGGGTCAGCGGCGTGATCGTGGTGATGCCGGCGAAACGGTGCCGGCCGACCGTGATCTCCTCGGTCCGGACGCCGGGCAGGCGGAAGGCGATCTCCGTCTCCGGCTTGCCGCCGAGGAGCCGGTAGGCGAAGGAGTTGCTCGACGGCGCATGGCGCACCATGGTGAAGCCGAGCGCGGAGGGGGCGAAGGCTTTGGCCTTCTCATGCATGGAGGCTTTGGTCCGCCACCACCAGGAGCGGTGGACATAGGGCCCATGGGCGGGATCCATCAGGCCGACCACCGCATCGTCGAGCGGGCAGGGGAAGACCATCGTCTCGATATGCGAGGGGCGGGCATCGGGGGCGAAGCCGGGCACGTCCGGCACCGGCGTCGCCGCCGCCGCCGCCTCGTCGCCGATGAAGATCCAGACCAGCCCGTGCTGTTCGGCGACCGGGTAGCGGCGCACCTTGATGCGGTCGATCCGCACCGCCTGGTCGGCGGTCAGGGCCGGAATCGCGGTGCAGGTCCCCGTGCCGTCGAAACGCCAGCCGTGATAGCAGCATTCGACTTCCCGGCCGTCGAACCGGCCGCAGGACAGCGGAATGCCCCGGTGGGGGCAGAGGTCGCGCAGCGCGAAGACCTTGCCGTCCGCGTCGCGGGCGAAGAGCACGGGCTCGCCCAGGATGGTCTTCGCCTGCATGCGGCCCGGCTTCAGGCCGCGGCCCGGCAGCGCCATGTACCAGAGGTCGCGCAGCCAGACCGGCGCATCGATCCCGCGGGCCGGGCGCATTTCGCTGCCGGCGATCTCGGGCGAGGGGGCGATCGACAAGGGCTGATCGGTCAAAATCGGTTCCAGCGGTACAGGGTCGGCACTGTTTCGCTTGTTAGCAAATTTCTCCGCGAAATGCGCTAGCGGCCATGGCCTGCGGCGATTTTTACGAAAAGGGCCGATATATCGGCGATCGGGCGGCGGAATTTTAGCCGCTAAAGGGCAGTGCCCGGCTTGCTAAGCCGCGCCCGCGACCGTAAAACCCGGCGATCGCATCGGAGTCGTTAAACCATGCACGCCTATCGCACGCATACCTGCGGCCAGCTGACCGCTGCCGACATTGGGTCGACCGTCCGGGTTTCCGGCTGGGTCCATCGCAAGCGCGACCACGGCAATCTGCTGTTCGTCGACCTGCGCGACCATTACGGCATCACCCAATGCGTGATCGAGATCGACGAGGGCGCCGCCGCCTTCAAGACCGTCGAGGTGCTGCGTGCCGAGTCGGTGGTCACCGTCACCGGCCGCGTGGTGAAGCGCGCCGAGGGCACGGAGAACCCGAACCTCGCGACCGGCGCCATCGAAGTGCGCATCGCCGAGATCGCGGTCCAGTCGGCGGCGGAAGAATTGCCGATGCCGGTCTTCGGCGACCACGACTATCCGGAAGACATCCGCCTGAAGTACCGCTTCCTGGACCTGCGCCGGGACAAGCTGCACCAGAACATCATCCTGCGCTCGAAGGTGATCGCATCCCTTCGCCAGCGCATGATCGAGCAGGGCTTCATGGAATTCCAGACGCCGATCCTGACGGCGTCGTCGCCTGAGGGCGCCCGCGACTTCCTGGTCCCCAGCCGCATGCACCCGGGCAAGTTCTACGCGCTGCCCCAGGCGCCGCAGCAGTTCAAGCAGCTCCTGATGGTCGCCGGCTTCGACCGCTATTTCCAGATCGCCCCCTGTTTCCGCGACGAGGATGCCCGCGCCGACCGCAGCCCCGGCGAATTCTACCAGCTCGATCTCGAGATGAGCTTCGTCACCCAGGACGACGTCTTCGCCGCGGTCGAGCCGGTGGTCGCCGGCGTCTTCCGCGAATTCTCGACCAGGGCGATCGCCGAGGGCTCGTTCCCGCATATCGCCTATCGCGATTCCATGCTCTGGTACGGCAACGACAAGCCGGACCTGCGCAACCCGCTGAAGATCGTCGACGTCTCGGAAATCTTCCGCGGCTCGGGCTTCGGCATTTTCGCCAAGGCGGTGGAGCAGGGCGCGGTGGTGCGCGGCATCCCGGCCCCCGGCGCCGGCAGCCAGCCGCGCAGCTTCTTCGACAAGCTGAACGACTGGGCCCGCTCGGAAGGCGCGGCCGGCCTCGGCTATGTCATTTTCGAGGGCGAGGCGGGCAAGGGCCCGGTGGCCAAGAACATCGGCCCCGAGCGCGTGGCGCAACTGAAGGAACTCGCCGGCCTCAAGGACGGCGACGCCATCTTCTTCGCCTGCGACAAGGAATTGCCCGCGGCCAAGCTGGCCGGCCTTGCCCGCACCCGCATCGGTACCGAGCTTGGCCTGATCGAGCAGGGCGTGTTCCGCTTCTGCTGGATCGTCGACTTCCCGATGTTCGAATATGACGAGGACGAGAAGAAGATCATCTTCTCGCACAACCCGTTCTCGATGCCCCAGGGCGGCATGGAGGCGCTGCTGACGCAGGATCCGCTGACCATCAACGCCTATCAGTACGACATCGTCTGCAACGGCATCGAACTGTCGTCGGGCGCGATCCGGAACCATCGCCCGGACATCATGCTGAAAGCCTTCGAGATCGCCGGCTATCCGGCGGACGAGGTCGAGCGCCGCTTCGGCGGCATGCTGAACGCCTTCCGCTATGGCGCGCCGCCCCACGGCGGCATCGCGCCGGGTGTCGACCGCATGGTCATGCTGCTGGCGGACGAGCCGAACATCCGCGAGGTCATCGTCTTCCCGATGAACCAGAAGGCGGAAGACCTGATGATGGGCGCGCCGGCCGAGGTGACGCCGAAACAGCTGCGCGAGCTTTCGATCCGCCTCGCCCTGCCCGAGAAGAAGTAAGCGGCGCGAAGGCCGGCCCCTCAGGGGGGCTGGCCTTCGCCAGCCGAACGAGTCATCGTCCGGCCCGGACCCTGAACCACAGGGCGAGGGAGGATAATCATGATTCTGTACGGTGCCATTCTGTCGCCCTTCGTGCGCAAGGCGCTGCTCGCCTTGAAGGAAAAGGGCCTGGCCTTCGAGCATCAGATGGTGATGCCGGGCGACAAGTCGCCGGCCTTCCGCGCGCTCAGCCCCTTCGGCAAGATCCCGGCGTTTGCGGACGGCGACTTCAAGATCTGCGACTCGACCGCGATCGTCACCTATCTCGACGCCAAATATCCCGAGACGCCGGTGCTGCCCGCCGATCCGGCGGAACGCGCCCGCGCCATCTGGTTCGAGGAATTCTCGGACACCATCGTCGGCGCCCAGGTCGGCGCCCTGTTCTGGAACCGGGTGGTGGCGCCCCGCTTCATGGGCCAGAAGGGCGATGACGCCGCCGCCGACAAGGCCGAGCGCGAAGGCCTGCCGCCGATCCTCGACTATCTGGAGACCCAGATCCAGGCGAACAACCTGCTGGTCGGCCAGACGGTTTCGATCGCCGATCTTTCCCTCGGCGCCCAGTTCGTCAACCTCGCCTATGCCGGGGTCGAGGTCGATGCGGCGAAATACCCGAAGCTCGCCGGCTATCTGGCGGTGATCCAGGCCCGTCCGGCCTTCATCGAGGTGCTGGCGGCGGAAAAGGCGCTGATGGGCGGCTGACGTTTCGCCGCATGGCAGCCATGCCGTACCCATAGTGTGCGGCATGGCATTGCCTCTCGACATCTGGTAAGTTCCGGCCCCTGCTTCACTTTCGGAAGGCGCTTCGCCGTGACTGTCATTGCCCTGGCGTCCGATCATGCCGGCGTCGACCTGAAATCCTTCCTGGCGGACGAACTGAAGGCTCGGGGCCTGGATGTGCTGGATCTCGGCACCAATGGCCCGGCCTCGGTCGATTATCCCGATTACGGCTATGCCCTGGCCGCGGCGGTGAAGGACGGGCGGGCGGAACGCGGTGTCGCCATCTGCGGTTCGGGCATCGGCATTTCCATCGCCCTCAACCGGGATCCGGCGATCCGGGCCGCGCTCTGCCACAACGGCCTGCTCGCGCGGCTGTCGCGCCAGCACAATGATGCCAATGTGCTGGTCCTCGGGGCACGCATGATCGGGCTGGAAGTGGCGCGGGACTGCCTTGCAGCCTTTCTGGACACGCCCTATGAAGGGGGCCGTCATGCCGGCCGGGTCTCCAAGTTGAGCTGTCCGCCGCCGGCGGGCGGGCCTGCCGGCTCGTCCTGCTGAATCTTTTCGAACACTAAGTGCGAGGTCCGCCAATGACCGCGACTCCTGCCGCCAATCTTTCGAACACGTCGCCGTTCTTCGGCGGCAGCCTTGCCGAGCGCGACCCCGTGCTCGCCCATGCGATCGATCTCGAACTGCACCGCCAGCAGAATTTCATCGAGCTGATCGCCTCGGAGAACATCGTCTCCCGCGCCGTGCTCGAAGCGCAGGGCTCGGTGCTGACCAATAAATATGCCGAGGGCTATCCGGGCCGGCGCTACTACGGCGGCTGCGAGGAAGTGGACAAGGCGGAAGCCGCGGCGATCGAGCGCGCCTGCCAGCTGTTCGGCGCGACCTATGCCAACGTCCAGCCCCATTCGGGCGCCCAGGCCAACCAGGCGGTGTTCTTCGCCCTGCTGTCGCCCGGCGACACGTTCCTCGGCCTGAACCTTGCCGCCGGCGGTCACCTGACCCATGGCGCGCCCGCCAACCAGTCGGGCAAATGGTTCAAGCCCGTGCCCTATTCGGTGAAGCCCGACACCCACCAGATCGACTACGACGAAGTCGAGGCGCTGGCGCTGGAGCATAAGCCGAAGCTGATCATCGCCGGCGGCTCGGCCTATCCGCGCCAGATCGATTTCGCCAAGTTCCGCGCGGTCGCGGACAAGATCGGCGCCTATTTCATGGTCGACATGGCGCATTTCGCCGGCCTCGTCGCCGGCGGCGCCCATCCGAACCCGATCGAGCATGCCCATGTCGTGACCACCACCACGCATAAGACCCTGCGCGGCCCGCGCGGCGGCATGGTACTGTCGCGCGATGCCGACCTCGGCAAGAAGATCAATTCGGCGGTCTTCCCGGGGCTTCAGGGCGGCCCGCTGATGCATGTCATCGCCGCCAAGGCGGTCGCCTTCGGCGAGGCGCTGCAGCCGGAATTCAAGACCTATGCCCGCCAGGTGGTGGAAAACGCCAAGGCGCTGGCCGAGCGGCTGAAGGGCCATGGCTTCGATCTCGTCTCGGGCGGCACCGATACGCATCTGATGCTGGTCGATCTGCGCCCGAAGAAGCTGACCGGCAATATCGCCGAAAAGGCGCTGGACCGGGCCCAGATCACCTGCAACAAGAACGGCATTCCCTATGATCCGGAAAAGCCGATGGTGACCTCGGGCATCCGTCTCGGCACGCCGGCCGGCACCACCCGCGGCTTCGGCGTCGCCGAATTCCAATATGTCGGCGACCTGATCGCCGAGGTGCTGGACGGCCTTGCCGCCAACGGTGTCGAGGGCAATGGCGCGGTCGAGAAGGCGGTCGCCGACAAGGTGACCAAACTCTGCGCCGAATTCCCGATCTACGGTTAATCTGTCCGGATACGGTGCCGCGCGGGGCTGGCGCGGCACCGCGATCTTGGGGTGAGGGGGACGACGAGAGATGCGCTGCCCGTTCTGCGGCCATGAAGAAACCCAGGTGAAGGACAGCCGTCCCACCGAGGACAATGCCGCCATCCGGCGCCGGCGCTTCTGCCCGGGCTGCGGGGCCCGCTTCACCACCTTCGAGCGGGTGCAACTCCGCGAGATCACCATCGTGAAGAAGAGCGGCCGGCGCGTGCCCTTCGATCGCGACAAGCTGGCCCGCTCGATCATGATCGCCATGCGCAAGCGCCCGGTCGAGCCGGAGCGGGTGGAGCGGATGATTTCCGGCATCGTGCGCCGGCTGGAATCCATGGGCGAGAGCGAAATTCCGTCCGATCTCGTCGGCGAAATGGTGATGGAGGGCCTCGCCTCCATCGATTCCGTCGCCTATGTCCGCTACGCTTCGGTCTATCGCAATTTCCGCGAAGCCAAGGATTTCGAGACCTTCGTCGGGCGGCTGGCCGGTGCGGACAACGACTGAGCGTTTTAACGAAACCGATCGCCGCCATATGACGGCGGCGCTGACCCTGGCCCGCCGGGGGCTGGGCAATGTCGCGCCCAATCCGGCGGTCGGCTGCGTCATCGTGCGCGAGGGCATCGTCGTCGGCCGGGGCTGGACCCAGCCGGGCGGCCGCCCCCATGCCGAGACCGAGGCGCTGGCCCGCGCCGGCGCCCTGGCCCGCGGCGCCACCGCCTATGTGACGCTGGAACCCTGTTCCCACCACGGCAAGACCGGTCCCTGCGCCGAGGCGCTGGCGAAGGCCGGCATCGCCCGCGTGGTGGCGGCCACCATCGATCCCGATCCCCGCGTCGCCGGCCGGGGCATCGCCCTGCTGAAGGCGGCGGGCATCGTCGCCGAGGTCGGCTGCCTGGAACAGGAAGCCCAGCGCGTCAACGCCGGCTTCTTCGGCAGGTTGGACGGCCGCCCGCTGGTCACCCTGAAGCTGGCGACCAGTCTCGACGGCTGCATTGCCACGCGCACCGGCGACAGCCAGTGGATCACCGGCGAACAGGCCCGCGCCCGTGCCCATCTGATGCGCGCCCAGCACGATGCCATCATGATCGGGGTGGGCACGGCGATCGCCGACAACCCGCAATTGACCTGCCGGTTGCCGGGCCTGGCCCAGCGCTCGCCGGTCCGGGTGGTGGCGGACGGGCGCCTGCGCCTGCCCCTGACGCATTACCTTGTGCGCACGGCGCGCGAGGTGCCGACCGTGCTGTTCTGCGCGCCGGGCAATTCCCCGGAGCGGCGCAACGCCTATGCCCAGGCCGGGGTCGAGGTGGTCGAGGTGGCGGCGGATGCCTGCGCCCGGCCCGATCCCGCCGGCATGATGAAGCATCTGGCGGAAAAGGGCGTCACCCGGGTCATGGTCGAGGGCGGCGGCCAGCTCGCCGCCAGCGTCATCCACGCCAGGCTGGTCGATTTGCTGTTCTGGTTCCGGGGGCCGGTCGTCATCGGCGAGGAGGGGCGGGCGGCGGTTGCGGCGCTCGGCCTCGACAAACTGGCCAGGGCGCCGACCTATGCGCTGGACGCGGTCGAGCGTCTCGGGGACGACCTATTGGAAATCTACCGCCTATCCCGTTAAGAGTGGCGATCATGTTCACAGGTATCATTACCGACGTCGGCCGAATCGCCGCCGTCAGCCATCGCGGCGACACCCGCTTTCGCATCGAGACCGCCTATGACATGGGCGGCGTGCTGATCGGCGCGTCCATCGCCTGTTCGGGCGTCTGCCTGACCGTGGTCGACAAGGCCCCCGGCTGGTTCGAGGTCGATGTCTCGGCCGAGACGCTGCGCAAGACCAAGCTGGGCGACTGGCGGCCGGGCAGCCCGGTCAATCTCGAACGCTCGCTGAAGGTGGGCGACGAGATGGGCGGCCATATCGTCACCGGCCATGTCGACGGCCTTGCCACCATCAAGTCGGTCACGCCCGAGGGCGACAGCGTGAAGATCTTGATCGAGGCGCCGGCGGGCTTCGCCCGCTATGTCGCGGCCAAGGGCTCGATCGCGCTCGACGGCGTGTCGCTGACCGTGAACGGGGTCGAGGGCGCCGATTTCTGGGTCAACGTCATTCCCCATACCCAGGCCATGACCACCTTCCGCCGCGATCTGGCGCTGCCGGGCACCCGGCTGAATTTCGAGATCGACGTGCTGGCGCGCTATGTCGCCCGGTTGCAGGAGTGGCGGGCATGAGCGGCGAATATGCATCCTGCCTGTCGCCGATCGAGGACATCATCGAGGATGCCCGCAACGGCCGCATGTTCATCCTGGTCGATCACGAGGACCGGGAGAACGAGGGCGACCTCGTCATCCCGGCGCAGATGGCGACGCCCCAGGCGATCAATTTCATGGCCCGCTATGGCCGCGGCCTGATCTGCCTGTCCATGACCCGGCAGCGGGTCGAGCAATTGGGCCTGACCCTGATGAGCCGGGACAACCTGTCCCGCCACCAGACCGCCTTCACCGTCTCGATCGAGGCGCGGGAAGGGGTGACCACGGGCATTTCCGCCCATGATCGGGCCCATACCATCGCGGTCGCCATCGACCCCTCGCGCGGGCCGCAGGATCTGGCGACGCCGGGCCATGTCTTCCCGCTGGTCGCCCGCGACGGCGGCGTGCTGGTCCGCGCCGGCCATACCGAGGCGGCGGTCGATGTCTCGCGCCTGGCCGGGCTCAACCCGTCCGGCGTGATCTGCGAGATCATGAACGACGACGGCACCATGGCCCGCCTGCCGGACCTGGTGCAGTTCGCCCAGCTCCACGGCCTCAAGATCGGCACCATCGCCGACCTGATCTCCTATCGCCGGCGCTGGGACAATCTGGTCACCAATGTCGGCGCGACCGAGATCGATTCCGCCCATGGCGGCATCTTCCGCACCCTCGTCTACCGCAACAAGGTCGACGGCACCGAGCATCTGGCCCTGGTGAAGGGCGATATTACCGGGCCCGAACCGGTCCTGGTGCGCATGCATACGGTCAATGTCTTCGAGGATCTGCTGGCCGACCGCCGGGGCCGCACCAGCCCGCTTTCCGCCGCCATGGACGCGGTCGGCGAGGAGGGGCGGGGCGTCGTCGTCCTGATCCGCGACAGCCGCCAGACCGTGCTCAGCGAATTCGTCGGCAAGCGCGGCAATCCGGGCGCCTCCAGCCCGAATGCGCCGCTCGCCGCCAGCGAATTGCGCGATTACGGCATCGGCGCGCAGATTCTGCTGGACCTCGGGGTCCATGAAATGATCCTTCTCTCCAACACGCGGCGGACCATCGTCGGGCTTGAGGGCTACGACCTCAAGGTCACCGGCCACCGTCCGCTCAACATCGGCTGACAGACATGCACCCCAAGGCGAGCGACGCCGGCGACCCGAACCTGCCGCGGTCCGGCGGCACCGGCAGTCCCCATCTCCTGATCGTCGAGGCGCGCTTCTACGAAGCGATCCTGGACGAGCTTTTTCTCGGCGCGGCCGCGGCGATCGAGGCCGCGGGCGGCAGCTGGGAACGGATCACCGTTCCGGGCGCGCTCGAAATCCCCGCCGCCATCCGCATCGCGGAACAGGGCAGCATCAACCGCGCCAACCGGGTGCGGCGGATCGACGGCTATGTCGCCCTCGGCTGCGTCATCCGCGGCGAGACCAGCCATTTCGACTATGTCTGCGGCGAAAGCGCCCGGGGCCTGATGGATCTCGGGGTTTCGCTCGGCCTTGCGGTCGGCAACGGCATCCTGACGGTCGAGAACGAGGACCAGGCCTGGGCCCGGGCCAATCGCCACGAGATGAACAAGGGCGCCGGTGCCGCAGCGGCGGCGCTCGCCCTGATCGACCTGCGCCGGCGTTTCGGGGTGGCCCCGTGAGCGGCAATCCCCCCGCCCGGCGGCCCAAGCCCGGGGTGAAGGCGCGCAGCGCCGCCCGTCTGGCGGCGGTCCAGGCGCTTTACCAGATCGAAGTCACCGGGCGGCCCGCCGTCGGCGTGATCAAGGAATTCGTCGCCCATCGCCTGGGCGCCGAACTCGACGAGGGCGAGAAGCTGCACGATGCCGACCAGGATTTCTTCGGCGACCTCGTGCGCGGGGCCACCGAGCGCCGGGCCGAGATCGACGACCTGATCGCCCCCGCGCTGACCGCCGACTGGCCGCTGGACCGGCTGGATTCGATCCTGCGCGCGACCCTGCGCATCGCCGTCTACGAATTCCTCGCCCGCGTCGATGTCCCGGCCAAGGTGGTGATCAACGAATATCTGGACGTTGCCCACGCCTTTTTCGCCGGCAGCGAGCCTGCCTTCGCCAATGGTGTCCTGAACACCCTGGCGCGGCGCCTGCGGCCGGCCGAATTCAGCTGAACGGCGCAGGGCCGGGCACGGACGGGCGGGCATGAACGAATTCGAGACCATCGCCCGCCTGTTCCTGCCCCTGACCCGGGGCGAGCCGGGGGCCTTCGGCCTGGGCGACGATGCCGCCGTGCTCTCGCCCCGGCCCGGTTTCGACCTGGTCCTGACCAAGGACGCCATCGTCGCCGGCGTCCATTTCTTCCCCGACGACCCGCCCGAGACGATCGGCGCCAAGCTGATGCGGGTCAATCTTTCCGATCTCGCGGCCAAGGGGGCGGTGCCGCGGGCCTTCCTGCTCGCCGCCGCCTTTCCGCCCGACGCCGGGCCCGGCTGGGCGCCGGCCTTCGCCGCCGGCATCGGCGCCGATCTCGAGGCCTTCGGCGGCGCCCTGATCGGCGGCGACACGGTCTCGACCCGGGGCCCCGCCTTCTTCTCCCTGACCGCCATCGGCGAAGTGCCGGCCGGCACCATGATCCGGCGCCGGGGCGCGCGGGCAGGGGATCTGGTCTGCGTTTCCGGCACGATCGGCGATGCCGCGCTTCATGTCGCCCGCAAGCTCCGGGGCCGGGCGGTGCGGGGCGAGGCCCATCTCGCCGCGCGCTACCTGAAGCCCGAGCCGCGCCTCGCCCTCGGGCAGGCGCTGCGCGGGATCGCCCATGCGGCCTGCGACATTTCCGACGGGCTGGTCGCCGACCTCGGCCATCTGTGCACGCAATCCGGGGTCCGCGCGGTGATCGAGGCGGGGCTCGTGCCCCTGTCGCCGGCCGCGGCCGCCAGCATCGCCGCCGATCCCGCCCTGGTCGAAACCGTGCTGACCGGGGGCGACGACTACGAGCTGGTCTTCGCCCTGCCGCCGGAAGCGGATGTCGCGGCGCTGGCCGCCGTCACCCCGGTCACCGTCATCGGCCGCTTTGAGCCAGGTCAAGGTGTCGAGCTGCGCGATCCGTCAGGCTTGCCTCTCCAATTGACGCGGACCGGCTGGCAACACCCGGTGGGCCGGGACGAGGCCGGGGCATGAAGCGGATCATCATCATCCTGGTCGCCGGGCTGCTGCTGGCGGGCATTGCCGTCGCCGGGCTCTATTTCGGCGGTTTCATCCTGCAGGCGCCGGCCGCGGCTGAGACGGAGGCCGCGCCGCCGCCGCCCCCGGCGACCCTGCCCGTGGTGCCGGACAGCGCCCTGCTCGAATTGAAGAACGTCATGCTGCCGGCCAACCGCGGCGGGCGCTTCCGCAACTACATCAATTTCGACTTCAAGGTCGAGGTGAAGGACGAGGCAACGGCCCTGCAACTGAAGCAGCGGGTCGCCCATATGCGGGCCGCCCTGGTCGCCGATTTTTCCGTCGAGCCGATCGAGACCCGGGACGGGCCGGCGGATTTCGACGATGCGGTGATCCGGGCCCGGGTCCTGGCGGCGCTGCGCCGCGCCGCCGGCGAGGATATCGTCCAGGACGTGCTGATCGATCGCGTCCTTCCGGTGAAGGGCTAGGGCGATGGCGGCGGCGTTCGAACGGCGGAACGTGCTGCTGCTCGGCCTCGGCCAGGCGCTCTACGGCACCGCGACCACGATCCTTTTCACCTTGAACGGGCTGGTCGGCCATATGCTGGCCGCCGACAAGGCCCTGGCCACCTTGCCGGTGACCGCGGTCATGGTCGGCGCCGCCCTTTCGACCGTGCCGGCGGCCCAGGTCCATCGCCTGTTCGGGCGGCGCGTCGGCTTCGTGCTGGGGGCGCTGGCCGGGGCCCTGGGCGGAGCCGGCTACGGGCTCGGCATCTGGCTTGGGGATTTCTGGCTGTTCACCGCGGCGGCGCTGGTGACCGGCTGGTATTTCGCCAATGCCCAATTCTACCGCTTCGCCGCCGCCGAAGCGGCGGCCGAGGCGCGCCGGCCCCGGGCCATCAGCCTGGTGATGGCCGGCGGCGTGGCGGCGGCCCTGGCCGGCCCCGAACTGGTGAAATACAGCAAGGACCTCGTCCTCGGCCTGCCCTTCATCGGCGCCTATGGCGTCGTGGTCGTGCTCGGCCTCGTCGCCATGGGCCTGATGTCGGCCCTGCGGCTGGCGCCGCCGCCGGCCGCCGACCGGCACGACAGCGGCCGGCCCCTGGCCGTGATCCTGCGCCAGCCGCGCATGCTGGCGGCCCTGGCCACAGGAATCGCGGCCTATGCCTCCATGAGTCTCGTGATGACGGCGACGCCGATCGCCATGGTCGCCTGCAGCCTGACGGTGGAGGATGCCGCCTTCGTCATCCAATGGCATTCGCTGGCCATGTTCGCGCCGTCCTTCTTCACCGGCCGGCTGATCGAGCGCTTCGGCGTGATCCCGGTGATCGCCGCCGGCCTCGTGCTCATTCTCGCCTGCACCGCGGTCGCCCTGGCGGGGGTCGCGCTCGAACATTTCTGGGTCGCCCTGGTGCTGGTCGGGCTCGGCTGGAATTTCGCCTTCGTCGGCGCCACCAGCCTGGTCACCACCTGCTACGAGCCGGCGGAACGGACCAAGACGCAGGCCGCCAACGATTTCCTCGTCTTCGGCGTCGTCTCCGGCGCCTCGTTCCTGTCGGGCGTGCTGCTCAACTGGACCGGCTGGGACGGCGTGCCGGTGGCGACCTTGCCGCTTGCCCTGCTGGCCCTGGTGCTGCTGCCGCTGGCCGCGGGCGGGCGGGTGAAGCCGCCGGCGCAGCCGGTTCATGCCTGCTGCTGCGGCGGCACCTGTGACCACGGTGATTAACCTTACGTGGATTGCCGGATTGCGTCTTCTCTGTCACGGTTCTCGCGGGTAGAAGCGGGGGACCGAGGGTAAGTCGCCCATCCCAGGCAGCCCGAGGAAACAAGCGGGGAGATCATGGACACAACCATCGGCCTTTGGATCGTCATAGGGTGCGGCGTGCTTGCCCTTCTCTATGGTGCCCTGGCGGCGCGCTCCGTACTGTCGCGCGACGCCGGAACCGTGCGTATGCAGGAAATCGCCAGCGCCATTCAGGTCGGCGCCAAGGCGTATCTCAATCGGCAATATCGCACCATCGCCCTCGTCGGGCTCGTCGTCATCGTCGCCCTTTATCTGCTGCTCGGGCCGCTCGTCGCCATCGGCTTCGTGGTCGGCGCCGTGCTCTCGGGGGCGGCGGGCTATATCGGCATGAATGTCTCGGTGCGTTCCAACGTGCGCACCGCGGCCGGCGCCCGCGACGGCCTCGCCAATGCCCTCGGCATCGCCTTCAAGGCGGGCGCCGTCACCGGCATGCTGGTGGTCGGCCTCGCGCTGCTCGCGGTCGCCGTCTACTACTACGTTCTCCTGCTGCTCGGGGCGACGGGGCGCGACCTGATCGATCCCCTGGTGGCGCTCAGCTTCGGTGCGTCGCTGATCTCGATCTTCGCCCGTCTCGGCGGCGGCATCTTCACCAAGGGGGCCGACGTCGGCGCCGACCTCGTCGGCAAGGTCGAGGCCGGCATCCCCGAGGACGACCCGCGCAACCCGGCCGTGATCGCCGACAATGTCGGCGACAATGTCGGCGACTGCGCCGGCATGGCCGCCGACCTGTTCGAGACCTATGCCGTCACCCTGGTCGCGACCATGGTGCTGGCCTCGATCTTCTTCGTCGCCGATCCGGCGCTGGCCGCGAAGATGATGCTCTACCCGCTCGCCATCGGCGGGGTCTGCATCATCACCTCGATCATCGGCACCTTCTTCGTCCGCCTGGGCGCCAGCCAGTCGATCATGGGCGCCCTCTACAAGGGGCTGATCGTCACCGGCGTGCTGTCGGCGGCGGCGCTGTGGCCGATCACCCAGGTGGTGCTGGGCGACATGACCACGGCCTATACCGGCGGCGGCCATGCCTTCACCGGCACGGAGCTGTTCATCTGCGGGCTGATCGGCCTTGTCGTCACCGGTCTCATCGTCTGGGTGACGGAATACTATACCTCCACCGCCTTCAGGCCCGTGCGCTCCATCGCCCAGTCCTCGACCACCGGCCATGGCACCAATGTGATCCAGGGCCTTGCGGTCTCGATGGAAGCGACTGCGGCCCCGGCCGTGATCATCTGCGTCGGCATCGTCGCCACCTACCAGCTCGCCGGCCTGTTCGGCATCGCCATCGCGGTGACCACCATGCTGGCGCTCGCGGGCATGGTGGTGGCGCTGGACGCCTATGGTCCCGTCACCGACAATGCCGGCGGCATCGCCGAGATGGCCAACCTGCCGCCCGACGTGCGCAAGACCACCGACGCCCTCGACGCGGTCGGCAATACCACCAAGGCGGTTACCAAGGGCTATGCCATCGGTTCCGCCGGCCTGGCCGCCCTGGTGCTCTTCGCCGCCTATACCGAGGACCTGAAGGCCTATTTCACCGACATCAAGGTGACCTTCGACCTGTCGAACCCCTATGTCGTCGTCGGCCTGCTGGTCGGCGGCCTGCTGCCCTATCTGTTCGGGGCCATGGGCATGACCGCGGTCGGCCGCGCCGCCGGCTCGGTGGTGGTCGAGGTGCGGCGGCAGTTCAAGGAGATCAAGGGCATCATGCAGGGCAAGGCCAAGCCGGACTACGGCAAGGCCGTCGACCTGCTGACCAAGGCCGCGATCCGGGAAATGATCATCCCCTCGCTGCTGCCGGTGCTGGCCCCCGTGGCGCTCTACTTCGTCGTGCTCGCGGTCGCCGACAAGCCGGCCGCCTTCGCCGCCGTGGGCGCCATGCTCATGGGCGTGATCGTCACCGGCCTCTTCGTCGCCCTGTCCATGACGGCAGGCGGCGGCGCCTGGGACAATGCGAAGAAATACATCGAGGAAGGCCATCACGGCGGCAAGGGTTCCGACGCCCACAAGGCGGCGGTGACCGGCGATACCGTCGGCGATCCCTACAAGGACACCGCCGGCCCCGCGGTCAACCCGATGATCAAGATCACCAATATCGTCGCCCTGCTGCTGCTGGCGATCATCGCTCACGTCTGAGCGGACATGAACTGAGCGGACAAACGAAAAGGGCCGGCAGTGCCGGCCCTTGAGGGCCGCCGGTGCTGCCGGCGGCTTTTTTTTCGTCAGTTGCGGGGCAGGGTGCCGCCGGGCATGGGCGCGGTCGTGCTGCCGCCCGAGGGCGCGTTGAAGCGGCCGAGATTGCCGAACAGCTGCTGCCAGATGGTCAGTTCGTTGCCGAGCGTCGCGGTCTTGTCCGGGTTCATCGCCACTTCCTTGCCGTCCGCCTGGTCGAGGCGGCTGACTTCGGTGACATTGCCGGCGGCATCGAAGGAAACGATCAGCACCGCCTGGTTGGTGACGGAGTCGCGCTGGAAGGCGATTCGCTCGGTGCGGGCGGAAATATAGTACCAGGCGCGATCGTCGAAATTGGACACGGTCGACGGCGTGCCGAGGAGGCGGGCGACGGATTCCTTGTTGTCCACGCCCGGGCGGATGGCGGAAACCGCGGTTTCGTCGGGGCGCCAGCCGCGGTCGTCCACGATCGGCGTGCAGGCCCCGATGGCAAGCGCGGCAAGCACGGCGGCAACGGCCGGGAAATGCTTCAGGGGTGAGCGGTCAGCGGCCATGGGTGACAAAAGTCCGTCGAGAGGCGCGACGCGGCGTCCCGCGTCGGGCATGAATAGAGACGTGGCACCTTGTCATTCGCGTCGAGACCTGTCAATTCGACGGAACAGGGCGGCCCGGCGGCGCGGCCCGGCTTTGAGGTGAATGTTCCGATGCTGCACAAGCTGTTCAACCGGCAGGACCAGCGCATAGCGGCGACGCTTTACGCGGCGGCGGTGAGCCGTGCGCGGACCCCGGTGTTCTATCGCCAGTTCCGCGTCGCCGATTCCATGGACGGCCGCTTCGACATGGTGACCCTCGAGGTCGTCGTCCTGCTCAACCGCTTCAAGGGCGAGACCGACAAAAGGGTCCGCCGCCTGTCCCAGGGCATCTTCGACATGATGTTCACCGACATGGACCGGACGCTGCGCGAACTCGGCGTCGGCGACCAGGGCGTGCCGCATCGGGTGAAGAAAATGGCCCAGGCCTTCTACGGCCGGCTCGGCGCCTATGACAATGCCCTTGCCGCCGGCGACGACGTGGCGCTGACTGAAGCCCTGAAGCGCAATCTCTATCGTGGCGCCGAGATCGCACCGGATATCCTGGCCGGGTTTGCCGCCTATGTCCGGGGCCTCGCCGCCTTCTATGCCGCCGCGCCGCTGGACGGTTTCCATGCCGGACAGCTGCCGCCCGCCCCCTTGCCCGAGGAGTGAGTGCATGAGCACCGCCACCGTCCCGCCGGAGTTTTCCCGCCCCCTGAAAGCCGAAAGCGTGCATGTGCGCGGCCGCACCGAGAAATTGTCCGCCTCGGCGGCGGAGCGGGCGGCCCTGGCCGCGCGATTCGGCATTCCGGCGATCGACTCGCTGGTGGCCGAGATCGAACTCCGGCCCCATCGCCGCGACGGCCTCGCCCTCAGCGGCCGGCTGGTCGCCGATGTCGTGCAGGAATGCGTGGTCAGCCTGGAGCCGGTGCCCCAGCATATCGAGGCCGCCTTCGAACGGATCTATGAGCCGGGCGCCGAAGATCCGGAAGATTCGTTTTCCGTCGCCGACCTGTTCGATCCCGATGCCGAGGACCCGCCGGAACCCTTGATCGACGGCATCGTCGACCTGGGCGAGGTGGTGGCGGAGGAACTGGCGCTGTCGCTCGATCCCTATCCGCGCGCCCCCGGCGCCGAGATTCCGGCGGAATACCGCGCCGACCCGGAGGAGGCGGCAGCCGAGCCCCCGGCGCAGGAGACCCATCGCCCGTTTGCCGTGCTCAAGGGTGGCCGAAACTCTTGAGTTCGGGAACTTTCCGTGTATGTTCTCCGCTTCCCGGGCGGGGCTTGCCCCGTAGCCTTGAAGAGTTGAAAAAATGGCTGTTCCTAAGAAACGTACTTCCAGCTCGCGCCGTGACATGCGTCGCAGCCACCATGCGCTGACCCCGGTCGCGTCGAACGAGTGCCCGAACTGCGGCGAGCTGAAGCTGCCGCACCATGTCTGCGGCGCTTGCGGCTATTACGACGGCCGCGAGGTCGTCGCGACCACGACCGCGGCCTGACCGCCGGGTGAGACCGGGGCATGGCGACCATGTCCCCGCTGGTGATTGCCGTCGACGCCATGGGGGGCGACCATGCCCCCGGTGTGCTGGTCGAGGGCGCCGCCATTGCCCGCGAGCGCTTTCCCCAGGTTCGCTTCCTCTTCTTCGGGGATGAGGCGAAGATCGCCCCCCTGGTGAAGGGGCAGGCGCTGCTTTCGGATTGCGCCGAGATCGTCCATACCGCGACGGCGATTTCCGCCGATGAAAAGCCCGGCGTGGCCATGCGCCGCGGCAAGGGCACGTCCATGTGGCTGGCCTGCGAGGCGGTGCGCGACGGCACGGCCCAGGCCGCCGTCAGCGCCGGCAATACCGGCGCGCTGATGGCGATCGCCATGTTCCTGCTGCGCACCTCGCCGGCGATCAACCGCCCGGCTATCGCCTCCTTCGTGCCGACGATGCGGGGCGAGTCGGTCATGCTCGACCTTGGCGCCAATGTCGGCTGCGACGAGCGCAACCTGGTCGAATTCGCCTTCATGGGCGCGGCTTTCGCCCGGGCCTCGCTCGGCCTGCCGAAGCCGCGGGTGGCCCTGCTCAACATCGGCACCGAGGACCTGAAGGGCAACGAGGCGGTGCGCGGCGCGGCGCAATTGCTGCGCGACACCCCCGACCTGCCGTTCGAATTCACCGGCTTCATCGAAGGCAACGGCATTGCCCAGGGGCAGGTCGACGTCATCGTCTCCGACGGTTTCGCCGGCAATATCGCCCTGAAGACGCAGGAAGGGACGGCACGGCTCGTCTCCGCCTATCTGGCCGCGACCTTCCGCCGCTCGATCTGGTCGAAGCTCGGCTATCTGCTGGCGCGCCCCGCCTTGCAGGCCCTGCGCGAGCGGCTGGACCCCAACCGCTATAACGGCGGCGCCTTCCTCGGCCTCAATGGCCTCGTGGTCAAGAGCCATGGCGGCACCAATGCGGTCGGCTTCGCCGCCGCCATCGGCATTGCCGCGGATCTTGCCTTAAGCGGTTTCGTAACCCGTATTCTAGAAGATCTGAAGCGCGTCGCTCCGGCTGATTCTATCGGCGGGGAGGCGCCGGGCGCAGTCGAACAAGAGGTAGCCGAGAAATCATGACCAGTGGTGGTGGCGTCATTCGTTCCTTGCTTCTCGGCGCCGGCGCCTATCTGCCCGAAAAGGTCCTGACCAACGCCGATCTGGCGGCCCAGGTCGATACGGACGATGCCTGGATCACCGCCCGCACCGGCATCCGCCAGCGCCATATCGCGGCGGAGGGCGAATGCACCTCCGACCTTGCGACCGCGGCGGCCCGGCGTGCGCTCGAAGCGGCGGGGCGCGACGCCCGCGACATCGACCTGGTCGTTCTCGCCACCGCGACCCCCGACTATACCTTCCCGTCCAGCGCGACCACGGTGCAGGCCAATCTCGGCATCCGCCGCGGCGCCGCCTTCGACATCCAGGCGGTCTGTTCCGGCTTCATCTATGCCCTGGCCACGGCCGATAATTTCCTGAAGGCCGGGCAGCACAAGCGCGCCCTGGTGATCGGGGCCGAGACCTTCTCCCGCATCCTCGACTGGAACGACCGCACCACCTGCGTTCTCTTCGGCGACGGTGCCGGCGCCGTCGTCCTCGAAGCCGGGACGGGCGAGGGGACCAGCGCCGACCGCGGCATCCTCACCAGCCATCTCCATGCCGACGGTCGCTATCGCGACCTGCTCTATGTCGACGGCGGCCCGTCGAAGACGAAGACCGTCGGCCACCTGCGCATGACCGGCAAGGAAGTGTTCCGCCATGCCGTGGTCAATCTCGCCGATGCGGTGGGCGAGGCGCTGGAGGCGACCGGCCTTGCGCCGGCCGATATCGACTGGATCGTGCCCCATCAGGCCAACCTGCGGATCATCGAGGGCACGGCCAAGAAGCTCGGCATCGACAATTCCCGCGTCGTCATCACCGTCGATCATCACGGCAATACGTCCGCCGCCTCCGTCCCTCTCGCCTTGACCGAGGCTTGGGCGGACGGGCGCATCCAGCCGGGCAATCTCGTCCTGCTCGAAGCCATGGGCGGTGGCTTCACCTGGGGCTCGTGCTTGGTCAGGATCTGAGCCTCGCGCACTATCCCCTTGATATTGACGGCATTCTTACTTCAACTTAGGCTCTTGGTCAGGAATTCCGACCCTTGAGGCCGGTTGGGGGAAGCATGGCGATCACGATCACGCGCGCACATCTGGCGGAAGCGGTCTATCAGGAGGTCGGCCTGTCGCGGAACGAGTCCGCGGAACTGGTCGAATCCGTGCTCGAAGCCATCGCCTCCAGCCTGGTCGAGGGCGAGGCGGTGAAGATCTCGTCGTTCGGGACTTTCGCCGTGCGCCAGAAGGGCGGCCGCGTCGGCCGCAACCCCAAGACCGGCGAGGAAGTGCCGATCGAGCCGCGCCGGGTGCTGGTCTTCCGTCCGTCCCATGTCCTGAAGGACCATATCAACACCGGTCTTTCGGGGCGGCAGCGGGGCTAAGGCCCGATGGTGCAGCGGGCGCTCTCACCGGACGACGAGGCGGGCAGGGGCATCCGTGCCGGCGCCAAGCAGCCCGGCGCCTTCCGCACCATTTCCGAGGTCGCCGAAGACCTGGACGTGCCCCAGCATGTCCTGCGCTTCTGGGAAACCCGCTTTCCCCAGATCAAGCCGTTGAAGCGGGGCGGCGGCCGGCGCTATTACCGGCCCGAGGATGTCGCCCTGCTGCGCGGCATCCGCCATCTCCTCTACAGCGACGGCTATACCATCAAGGGCGTGCAGAAGGTGCTGCGCGAGAACGGCGCCCATGCCGTCATCGCCGTCGCCAAGCCGCTGGCCGAACGGCTGGCGGACCATCGCGCCCAGGCGCCGGTGGTCGGCCTGCCGCCGCTCGATTTCGAGGCGGAGCCGGACCCCGCCCCGGCGCCGGAACCCGCCCAGCTCGAATCGTCCCCTGAAGAGGAGCGCAGCGACGGCGAGCGGGACGCCGCCTATTGGCGCGGCCTGGTCATCGACCTGCGCCGCGAGCTGGCCGAAATCCGCTCGCTTCTCGCCATGAAATCAAAGGCTTAGGAAAAAAGCGCGGTGGCCTCGAAAAAATGCCGCGGGCGCATTGCCGATCCCGTTCCTTGCGGCTATAGTCCGCGACCTCGCGAGGCTTCACCTCGCCATGACGGGCAGTAGCGCAGCCTGGTAGCGCATCAGTCTGGGGGACTGGGGGTCGTCGGTTCAAATCCGGCCTGCCCGACCAATCGAAGGGCCTTCCGCAAGGGAGGCCCTTTTCGTTTGTCCGCTACGGCTTCCTGGCGAAATGCCGGGCGAGGCCGAGGGCGATGGCCCAGAAGGCGAAGGGCGGCACCGTCGCTGCGGCGTAGATCGCCGTCTGGCCCAGGTCCGGCCGGGTTTCGAACAGGTGCTGCATCAGGAAATAGCCGGCGATCACGCCGACGATCCCGGCCCAGAAGGCGATACGGCGGGGGGTGTCGATCTCTTCATGCTGCATCATGCATCCCAACGGCCCTGGTGACCGCCCGCCATTGATGGGTCATGTTGAGGGCGGGTGCAAGATTGCCGGTTTGCTTATCACCCAAAATTAGGGTATATACCCTAGAAATAAGAATATAAGGGAGGACTGGCATGGCCAATACGGCGCTTTCGTTCGATACCGACACGATCCCCGACCCCTGGAGCCTGCCGATCGACCAGATCGATCCGAGCCGGGCCGAGCTTTACCTGAACGATCGGCACGGCGCCTATTTCCAGCGCCTGCGCCAGGACGATCCGGTGCATTTCTGCGCCCATTCCGACTTCGGCCCCTATTGGTCGATCACCCGCTTCAACGACATCGTCGCGGTGGAAACCAATACCAAGGTCTTTTCCTCCGAGCCGTCGATCATCATCGGCGAGCCGTCGGACGGTTTCCAGCCACCCATGTTCATCGCCATGGACCCGCCCGTTCATGACGTGCAGCGGCGCGCCGCCTCGCCCGCGGTCGGGCCGACGCGCCTGTCCGAACTGGAGGCGGTGATCCGCCAGCGGGCCGCGGCGATCCTGGACTCCCTGCCGGTCGGCCCGACCTTCAACTGGGTCGAACTGGTGTCGCGGGAACTGACCACCCAGATGCTGGCGACCCTGTTCGACGTGCCCTTCGAGGATCGCCACCTGCTGCCCTATTGGTCCGACATCTCGACCAGTTCCGAAGCCGTGGGCATCCCGACCGACATGGCGGAGCGCCAGCGCATCCTGATGGAATGCCTCGCCTATTTCTCGCGCCTGTGGCAGGAGCGGGCGGCGGCACCGCCGAAATTCGACTTCGTCTCGCTGCTGGCCCATAATCCCGACACGAAGGACATGATCGCCAACCCGATCGAATTCCTGGGCAATCTCATGCTGCTCATCGTCGGCGGCAACGACACGACGCGGAATTCGATCTCGGGCGGCGTCGTCTTCCTCAACCAGAACCCGGGGGAATACGACAAGCTGCGCGCCGATCCCGGCCTGATCCCCAATATGGTCTCCGAGATCATCCGCTATCAGACGCCGCTGTCGCACATGCGCCGCACGGCCAAGGAAGACGTCGTCTTCAACGGCAAGCAGATCCGCAAGGGCGACAAAGTCGTGCTCTGGTATTGTTCCGGCAACCGGGACGAAACGGTGATCGACAGCCCGGACGAATTCCGCATCGACCGGGAGCGCGCCCGCCACCATATTTCGTTCGGCTTCGGCATTCACCGCTGCATGGGCAACCGCATGGCCGAAATGCAGCTGCGGGTGCTATGGGAAGAGATCATGAAACGCTTCTCGCGCATCGAAGTGGTCGCCCCGCCGGAGCGGGTGCTGTCCAATTTCGTCAACGGCTACGAGGATGTGCAGGTCCGCCTGCATCGCCACGCCTGACCGGGCCGGCCCCCCTGGACGCGCTGCGGTCGACAGGGGGGCCCGGATCGGCTAAGCCTCCGGGCATGGCCCGCAATACCCGTACCCGGATTATCGAAACCGCGCTTCGCCTGTTCAACGAGCGTCACTTCGGCAATGTCACCACCGCCGAACTGGCGGCGGCGGTCGGGGTGACCGAGGGCAATCTCTGGTACCATTTCCGCAACAAGCGGGCGCTGCTCGACGCTATTTCCGTGCTCTATGTCGAACAGGCCGACCGGCGCCTGCTGATGGCGCCGGGGGCCGGCGATATTCTCGACGGCTATGCCCGGCTGCTGGCCGCCCTGACGACGGAAATCCAGACCTTCCGCTTCATCTTCCGCGACCGGGCGGATTACGGCGAGCATTCCGAAGTCCTGCGCCAGCACGCGGGCCGGATCTACCGGGCCTCCTGGGCGCAGCTCGGGCGGTTCTTCGTGGCCTTGAAGGCGGCCGGGCATCTCGACATCGACGAGGCGGCGATCGCCCCCCTGGTGACCAATGCGATCATCGTCATCCGCTTTTCCTTCGAATTGTTCCGCGAGATGAATCTCGACGACGCGGCCGCCGCCCGGCTCCAGGCCTGGGGCGTGCTGCAACACCTGAACGGCCTGGGCCCGGCCCTGACGCCGGCGGCCCGGGCGCAGCTGATCGAGCGCCTGAACCTGCACGACACGATCCGGGCGGCGGACGAACTCCTGTCCCTCGCCCCCTGACGGTTTGGGGCATCTCGTCGCATCGGGCTAGGCGGGGCAGGGGCAATCCCCTATGGTCCGGCCGGAATTTTCAGGATGACGTCATGAGCGCCATGAGCATGAGCCAGCAGCAGTCCCAGGCCGGCGCCCCGGCGGCACCGGCACCGGCGGACCGGGCGGTTGCCCGCTGGCTCTTCGTGGTGTCCTTCCTGCTGCTCGTCATGGTCGTTCTCGGCGGCGTCACCCGGCTGACCGACAGCGGCCTGTCGATCACCGAATGGAAGCCGGTGACCGGCGCGCTGCCGCCCCTGTCGGACGAGGCCTGGGCGGCGGAGTTCGAGAAATACAAGCAGATCCCGCAGTACGAACTGGTCAACAAGGGCATGAGCCTGGACGCGTTCAAGCAGATCTTCTGGTACGAATGGGCGCATCGCCTGCTCGGCCGCCTGATCGGCTTCGCCTTCCTGGTGCCCTATCTGTGGTTCCTGCTGCGCGGAAAGCTGGATCGGCCCATGGCCTGGCGGCTGGCGGGCATTCTCGTCCTTGGCGGGCTTCAGGGGGCGATGGGCTGGTTCATGGTCGCCTCGGGCCTCAGCGAGCGGATCTCGGTCTCGCAATACCGGCTGGCGGCCCATCTCTCGCTGGCCTTCGTCATTCATGCCGCCGTGTTCTGGACCGCGCTCGACCTGACGCGGGGCCGGGTGCTGCGCGTGCCGTCGCCCGGCCTGTCGCGCCTTGCGGGGCTCGCCGTACTGCTGCTTTTCGTGCAGATCGTGCTCGGGGCTTTCGTCGCCGGGCTCGATGCCGGCATGGCCTACAACACCTGGCCGCTGATGGACGGCGACTGGGTGCCGAACGGGCTGTTCACCCATGTCCCGGCCTGGATCGACCCCTTCGAGAACAATATCACCGCGCAATTCCTGCACCGCCATTTCGCCATCGTCGTCGCCGCGGTGATCCTTGGCCATGCGGTCCTGGTGCGGCAGCGCGCGCCGCAGGCGGCGGGGGCGGCCGGGCTTGCCGCCTTCATGGTCGTGCTTCAGTTCATCCTGGGGGTCTGGACCCTGCTGGCGGTGGTGCCGGTCGACCTGGGCGCCCTGCACCAGGCCGGCGCCTTCGTCCTCTTCACTCTCGGCCTCAATCTCTGGCACCGGCTGCGGCGGGCCTGAAGCCCGCAGCCGGCGAACCGGCTGCGGCGGGGCCTGACAGAGAAACCCGCAGCCGGCGCACCGGCTGCGGGCAGGGACCTCAGAGGGCGGCGAGGGCCTGTTCGAGGTCGGCGATGATGTCCGCCGCATTCTCGATCCCGACCGACAGGCGCACCACATCGTCGCCGGCACCGGCGGCGGCGCGCTGCACCGGGGTCAGCTGGCGGTGGGTGGTCGAGGCCGGATGGATGATCAGGCTGCGCACGTCGCCGATATTGGCGAGATGCGAGAACAGCTTCACCTGCTGCACCAGCTTCACACCCGCGTCATAGCCGCCCTTCAGGCCGAAGGTGAAGACGGCGCCGGCCCCCTTCGGGGCATATTTCTGCTGCAGGGCGTGGAACTTGTCGCCTTCCAGCCCGGCATAGGAGACCCAGGCCACCTTGTCGTGGCCGGCCAGGAACTTGGCGGCGGCCAGGGCATTCGCCGTGTGGCGCTCGATGCGCAGCGCCAGGGTCTCGATCCCGGTCAGGATCAGGAAGGCGTTGAAGGGCGCCAGCGACGGCCCGAGATCGCGCAGGCCCAGCACCCGGGCGGCAATGGCGAAGGAGATATTGCCGAAGGTCTTGCCCAGTTCGACACCGGCATAGGACGGGTTCGGCTGCGACAGCAGGGGGTATTTGTCGTCCGCCAGCCAGTCGAAATTGCCGCCGTCGACGATCAGCCCGCCGATGGAATTGCCGTGGCCGCCAAGGAACTTGGTCGCCGAATGGACGATGATATTGGCGCCATGCTCGAAGGGCCGGACCAGATAGGGGGTGGCCAGCGTATTGTCGACGATCAGGGGCACATGGTGCTTCCTGGCGATCGCCCCGATCGGGTCGAGGTCGGTGATGCGGCCGCCGGGGTTGGCGATCGATTCGACGAAGATCGCCTTCACGCCCGGCACGAAGGCGCGTTCGAAATTCTCCGGGTCCTCGGAATCGACCCAGATCACTTCCCAGCCGAATTGCTTGAAGCTCTGGCCGAACTGGTTGATCGAGCCGCCGTAGAGCTGCTTCGAGGCCAGGAACTTGTCGCCGGGCGAAAGCAGGGTGTGGAACACCAGGAACTGCGCCGCATGGCCCGAGGCGACGCCGAGCGCGGCGGTGCCGCCTTCGAGATCGGCAATGCGGCTTTCCAGCACGGCATTGGTCGGGTTCATGATGCGGGTATAGATGTTGCCGAAGGCCTGGAGCCCGAACAGCGACGCGGCGTGATCGACATCGTCGAAGACATAGGACGCGGTCTGATAGATCGGCGTCACCCGCGCCTTGGTGGCCGGGTCGGGGGCGGCGCCGGCATGGACGGCGCGAGTCTCGAAAGCAGGCTTGTGCTCGCTCATTGGTGGTCTCCCTGAAGCGGACGGTCATATTGATCACGGATTTTTGTGGTGTCCATATTAATCCGCGATATTGATGTCAATATTTTTGTATTACATTTTTTAAAAGTATTACAATCCGAGACGGGGAATCTCGATCTTCGGGCAGCGGTCCATGACCACTTGAAGGCCCGCGGCCTCGGCCTTTTCCCGGGCGCCGTCATGGGCAAGGCCGAGCTGCATCCAGACCGCGCCGGCGCCGATGGCGATCGCCTCGTCGACGACGCCGGGGAGGGCGGCGGTCTCGCGGAAAATATCGACGAGATCGACCTTCTCGGCGATGTCGGCAAGACGCGCGACCACCGGCTGGCCCAGGATGTCCTTGCCGGCCTGGCCGGGATTGACCGGGATCACCCGATAGCCGCGGCGCAGCAGATAGGCCATGACCTCATGGGCCGGGCGTGCGGGATTGGGGCTGGCGCCGACCAGGGCGATGACCTTGACCGAGGTCAGGAGCGCGCGGACGGCATCGTCATTCTTTGGATAGGGCATGGTCTTTCCTCCTGGCCGGGAGTTGAGCCTTTGCGACCTGTGGCGTCAATCACTGTGCGGCGGCGGATTGTTCGTCTAAACTCCGGCGCTGTCGCGGGTCTCGCGGGGGAATCCATCAGGCGATCATGACGCTTGTCGCAACGACCAGGATCGATCGGGTCCAAGCCATCGATATCGGGGGCCAGGCGGTCAATACCGCCGGGGCCGAGCTTGCCGCCCATGTCGAGGCCCGCTTCGGCGCGACCCATGCCCGGCTGTTCGCCCGGCCGCGGGTCGCCGGCGCCTTCATGGAATGGCACAGCGAGGCGGTCGGCCCGATCGCCCGTTTCGTCGACCTGCCGCCCGCAGACCGCGAAGCGGTGCAGAAAGGCCTCGGCCAATTGGTCGGGGGCTTGCGCGGCGAAGCCGCCCGCCTGTCGGCGAGCACGGACGAGGCGGAAAGCCTGCTGGGCGCGCGTTTGGGCGCGGCCCTGGAACTGCCGGGGCTCGACCGGGTCTATCTGGTCGGCGACCAGCCGGTACTGACCGATTGGGGCGCGCTTGCCCTCGATCCGACCGGCCGGGGCGTGCCGCCGCCGCGCGGCCTGCTGTTCTCCTTCTCGCCCGTCCTGGCGCCGCCGCCGCCCCCGCCGGGCAGCGCCGCCGCGGCCAAGGCGGCCGCGATCACCCCGGCGGCCCTTCCCGCCGCCGCGGGGGCTGCCGTCGCGGTGCCCGCCTCGCGCTGGACCTGGCCGGTGGTCGCGACCGTCGCCGCCCTGCTTGTCCTGGCCGCGGCCGCCATCGGCATCTATGCCGAACAGCGGGGCTGGCTGTCGGCCCTGGTCGATCCGCCGCCGCTGGTCTGCGAAGTGCCGGAGGGCGAGATCGCGGTCGCCGGCGAATTGAGCGGCTTGCAGGACCAGGAACGGGAATTGCGCCGTCGCCTGTCGGACATCGAGCGGCAACTGGCGGAAAAAGCCGCGGCCTGCCGCCCGCCGGTGCCGGAGACGCCGCCGCCGGCCCCCGAACCCGCACCGCCAGAGCCTGCACCCACACCGCCAGAGCCTGCACCGCCCGCGCCTGTACCGCCCGAGCCCGAGCCGCCCGTGCCGCCGGCGCCGGAACCGCCCCCGGCGGAACCGCCGCGCCCGCGCGCGGAAGCCCCGCCGCCCCGCGAGGAGCGCGCCAACGAAGACCGCCGCCGGGTGGAGGAGCGGGGCGGCCAGCGCGGCCGGCTCGAATTCATCCTGGCCTGGGACAATGAGGCCGATCTCGACCTGGTGGTGACCTGCCCGAACGGCGGGCGCATCGTCGCCGGGCGGCCCAGCGGCTGCGCCGGCGGCCGGCTCGATCTCGATGCCAATGGCACGGACAATGCGGGCGGCCAGCTGATCATGCTGCCCGACCCGGTGGAACATGTCGTCTTCACCGGCAACCCGCCGCTGGGCGAATTCCGCGTCGCGGTGCGCATGTTCCCGTATCATACCCAGCCGCGCCCGCGGCCGGGGTCCGCCGGCTATCGCCTGACCGTCCTTTACGACGGCCAGGTGATCGCCGAGAAGTCAGGCACGATCACGCGGGCGCCGGGCGATACGCAGCCCGGCGGCCTGGATTACCTGGAACAGCCGGTCACCAGCGTGAAAGTGCCGCCGCCGGCCTGACCCCTGGCTTCAGCAGGTGCCGGTGCAGGATTTCCGCGCCTCGGCCACCAGCTTCTTCAGGGTTTCGAGGTCGACGGCGCCGGGCACCAGCGTATCGCCGACGATGAAGCTGGGCGTGCCGTTGATCTCCAGCCTTTGGGCGAGGCCGTGGATATCGCTGATCTGGCCGGTGATCTCGGGCTTTTCCATGTCGGCCTTCAGTTTCGCCGTATCGAGGCCGACCGATTTCGCGATGTCCATGATCTTGTCGTCGGAAAGCGTGCCGCGGGTGGCGATCAGCGCCTCGTGGAAGACGGGATATTTGCCCTGGGCCAGGGCCGCGATCGCGGCCTTGCTGGCGACGAGGGAATCCGGCCCGAGGATGGGGAATTCCTTCAGGACCACGCGCAGCTTCGGATCGGATTTGATCAGTTCGGCCAGAATGGGCTGGGCCTGTTTGCAATAGCCGCAGCGATAGTCGAAGAATTCGACCAGGGTGATGTCGCCCTTCGGGTTGCCGATCACCGGATCGCGGCTGTCGCGCAGCAATTGCTCGCGCAGTTGCACGATCAGGTCCTTGGCCTGATTGGCCCTGGCCTGTTCCTGGCGGTCCTGCAAGGCCTGCACTGCCTCGAGGATCACCTCCGGGTGCTCCATCAGGTAGTCTTTCACGATCTCGCGGATTTCCTGCTTTGCCGCCGGATCGAAGGTCTCGGCCAGGGCAGGGCCCTGGGCAAGCAGAAGGGCGGCAAGGCTGGTTCCAAGCAGACGGCGCATGGCCATTACTCCGGTCAACGGCGTTCGCGCCACAGGCGCAGGGAAAGGTCGCGGATATCGGCGGCGCGCAGCGCCCCCGGCGATCCGACGGGAAGATTGGCTTCGGCGCGCTGGGCCTGCTGATAGGCTTCTTCCATCTTGCCGGTCAGGAGGAAGCGCTCGGCCGAGGCCAGCGCCGCCTTGCCGATATCGCCCTGGCGGCCATAGGCGATCGCCAGTTGGTACCAGGCCATGGAATTGTCCGGGTCCTCGCGGGTGGCGATCTCCAGGTCCTTGATCGCCTCGGCCGCCTGCTTCGGATCCTCGGTCGCGACCATGGCACTGGCGAGGCCGACCCGGATCAGCGGCTCCTTCGGGGCATATTTCACCGCCAGCCGATAGGGTTCGACCGCCTCGGCGACGCGGCCGTTCTCCAGCAGCCCCTGGCCCTTCAGTTCGAGAAAAAAGGGATCGTTCGGATAGGATTGCAGCAGGCGGTCGATTTCGATCAGGAAGGTCGGCAGGTCGGGCTTGCGGTAGAGGGCGACCACCCTTGCATAACGGTCGGCAAGGCCGGTCGCGGTCGAGGGGATCTGGCGGATCACCGTTTCCGCCGCATTGGTATAGCCGCGCAGCTTGCCCTGGATGCGCGCCAGCATCTCGACATAGACCGGCGAGGCGGCGGCATCGACATAGGGCGACTGATTGACCCGGGTTTCCAGGGCCGACAGGCGGTCGGCCCCGATCGGGTGGGTATAGATATAAGGATTGGTATCGGAGCGGATGCGCAGGTTATCGCGCTCGATGATGCTCAGGAATTCGCCAAGCCCGCGCGAAGTGACGTGCAGCCTGTCGAGGAAGGTGATCGCCGCCTGGTCGGCCGCGGATTCCTGCGTCCGCGAATATTGCAGAAAGCTGCGCTGCGCCACCTGGGCGCCGCCCATCATGACGGCGGCCCCGGCATCGCCGCCGCCGCCGATGATGGCGATGGCGCCGAGGACGGTGGCGATGATCTGCTGGATCGAGGCATTGCGCAGCGCCTCGGTGCTGCGCACCAGATGGCCGCCGGCGATATGGCCGGTTTCATGGGCGATGACGCCCATCAATTGCTCCGGCGTCGAGACCGCGGCCAGGGTGCCGGTATTGAGGAACAGGTTCTGGCCGCCGGCGACGAAGGCGTTCAGGCTCGGATCCTGGATCAGGATGACGCGGACCGCCGAGGCATCGAGCCCCGCCGCCTCGAAGATGGGCGTCGCCATCGCCCGGATGTAATTCTCGATCTCGGCGTCGCGGATCAGGGTCAGGGCCCGCGGGCCCGATTGCGCCTGCGCCTGAGACGCGCCCAGGAGAGACGCCCCCAGGATAGACGGGCCCAGGGGAGATAAGGCGCCGAGCGGCCCGAGGGCGAGAACCAGGGCCATGAAGAAGGCCCCGATGCGTTTGCCGGACGCGCGGCGCCGAAGCAGGCGCCACAGGATGGCAGGCGACGACATCAACGTCTCTATTCTCCGCAAGTATGCCCTTCCAGCGCCCGATGCCACGCTAGCACAAACAAAAGGGGCGGCCCATGGCGCTGATGCCGTGACCGCCCCTCGACAATCCTGCCGCCTCAGGTGTTGAAGCGGCGCTGCCACCAGCCCCGGCGCGGCGCCTGGGGCGGGCTGTCCGGATCCACCGCGGCGGCGCTTCCGGTGACGATCGTCTCGACCGGCTTGTTCGCCGCTTCCGGCTGGCCGACCGCCGCCGCCTCGGGCGAGACCGGGGCATCCTCGCTGCCTGCGACCTCGGGGCTGGCGGCCTCGGGGAAGGCCGGGCTTTCCACCACCGGGGCAACGGTCGTTTCCGGGACGGCAGGCGTTTCCGCAACCGGCTCGGCGACGGGCACCACGGCCTCGACGAGGGCCTCAACGGGGGCCTCGGCCTGGACCGGCGCCGGTTCGGCCGCGGGCGTCTCGGTTTCGGTTACCTGAACCTCGGCGCCCAGAGTGTCGACCGCAGGGGCGTCGGCCGGGGCCACCTCGGCCGGGGGAGCTTCCGGCGCGAGGCCCAGAACCTCGATCTCGATCCGGGTTGCGGCCGGCTTGTCGGCGGGTTCCTCGGCCGCGTCGGCGGCGAGGCCGTCCTCCGTGCCGGGGGTGCCATCACCTTCCTCGTTGCGGCGGCGGCGGCCGCCGCGGCGGCCCCGGCGGCGGCGGCGGCGCTGGCCGTCGTCACCCACTTCGGTATCGCCGTCCGTCTCGGCTTCGCCCGCGTCCTCGCCCTCGGTCTCGCCTTCGGCGGCAGGTTCAGGGGCGGGTTCGGCAGGGGCGCTTTCGGCAACGTCGCCTTCGGTCTCGGCTTCGGCGTCCTTCACCGGGTCGCGTTCGCGGCCGTTGCGGCGGCGGCGGCGGCGACGGCGGCGGCGGTCATTGTCGCCGCCGTCGCCGTCACCGGCGTTTTCGGCTTCGGCCTCGGTATTGTCTTCCGTCTCGACCTCGGCTTCTTCCTCGACCGGTTCCTCTTCCTCGAGGTCGGGCATGGGGAAGGTGCCGGAGCGGATGGCGAGCACGGCCTCCGGCACCGGGGTGCTGCGGTTGGCGAGGCGCTCGATGCGGAAATCGGGGGCGATCAGGTCTTCGTCGATCTCGATATAGATCTTGAAGTCGTAGCGCTCCTCGAGCGAGCGCAGGGCTTCGCGCTTGTTGTTGAAGATATAGAGGGCGATCGCCTCCGGCACCTTCACCGCGATCTTCGAGGCGCGCTCGCGCAGGCCTTCGTCCTCGATGCCGCGCAGCACATGCAGCGCGGTCGATTCGGTCGAGCGCACGAGGCCGATGCCCCGGCAATGCGGGCAGGTGACGGTGGAGGCTTCGAGCAGGCTGGGGCGCAGGCGCTGGCGCGACATTTCCAGCAGGCCGAAGGGCGAGATGCGGCCGATCTGGATGCGGGCGCGGTCGGCCTTCAGGCAATCCTTCAGCTTGCGCTCGACCGCGCGGGCGTTCCGCTGGTCCTCCATGTCGATGAAGTCGATGACGACGAGGCCGGCCAGGTCGCGCAGGCGCAGCTGGCGGGCGATTTCTTCCGCCGCCTCGATATTGGTCTTGGTCGCCGTCTCCTCGATATTGTGCTCGCGCGTGGCGCGGCCCGAGTTGACGTCGATCGAGACCAGGGCTTCCGTCGGGTTGATGACGATATAGCCGCCCGACTTCAGATGCACCGTCGGGTTGAACATCTGGTCGAGCTGATTCTCGATCTGGGCGCGGTGGAACAGGGGCACCCGGTCGCGATAGAGCTGGACATTCTTCGCGTGGCTGGGGATCAGCATGCGCATGAAGTCCTTGGCCTGGCGGTAGCCTTCCTCGCCGTCGACCTGGATGTCCTCGATGTCCTTGGAATAGAGGTCGCGGATCGCGCGCTTGATCAGGTTGCCTTCCTCATAGACGAGGGCGGGGGCCGCCGATTTCAGCGTCAGCTCGCGCACCGAATCCCACATGCGCAGCAGGTATTCGTAGTCGCGCTTGATCTCGGGCTTGGTGCGGTTCAGGCCGGCGGTGCGGACGATCACGCTCATGCCCTTCGGCACCTCGAGTTCCGAAGTGATGGACTTCAGGCGCTTGCGGTCGGCCGGGTTCTGGATCTTGCGGGAAATGCCGCCGCCGCGCGGGCTGTTCGGCATCAGCACGCAATAGCGCCCGGCGAGGGAGAGATAGGTGGTCAGCGCCGCGCCCTTGTTGCCGCGCTCTTCCTTCACCACCTGCACCAGCATGATCTGCCGGCGCTTGATCACTTCCTGGATCTTGTAGGAACGGCGCGGGCGGAAGCGCGGCCGGGGCTGCGCCTCGAAGCTCTCGCTCTCGGCGGTGGGGAAGGGCGCCACCGGTGCCTCGGCCTCGGCCGGAATGCCGGGGACGAGAAGGGGAATCGCCTCGGCGATCGTCTGTTCCTCGACCGGGGCCGGCTCGACGGCCGCGGGGACCTCCGGCACGGCGTCGGCGGGGACTTCGGCGGGGTGGGCTTCCTCCGCGACCGCTTCGACCACAGGGGTCTCAGGCGCGGGCGCTTCGGGCGCGAACACATCGGGCACGAAGACGGGCGCTTCGGCGGCAGGGGCGTCAAGCGCCGGCGCCGGCTCGTCCTGCTGCCCGGCGGGGATCACGGCCAGGGTGTCCGGGTCGCCCTCGAGAACGGGGTCGTTGAAATCGGCATCGGCGGCCATGCGGCCGTCGTCGTCGTCGCCCGACGGGCCGTCGTCGTCGTCGCCGGCGCCGAGCACTTCGGTCGCCGTGTCGACTTCGACCACTTCGATCAGGCCGCCATCGTCGTCCGCGCCGAGGTCGCCGTCGCCGGCGGCATCGCCGATCTCGTCGTCGTCGTCATCCTCGTCGGCATGGGCGGCGGCTTCCTCGTCGAGGAGGGCCTGCCGGTCGGCGACGGGGATCTGATAATAATCCGGATGGATCTCGCTGAAGGCGAGGAAACCGTGCCGGTTGCCGCCGTATTCGACGAAGGCCGCCTGGAGCGAGGGCTCCACGCGGGTGACCTTGGCGAGATAGATATTGCCCTTGAGCTGCTTCTTGTTCGTGGACTCGAAGTCGAACTCTTCAAGACGATTGCCGCGCACCACGACCACCCGGGTTTCTTCCGGGTGGGTGGCGTCGATGAGCATGCGGGTTGCCATCAGGTGAATCTCCTCGACCTCGTGCCGGCGGCCACTTGAGGGCCGGTTCAAGACGCGGGGTCGGCTGGTTGGCACAGATCGAAGCGCCCGGCATCGCCCCAAAGCGCCGCGTCAAAGGCGCGGCAACGGGCGTAGAGCGCGGGGAAAAGCCACCGGCAGGCCGGCGGCAGATGCACGCTGCGCGCAGGCCGCGGGCACCGCCGGCGGCAGCGCGATCGGCGAAATCGCCGGTACGTCTTGCTTCGGTTCTGGCCAACTTGCGGTCTGACGACACGGGCGGAAACTTGTCTCTGTGCGGGGTGAATTATCGGGATTGAAAAAGAGCGGTGTCGCAAAGGTACCGTCCACACCCCCGTCCGACCTCCGGCAGTCCCGCCCTAACGGGGACTTCCCAGCCCTGGGGCGCCTTACTGGTCGGATGGCGGTGAGCCTTGCTGTCCGGTCATTGACGGTTTTGCCGCCCCCGGTGAACGGGTGCGAGCAACGCAGACTCAATGGACGTATTCTCGGCCGGTGCCTTTAATCGCGGTGGCAACAATATGACGCTCGTTAACGGACAGCAATCCTTAATCGTTGCCCCGGGCCCGTGAAACCGCAGGAATGCAGGGCCGGCCCGGATTAGGATGGCGCGACCGCGATTTCCCGCCCCCGAGGTTCACCTTGGCCACCATTCTGCTTCTCGTCGCTTCCAACGTCTTCATGACCTTCGCCTGGTACGGCCACCTCAAGTTCGGCGACCAGCCCCTGTGGAAAGTGGTGCTGGTATCCTGGGGCATCGCCTTCTTCGAATATTGCCTGATGGTGCCGGCCAACCGCATGGGATACGGCGAATTCACCGCCGGACAGTTGAAGACCCTCCAGGAGGTGATCACCCTGCTGGTATTCGCCGTTTTCTCCGTCACCTACCTGGGCGAGGCGCTGCGCTGGAACCATCTCGCCGCCTTCGCCTGCCTGGTCGGCGCCGTGTTCTTCATGTTCCAGCGTTAGCCATTTCCGGCATCGGCCATTTCCAACGTCGGCCATGGGGGTGGTGCATTGCTGCCACAGCCGCGCCATATTCACGGCAGAAGGTCCCCAAGCACTGACGATAGGTTATAAGACGGCCTCGGGCGACCCATGCAACGGCGATACATGCGCTTTCTCGGCCTGATATTCGGTGCTTTTGCCATGCTGGCGGTGGTCGGCCTGCTCGGCGGCCTGTGGGTCCTGCATCACTTTTCGCAGGACCTGCCGGACTACCGGCAGCTCGCGGTCTATGAACCGCCGGTGACCACGCGGCTGCAGGCGGGCGACGGTTCGCTGCTGGCGGAATACGCCCGCGAGCGCCGCCTGTTCGTGCCCATCACCCAGATCCCGCCACAGGTGATCGGCGCCTTCCTCTCGGCCGAGGACAAGGATTTCTATCGCCACGGCGGCATCGATTTCTCGGGCGTGCTGCGCGCCGTCTTCACCAACCTGCGCAACATGGGCAGCGACCGGCGGCCGGTCGGCGCCTCGACCATCACCCAGCAGGTGGCGAAGAATTTCCTGCTCGGCAACGAAGTCTCCTATGGCCGGAAGATCCGCGAGGCCATTCTCACCTTCCGGATCGAGCGGACCTTCTCGAAGGACCGGATCCTGGAGCTTTACCTGAACGAGATCTATCTCGGCATGGGCTCCTACGGCGTTGCCGCCGCCGCGCTGAATTACTTCGGCAAGTCGATGGACGAGTTGACGGTGGCCGAAGTCGCCTATCTCGCCGCCCTGCCCAAGGCGCCGTCCAATTATCACCCGGTCCGCCAGCGCGAGGCGGCCACCGCCCGGCGCAACTGGGTGCTCGACCGCATGTATGAGGATGGCCGCATCACCCGCGCCCAGTGGGAAGAGGCGAAGGCGACCCCCCTTGCGGTGCGCGATCCGGGCCGGGGCAATGTCACCCGCGCCGATTATTTTGCCGAAGAGGTGCGCCGCGAGATCGTCTCCCTCTACGGCGAGCAGTCGCTCTACGAGGGCGGCCTCAGCGTCCGCACCAGCATCGATCCCGCCATGCAGGCGCTCGCCGACCGGGTGCTGCGCGCCGGCATGATCGATTACGACCGCCGCCACGGCTGGCGCGGCCCGATCACCCGGATCGCGGCCCAGGGCGGCGACTGGCTGGCCGCCCTGAAGGACGTGCCGGCGCCGGCGGGCCTGGTCGTGCCGGGCGTCTCGCCCTGGCGCCTGGCCGTGATCACCGGCGTCGACGCCAAGGCGGCCACCCTCGTCACCGCCGAGGGCGTCAAGGGCCAGATCGCCTTCGCCGACATGGCCTGGGCCCGGCCGACCACCCCGAACCAGGGTGTCGGCGCCGCGCCGAAGAAGCCGGGCGATGTCGTCGCCGTCGGCGATGTGATCGCGGTCGAGCCGGCGAAGGACAGGGACGGGGTCTTCGCCCTGCGCCAGATCCCCAACGTGGGCGCGGCCTTCGTCGCCCTCGACCCCCATACCGGGCGCGTGCTGGCCATGGTCGGCGGCTGGTCCTATGGCGAAAGCCAGTTCAACCGCGCGACCCAGGCCTCGCGCCAGCCGGGCTCCACCTTCAAGCCCTTCGTCTATGCGACCGCGCTCGAATCCGGCCTCACCCCCTCGACCCTGGTGGAGGACGGGCCCTTCGTCGCCGACCAGGGACCGGGCATGCCGCCCTGGCGGCCGGCCAATTACGGCCACGATTTCCTCGGCGCCATCACGCTCCGCGTCGCGCTGGAAAAGTCGCGCAACCTGGTCACCGCGCGCCTTGCCTATTACCTCGGCATCGACAAGGTGAAGGCGCTGGCGGAACGTTTCGGCGTGGTCATCGACCTGCCGCCCTATCTGGCCATGTCGCTCGGGGCCGGCGAAACCACCCTGCTGCGCATGACCGCGGCCTATGGCCAGTTCGTGAACGGCGGCAAGAAAATCATCCCCAGCCTGATCGACCGGATCCAGGATCGCCGCGGCCGCACCGTGTTCAAGCACGACATGCGCCCCTGCGACGGCTGCACCGGCATCGGCTTCAACGGCCAGCAGCCGCCCGCGATCCCCGACAATCGGCCGGAAGTGATCGACGCCGGCACCGCCTATCAGATGGTTTCCATCCTCCAGGGCGTGGTCGAGCGGGGCACCGGCGGCCGGGTACGCGCGGTGGGCAAGCCGCTGGCGGGCAAGACCGGCACCTCGAACGATTCGAAGGATGTCTGGTTCATCGGCTTTTCACCCGACCTCGTCGCCGGCGTCTTCTTCGGCTTCGACCAGCCCCGGACCCTGGGCGGCAAGGAGACCGGCGGCTCGGTGGCGGCCCCGGTGTTCCGCGACTTCATGAAGGAAGCGCTGGCCAACAAGCCGGGCCTGCCGTTCCGCATTCCCCCGGGCTTGCGCCTCGTCCGGGTCAATCCGGCCAGCGGGGCCCCGGCGGCGCCGGGCGAGCGCGCCATCTTCGAAGCCTTCAAGCCGGGCACCGAACCCTTCGGCCCGCGCCCGGTCCTCGACGGTACGGCGGACGCCAGCTTCATCGGCTCGGACGGCCTGTCGGGCGACAATGACTTCCTCGGCGCGATCGGCGCCCCGGGGCCGGGCGGCGGCCCGCCGGCCGCGGCGGGCGATACGGCGACCGGCGGGCTTTATTGAGCCGATCGGCACTGAATGAAGCGGGATCGGCCGTTGTCCTTGGCGCCGATCCCGGCTATACCACCAGCCCTTGATGTTTCACTTGAATTGCCGGATCCATGCGCGCCGACGTCGAATCCCTCAACGCCGAAATCAAGCAGTCGCTCGAACTGCTGAGGAGGCATCTTTGACTGGGACGTTGCAACCGTCCGCCTCGAAGAACTGAACGCCCGGGTCGAAGATCCCAGCCTCTGGAACGACCCCGCGGGAGCGCAGAAGATCATGCGCGAACGCACCCGTCTCGACGATGCCATCGGCGCCTACCGCCGGCTCGAGGCCGAGCTTGCCGACACGCTCGAACTCGCCGAAATGGCCGAGGGCGAGGGTGACGAGACCATGGTCGACGATGCCGTCGCCAACCTGCGCCGCCTGCGCGACGAGGCGGGCGAGGCCGAGGTCAAGGCCCTGCTCTCGGGCGAGGCCGACGGCAACGACAGCTATCTCGAAGTCAATGCCGGCGCCGGCGGCACCGAAGCCCAGGACTGGGCCGAAATGATGCTGCGCATGTATACCCGCTGGGCCGAGCGCCGGGGCTACAAGGTCGAACTGATCGAAGACAGCCCGGGCGAACAGGCGGGGCTGAAGAGCGCCACCATCCTGATCAAGGGCCTGAACGCCTATGGCTGGATGAAGACGGAATCGGGCGTGCACCGCCTCGTCCGCATTTCGCCCTTCGATTCGAACGCCCGGCGGCAGACCAGCTTCGCCTCGGTCTGGGTCTATCCGGTGGTCGACGATACGATCGAGATCGAGATCCTGGACAAGGACCTGCGCGTCGATACCTATCGCGCCTCGGGCGCGGGCGGCCAGCACGTGAACAAGACGGACTCGGCCATCCGCATCACCCATATTCCGACCGGCATCGTCGTCGCCTGCCAGTCCGACCGCTCGCAGCACAAGAACCGGTCGCAGGCCATGCAGATGCTGAAGGCGCGCCTCTACGAGCGCGAACTGGCCATCCGCGAAGCCGCCGCCAAGGCGACCGAGGACACCAAGACCGCCATCGGCTGGGGCCACCAGATCCGCTCCTACGTGCTCCAGCCCTACCAGATGGTGAAGGACCTGCGCACGGGGGTCGAAACCTCCGACACCCAGGGCGTGCTGAACGGCGATCTCGACCGCTACATGGCGGCCGCGCTGGCCGCAAGGGTCGAGGGCGGCGCCGGCGTCGAGGTCTCGGATCTCGACTGAGGAATAGCCTTCAGGCCTCGACTGAGGAGATCGCCTTCAGGCGTTGGTGACGACCAGGGACGGCTTGGCGCCGTCCGCTGCCGGCGCCTTCGCCTCCGCAGCCGGGCGGGGCTTCAGGTGGCCGTCGATGCGCGCCCCCGATTCGACGCCGATCGTATCGTGCAGGATGTCGCCGGTGACGACCGCGGTCGCCGCCAGTTCGACCGTCGCGGCATTGATGCGGCCGTCGATCCGGCCGCGGACGTGGACCGTGTCCGCCTTGATCGCGCCGATCACGGTGCCGTCCTCGCCGAGCGTCAGCGACCGGCAGGAAATGTCGCCCTTTACCGTGCCGTCGATCTGAAGATCGCCGGTCGAGCTGAGGTTGCCCTCGACGGTCAGGCTTTCCGCCAGCAGCGAGGGCAGGGGGCCGGCGCTACGGCGTTTCGGGTCCGGCTTCCGGCTCACGGTCCCGGCCTTGCTGCGGTTGAACATGACGGCCTGCCTCGATAAAGCGGATGGGGTCCTGCGGCTTGTTGTCGAGCCGCACTTCGTAATGCAGGTGGGGCCCGGTCGAGCGGCCGGAACTGCCCAGCTTGCCGACCACGTCGCCCACCTCGATACGGTCGCCCACCTTCACGCTGATCGCGCTGAGGTGGGAATAGCTGGATTCGACACCGAACGCGTGGCGCACGCGGACCTGCCGGCCATAGGCGCCGGCCCAGCCGGCCTTGACCACCTCGCCGGGCGCGGTGGCGAAGACCGCGGTGCCCACGGCGCCGCCGAAATCGAGGCCGGCATGGAAGGCGAGGCGCCGGTTGATCGGATCGCGCCGCGTGCCGAATTCCGAGCGCAGCTCGACCCGGCGCACCGGCAGGTCCAGGGGCAGGGCGCCGGCCACGGTCTTCAACCCGTCCAGCCGGTCGAAGGTGCGGGCGAGATCGAGCAGGCGGGCATTCTCGATCGTGGGCGCGACCACGCCGTCGACGGCGATGAAGGGACCGCCGACATCGGCGCTCTCGGCTTCCTCGCCCCGGCGGCCGGCGAGGATGCGGTCGATGTCGAGGCCGGTGGTGGTAAGGCCGGTCTCGAAACGGCCCATCTCGATCGAGGCAAGGGGGGCGAGGCGGGTGGCGAGGTCGTCCCGCACCTGTTCGAGGGAGGCGACCTGGTCGCGCAGGTCGGTGGCGCGGGTCTCTGCCCGGGCGACCATGTCGCGCAGCAGGGTGGCATCGCGTTCGAGGCCGGCGATCCGGTCCTCGGCGACCTGAAGCTCGATCTCGATCTGGACCCGGTCCGCCTCCGACAGGGCGAGTTCCTGGTTCAGGCGGTCGGCCTCGGCCAGGGCCTTGCCGTCGCCCGGCAGCGGGCGGTGCTCACCTTGCAGGCGGGAAACCGCGGCGCGGGCAAGGTCCCGCTCGCGCGAGCGCTGGGTGATTTCCTTTTCCGCCGACAGGCGGGCCGCCTCGGCCTGGTCGCGCTGCTGGCGCAGGTGCGCGACCTCGGCCTCGAGCGATTTCACTGCCGCGAGATCAGGGGCGGCCAGATCAGGGGCTGCCAGGTCAGGGGCCCCGACCGCTTCGGTTCGGTCGAAGGCGGCATAGCTGGCGAAGCCGACCCAGCCCAGGGCGCCGAGGCCGAGGGCAAGGGCCGAAACCTGCACGCCGCGGGTGATCTTCAGCCAGCGCACGCCCCAGGGGTCGCGGACGGCGATCTCACGCGTGACAAACCAGCCCCGTCGGGACGGCAGCAGCCTATGTTTGGCGTCGTTGGACATGCGACGTCGGGAACCTGCGGTCGTTGGCGGACCGGACATTGGCACCAGATCGAGTGCATCATGTCAACCCGCCAGCGCGTCCCATCCATCATTTCCGGCGATCAAAGCGCCCGGGCGGCCTCCAGCACCTCGTCGACATGGCCCTTGACCTTCACCTTGCGCCAGATGCGGGCGATCTCGCCCTGGCCGTCGATCAGAAAGGTGGCGCGCTCGATGCCGAAATACTGCCGGCCGTACATATTCTTCTCGACCCAGACGCCGTAAGCCTCGGTCGCCGCGCCGTCGAGATCGGCGCCCAGGGTCACCGCCAGCTGGTGCTTCTTCGCGAATTTGTCGTGGGCGGCGACGCTGTCGCGCGAGACGCCGACGACCACCGCCCCCGCCGCCTCGAAATCGGCGATCCGGGCGGTGAAGTCGATCGCCTCGGTCGTGCAGCCGGGCGTGTCGTCCTTGGGATAGAAATAAAGCACGACCTTGCGCCCGGCGAGGGCGGCCAGGCTGACGCTGCCGCCGCCGTTGGTGGGCAGGGTGAAGGCGGGCGCCGGGGCGCCGACATGGGGTTCGCTGGACATGGCGCTACTCCTCGAGCGGGGCAAGGCCGCCGGTCCCGGCGGCACTGTTGGGAACATAGGCTTCGGCCGGATCGCCGATCAGGCGGCCGAACAAGGCGCGCACCGGGGGCCGCGCAGCGTCGAGGGCGGCTTCGACGGCCGCGAAATCCGCCACGCCGGCATGCCGCGCCAGCAGCGCCTTCAACGGGGCCGGGGCATGCTCGGGGTCGAAACCGTCGCCGGCGGTGAGGCGCAGCATGGCCGCGAGCCCGGCGGCAAGGCCAAGGCCGCGGCGCAAGGGCAGGGCATCCGCCGCCGGCAGCAGGCCTTGCGCGCCGAGAAGGTCCAGCATCGCCCCGGTTCCCGTCGGCAGGGGCGCCGGCAGGCCGGGGGCGGCGGCCAGCAGCAGCGCCTGGGCGATGAATTCGATATCGACGAGGCCGCCCGGGCAGAGTTTCAGATCCCAGCGGCTGCGCGCCGGCCGATCCTTGTCCATGCGCCCGCGCATGGCGGCGATATCGCCGAACACCCGGGCCGGGTCGCGCTTCAGGTGCTTCAGCGTGTCCAGGGTCCGGGTCACGGCCGCGCCGAACATCTCGCTGGTCGAGACGACCAGGCGGGCGCGGGTCAGGGCCAGATGCTCCCAGGTCCAGGCCTCGCCCCGGTAATAGTCGTCGAAGCCCTTGAGGGTGGGGACGAGGGGCGCCTTGCTGCCGGCCGGGCGCAGCGCCATGTCGACCTCATAGAGGCTGCCCTCCGCGGTGAGCGCGGACAGGGCGGAGATCAGGCGCTGGCCGAGGCGGGTGTAATAGAGCCCGGGGGTGAGCGGTTTTCCGCCGTCCGAGCCGATGGTGCCGTCCGGCACCGAGAAGACGAAGACGAGATCGAGATCCGAGGTCACGGTCAATTCCCGCCCGCCCAGTTTGCCGAAGCCGAGCACGGCGAAGCCGCCCCCTGGAATATCGCCATGGGCTTCGGCGAACTGGCCGGCGACCGCGGCCGTCAGGCGCTCGATCCCGGCTTCCGCGACCAGGGTCAGGGCTTGGCCCGCCGCCTCGTGGCCGATCAGCCCGCGCAACAGCTGGATGCCGACGGCGAAGCGCTTGTCCGCGGTCCAGCGGCGCACCGCGTCCAGGAGATCCTGGTAATCGGTCACATCGCACAGCGCGGTTTCCATGTCCGCGCGCAGCGCCTCGGCCTCGCTCAAAGGGCGCAGGGCCTCGCCACCGACGACGGCATCGAGCAGCCCGGGCCGCCGCGCCAGCAGTTCGGCCAGCAAGGGCGCCGCCCCCATGATTTCGGCCAGCAGGTCCAGGAGGGCGCGATTGGCATCGAGCAGGGAAAAGAGCTGCACCCCCGCCGGCAAGCGCGACAGGAACTGGTCGAAGCGCAGCAGGGCGACGTCCGGTTCCGCCGTGCGGGCGAAGGCTTGCAGCAGAACGGGCGCGATACCCTCGACCAGGGCGCGGGCGCGCTCGTGCCGGAAACAGCGATAGCGCCCGACCCGCCAGCCGATGACGAGGCCCGCCGCCTTCGCCGGCTCCTGAAAGCCGGCCTCGGCAAGGCGCTGGCTCAGGGCCGCCTCGGCCTCGGGCAGGTGGTTGCGCAGGCTGGCCGGGTCGGCCGCGTCCTCCGCCGCGAACAGGGCACTGAAACGGCGCTGGATCGCGGCCAGGTGGAACAGCAGGACCCGGCGGAAATCGGCCTCGTCCCCGAAGCCCATGAAGCGGCCGATCCCCGGGATCCGCGCCGGATCGGCCGGCATCTCATGGGTCTGGGCATCGTCCACCATCTGGAGACGGTGTTCGAGGTGGCGCAGGAAGCAATAGCCCTCCGCCAGCAGGTCGCGCTCGGCGGGCGGCAGGCGGCCCATGGCGACCAGCCGGTCCAGCATGGACAGGGTCGCGGGATCGCGCAGCTGCGGCTCGCGCCCGCCGGAGATCAACTGCTGGATCTGGACGAAGAATTCGACCTCGCGGATGCCGCCGGGGCCGAGCTTCACATCCTGTCCCTCGACGCCGATGGCGCCGTGGCCGTGGTGGTCGCGGATCTTTTCCTTCATGCGCTGGATATCGCGGACGGCGGCGAAATCGAGATGACGGCGCCAGACGAAGGGGCGGATGTGCTGCAGGAAATCGCGCCCGGCGGCAAGATCGCCGGCGACCGGGCGCGCCTTGATCATGGCCGCCCGTTCCCAGTTCTGGCCGAGGCTCTGGTAATAGATTTCGGCGGCATCGGTCGAGATCGCCACCGGCATCGCGCCCGGGTCGGGCCGCAGCCGCAGGTCGACGCGGAAGACATAACCGTCGGCGGTGCGTTCCTGGATGATCTTCACCAGGGTCTTGGTCAGGCGGACGAAAGTCTCGCCCGGGCTGCGCTTCGGCGTCGGGCGGATCACCTCGTTGTCGAAGAAGACGATGAGATCGATATCGCTCGAATAATTCAATTCATGGGCGCCGAGCTTGCCCATGCCGAGGATGATGAGGCCGGAATCCCGCTCCGGGTCGTCGTCATGGGCAAGGGTCAGTTCGTTCATGCGGGCCGCGGCGCGCAGTGCATGGGCGGCCGCCGCCGACAGCGCCGCCGACGCCAGGCGGCTGAGCGCGCCCGTGGTCTTCATCAGGGGCCAGCCATAGGCCAGATCGCCCACCGCCGCGGCCAGGGCGATCCGCGCCTTGGCCCGGCGCAGCAGCCGCATCAGCGAATCGAGGGGCAGCGCGGCGGTCGCCCCGGGGCTCAGATCGGCCCAGGTCGCCTCCACCGCCGCCTCGGGCCCCTTGGCGACGATCTCCACCAGGAGGGCCGGATCGCGCCGGACGAGCGCCGAGAGATAGGGGCTATAGGCACCGAGCACGCGCAGGATCGGCAGGATTTCCGCCATCTGCGCGGCCTCGACGGCCAGGGACCGGCCGGCCAGCGCGGCGCGGAAATCTTCCTCCAGCCGGGCGGCATCGGCGTTGTCCGGCGGCGGGGAGACGGGGGGGCGAGCGGGCAGGCCGTAATTCACGCGCGTCGGTCCGGTTCGTGATAGGGTCGATCACGCTGCTGGTTGACGCCTGGATCGTCAAGCGGCACTGGGGTGGGGCCTCGAACAGCATAAAGTGTGAGGCGAGAATTTGGTACGGCGCGCATCCCGCATAGCGGCACATGTCTTCGGCGGCCTGTTGACCATGCTGCTGATCGCCGGGGTCGCCATCGGCGTCCGGCTGACCATGGGCCCGATCTCGCTGGGGTTCCTCAGCCCGATGATCGAGGATGGCTTCGCCGCCAACCCGGACGGCCTGCGCCTGTCCGTCAGCGACACGATCCTGACCTGGAGCGGGGTCGACAGCGATGTCGCGCTTCAGGTCGTCGGCGTCGAACTGCGCGGCCGCGACGGCCGGCTGGTCGCCCGCCTGCCCAATGCCGGCATCAATCTTTCCGCCCGGGCGCTGCTGTCGGGCGTGCTGGCGCCGACCGGGATCACCCTGGCCGAGGCCGAGGTCCGGGTCCGGCGCGGCGCCGACGGGACATTCGAACTCGGTCTCGGCGGCTCGCTCCGCTCCGAGCCGGAACCGGTCGCCGGCGGGGCCGAACCCGCCTCGCCGATCGCGGAGGCGGTCCGCTTTCTCCGCCGCGGGCCGGGCAATGCCCCGAGCATGCGGCGCCTGGAGCGCCTGAACCTGGTCCGGGCGCGTTTCGTCTTCGATGACGACGTCACGCAGCGGCGCTGGGTGGCGACGGATGCGGCGGCCGAATTGCGCCGCCTGGAGAACGGTCAGGTCAGCCTGTCCGCCGCCGTCGAACTGGAAAGCGCGGGCGAGGCGGTTTCCTTCGTCGCCGGCGGCGTGATCCCGGCGGCGGCGGACTCGGACGCCAGTCTCGACCTCGCCTTCAAAGGGCTGGTGCCCGCCCTGTTCGATGCGGGCGGCGCGACGTTCGGGCCCGCGGCCGGCATATTGATGCCGCTGGACGGCAAGATCGGCTTGAAGATCGCGCCCGAGGGCGCCTTGCGCACGGTCGGCTTCGACGTGAAGGCGGGCGAGGGCGGCCTGGACCTGCCGGACTTCTACCCGGAGGGCCTGAACCTCGACAATATTCACCTGGCCGGCAGTTTCGACCTTGCCGGAGAACGGCTGACCCTCGCCGCCCTCGACATCACGCGCGGCAGCTTCAGCCTCAGTGCCGCCGGCTCGGCGACCTTCGGGGCCGCGGGGCTCGGGCTCGACCTCACGGTCCGCCTGGACAAGGCGATGATCGACGACCTGGGCACGCTGTGGCCGGTGCCGCTCTCGGTCAACGGGCGGCGCTGGGTGATGCAGAACATCCGGGGCGGGACGTTCAGCGACGGCGTGTTCCGCCTGAAGGTGCCGCCGGGTGGGCTGGAGGCCGATGTCATGGCCCCGGACCTCGTGGTCGGCGACTTCCGGGTCGAGGGGACGGCGGCGACCTATATGGCTGGCCTGCCGCCGGTCGGCGGGATCAAGGCCCGGGGCCATATGCTGGTCGATTCCCTCGATGTCGCGATCGAGACCGGGCAGGTCGACATGGGCGCGGACGGCGTCGTCACCCTGGCCGGCGCCAGTGCCCACATCAGCGACTTCGATCAGCCCGACCAGATCGGCGATATTGCCTTTGCCGCCGGCGGGCCGGTGCGCGCGGCGCTTGCCCTGCTGAACCGGCCGCCGCTCGGCTATGCCGCCAAGCTGGGCATCGATCCGGCGGGGGCCCGGGGCACGCATGACACGATCGCGCGTTTCGTCCTGCCGCTGGTCGCCGACCTCGATCTCGACAATCTGAAATTCGAGACCAGGAGCCGTGTCACCGGGCTCGGCCTTGACGGCATCGTCGGGCCTTTCGGCCTGTCGGACGGCGACGTCACCGTCGAGGTCGACCAGACCCGGGCATCCGGCGCCGGCAAGGCCCGGCTGGCCGGCGCCTTGCTCGACCTTGCCTGGTCGGAGAATTTCACCGCAAAGCCCGGCAGCGTGACGACGAAACTGAGCGCTGCCGGCACGTTCGACGACGAACTGCGCGGCAAGCTCGGCCTCGACCTCGGCGGCCGGCTGCTCGGCCCGGTCGACGGCAAGGTGACGCTGGAGGGCCGGGGGGCGCAGATCGGCGCGATCGAGGCGGAAGTGAAACTCGACCGCGCCGCCATCGCCCTGCCCGAATTCGGCTATGCCAAACCGGCGGGCGAGGCGGCGGCGGTGACCTTCCGCCTTGCGCCCGGCAAGGAACAGATCAGGATCGAGAACCTGCGCGCGACCTCGAGGGAACTCGACATCGTCGGCGCGGCGGCGCTGACCGCCAAGGGCGAATTCCTGACCCTGACCGCCAGCCGCATCCGCCTCGGCCGCAGCAATTTCTCGGTCACCATGACCCGGCCGGCGGCCGGCCAGCGCTATCGGATGCAGATGAAGGGCAGCGTGCTCGACCTTGCACCCTATATGGCGCAGGAAGCGCCCGAGCGGCGCCCGGAGGCGGAGCGGCCCGACCCCGGGGCGCCGGACGGCCTGCCCGATTTCGACCTCGACGTCGCCTTCGACCGGGTGATCCTGGACGACAGGGCCAATGTGAACGGGCTGAAGGCGACGGGCAGCCATTCGACCGGCTTCTGGCGTGCCCTCGATGCCCGTGGCACCCTCGGCGAGCGCAATGCCCCCTTCGCCATGCGGCTGACCCCGGTCGCCGGCGGCCGCACCCTGGCGATCGATGCGGGCGATGCCGGGACCATCGTCCGCGTGCTCGGCGGCTATTCCGATATCGCCGGCGGCACCATCCGCCTGACCGCCACCATCGACGACACCAAGCCCAACCGGCCGCTGGCCGGCGATGTCGATGTCCGCGCCTTCAAGGTGGTGCAGGCGCCGATCCTGGCCCGCATCCTGACCCTCGGCTCGCTCAGCGGCATCGCCGCGGCGATCGGCGGCCAGGGCATCGAATTCGAGGGGCTGAAGGCGAAGATCCGCCAGGACAGCGCCGTGCTCCGGATCGACAAGGCCCAGGCCTTCGGCAATTCGATCGGCATGACCCTGGCCGGGACTTACGACACCTGGGGGCGGTCGCTCAGCGTCGGCGGCACCATCGTGCCGTCCTATGGCCTGAACCGCATTCTGGGGGCGATTCCCCTGGTCGGCGATATCCTGACCGGGGGCGAGGGCGGCGGTCTTTTCGCCTTCACCTACAGCGTGGTCGGCCCGGTGGAGGATCCGGCGGTGACGGTCAATCCGCTGTCGGCGCTGGCGCCGGGGATTCTCCGCGACATCGTCTCGGCGATCGACGGCACCGACAGCGCGGCCGGGGCCGAAGCCCCGCCGGTGATCGAAGTACCGCCGAAATAGGACCGGTCAGGCGAAGCTGAAATCGAGCCCGAGGTCGAGCGACGGCGCCGAATGGGTAAGCCAGCCGAGCGAGAGGATATTCACCCCCGAGGCGGCGTAATCGCCCACCATCTCCGGCCGGATGCCGCCGGACGCCTCGGTCACCATGCGTCCCGCGACCATGGCGACGGCCTGGCGCAGCCGGTCCGGCCCCATGTTGTCCAGCAGCACGGCATCGACCGGGCGCTTCAGCAGGGTTTCGAGCTGATCGAGACTGTCGACCTCGACCTGGACCTTCACCATATGGCCGACCCGGTCGCGGATGCGGTCGAGCACGGCATCGAGACCGCCGGCGGCGGCGATATGGTTGTCCTTGACCAGGATGCCGTCGTCGAGGCCGAAGCGGTGGTTGACCCCGCCGCCGACCCGGACCGCATATTTCTCGAGCGCGCGGAGGCCGGGCGTCGTCTTCCGCGTGCAGGCGACGCGGGCGCCGTGGGGCCGGGCCGCATCCGCCGCCCTGCGGGTGACGGTGGCGATGCCCGACAGGCGCTGCAGAATATTCAGGGCGACCCGTTCCCCGGTCAGCACGGCACGGGCCGGGCCCTCGACCACGGCGATCGTGTCGCCCGGCGTGACGTCAGCGCCGTCGGGCGCGAGCACGGTGACCGCGATCTCGGGCGAGACCAGCCTGAAGGTGTCGAGCGCCATGGGCAGGCCGGCGATGCGGCCGTCGTGGCGGACGCGGATCTCGGTCCGGGCCCGGGCGGCGGCCGGCACCGCGACCTCGGAGGTCAGGTCGCCGGCCAGGCCCAGGTCTTCGGCCAGCGCCGTTTTCAGCAGGGTCTCATAGACCAGGAACGGCGGCGGGGTGAGGTCGTGCATGATGATCTGTTCGTTCCGGGCAAGGATCATTCCGCCGCCAGGCGGCCGGCGGCGGCAAGGCCGATGGTGTCGAGGCGGGCGCCGGCGCCGTCGACGGTGACGGTCTGGCGGCGCAGCCAGGACTCGGCGGCCGCCGGATGGTCGAGGCGGGTATGCGCCCCGCGGCTTTCCGTCCGCGACAGGGCGAGAAGGGCGACCAACCGGCCGATGGTGGCGAGGTTGCGCAGTTCGACCGCCGCCCGCACCGCCTTGTAAGTCTCCTGGGGCGCCTTCTGTTCCGCCGCAGCCAGGGCGGCACCATAGCCGTCCAGCCTTTCGAGCGCGCGGCGCAAGCCTTCCGCATCGCGCAGCAGGCCGACGTCTTCCATCATGGTCTGGCGCAGGCGGGCGCGGAGGGGGGCTGCCTGTGCCGGCTCGATGCCGGCGGCAAGGAGGGCGTGGGGCAGGGTGCGGCCGGCCGGCCGGCGATCCAGCGCCATCGTCTGGGCGGTGCGCCGCCCGGCGACGCAGGCTTCCAGCAGCGAATTGGAGGCGAGGCGGTTGGCGCCATGGACACCGGTGCCCGAAACCTCGCCGCAGGCATAAAGGCCGGGGATGGTGGCGCGGCCCTCGCCGTCCACCAGGATGCCGCCCATGTGGTAATGGGCCGCCGGGGTGACCGGCACCGGCACGGCGAAGGGATCGAGGCCGGCCTCGCAGCAGGTTTCGATCGCCTGGGGGAAGGCGGCGGCGCCCTTGGCCTCAAGGGCCGGGCGCAGGTCGAGATAGACCCGGCCGTGGGCGGCCATTTCGGCATGGATGGCGCGGGCGACGACATCGCGCGGCGCCAGGTCGCCCTGGGGATGGACGCCGGCCAGCAGCGGGGTGAGGGCATCCGCCTTGAGCAGGCGGGCGCCGGCGCCGCGCAGCGCCTCGGTCAGCAGGGGCAGGGGTTCGCGCCCCTCGACCAGCAGGGCGGTCGGGTGGAACTGCATGAATTCGAGATCGACCAGGGCGGCGCCGGCCCGGACCGCCAGGGCGAGGCCGTCGCCCGTCGCCTCGGGCGGGTTGGTGGTGTGCTGCCAAAGGCCGCCCAGGCCACCGGTCGCCAGCATCACCTTGGCACAGCGGATCGCGGCCGGGCCGCCGTCCTTGCGGTTCAAGGCGAGGCCGGCGATGCGGCCGTCGCTGACCAGCAGGTCGGTGACCATGGTCTCGGCCATGACCGTGATCGACGGGGTGGCGCGGACCCGGGCCGCCAGGGCCAGGACGACGGCGCGGCCGGTGCGGTCGCCGTCGGCATGGGCGACGCGGGCGCAGCCATGGGCGCCCTCGCGCCCGAGCATGAGATTGCCCGCCGCATCCGTATCGAAGCGGACGCCGAGGTCGCGCAGCGTGGCGATCGCCTGGGGCCCGGCCTCGGTCAGGCGGGCGACGGCGACGGGGTCGCACAGGCCGCTGCCGGCGGCCAGCGTATCGGCGGCATGGGCCGAGGGGCGGTCGCCCGCGCCGATGGCGGCGGCGATGCCGCCCTGGGCGTGCAGGCTGGAACCGCCCTCGATCCCGGCGGTCTTGGTGATCAGCACGACCTTGCGCGGGGCAAGGGTAAGGGCCGCCGACAGGCCGGCAAGGCCCGAACCGACGATGACGAAATCTGCCTCAAGCTGGCGCATGACACGCACTCCCGAAAGCGATTGTTCCCCGATCAGCGGCGACCGACCGCGATCATCCGTTCAACGGCCAGGCGGGCCCGCGCGGCGACGGCGGGATCGACCTCGACCCGCGGCTCCAACGTCTCCAGGGCGTGGAGGATCTTGGGCAGCGAGATCTTCTTCATGTGCGGGCACATGATGCAGGGGCGGACGAAATCCGTCGTCGGCGAGGCGGCGGCGATATTGTCCGACATCGAGCATTCGGTGATCATCAGCACGCGGGCCGGCTTCTCGTCGCGCACATAGTCGATCATCTTCGCGGTCGAGCCGGCGAAATCGGCGGCGGCGATCACCTCCGGCGGGCATTCCGGATGGGCGATGACGACGAGATCGTCATAGGCGCGGCGGAAGCGGCGGATCTCGTCGGGCGTGAAGCGCTCGTGCACTTCGCAATGGCCCTTCCAGGTCAGGATCTTCACCTTGGTCTGGGTGGCGACCCAGGCGGCCAGATATTCGTCCGGCAGGCACAGCACGCGCTCGGCGCCCAGGCTCTCCACCACCTCGACCGCATTGCCCGAGGTGCAGCAGATGTCGCTCTCCGCCTTCACCGCGGCCGAAGTGTTCACGTAAGTGACCACCGGCGCATCCGGATAGGCTTCGCGCAGCAGGCGGATATCCTCGGGCCGGATCGATTCCGCCAACGAGCAGCCGGCGTCCATGTCGGGCATGAGCACGATCTTGTCCGGGTTCAGCAGCTTGGCGGTCTCGGCCATGAAATGGACGCCGGCCATGACGATGACGTCCGCATCCGTCTCAGCCGCGCGCTTGGCCAGCGCCAGGCTGTCGCCGACGATATCGGCAACGCCGTGGAAGATTTCCGGCGACATGTAGTTATGCGCCAGGATGACCGCATTCCGCTGCTTCTTCAGGCGGTTGATGCGCTCGATGAAGGGGGCGTGCTGGCGCCACTCGTCCTCGGGCAGGACGCGCTCGACCTTGCTCCAGATGCCGGCGGTGGCGGCGGCCACGGCAGGCGTGAAGGGAAGGGCGGTGGCCATCTGGGCCTGGACATTCACGGTCATGGGCGGATCCTCGACGGAGGCTGCGCTTACCTGGGGGAGGCGCTGGAGACGCTCTTTAATGCTCAACTTGAGCATATTCTAGATATGCTCATATCGAGCATAATCAAGCCTGTCAAGAAAATGTCGCGAATAGCCCCTCGTCCTTTTTGGCAGGGTTACCAGAGGCGCGGGGCAATTCCGTCGAACACGGGGTCGGCGGAGACGAGCGGAATGCCCAGCAGAATGGCCGTGGCGGCGATCAGCCGGTCGAACGGATCGCGATGCTCCCACGCCATCATCCCCGCCCGGGTACAGATTTCCGGACCGAGCGGGGCGGGCCGGGCCCCTTGCCGTTCAAGCAGCGCCGGCAGGTCCCCGACATGGGGCGCCATCGCCGGCCACTTGCCGAGGCGAACCTTCTGTGCGATTTCGAAGAATGAAACCGGGCTGACCAGGATGGTCGCCGTTCGCGTCATGGCGGCCAGCGCGGGGCCGGACAGGCGGTCGCTGCCGTTCAGGCTCCAGGCCCAGGCATGGGTGTCGAGCAGCAAGGCGCTCAAGCGCCGCCCTCCCAGGCGTCAATCTCGTCCTCCGGCAAGGGTGCGAAAAAATCCGGCCCCGGCCCGATGCTGGCATCGGCCAATATGTCGAAGCGGAAACCAGTCCCCTGCACGGGGACGAGCTTCACCATCGGGACATCACCCTTGGCGATCACCACGTCTTCGCCGGCCAATGCCGCCTCGATCAGCTTCGACAGATTGGTTTTTGCCGCATGAATGGTCACTTTCATCGCACCCTCCCGCGTCAACTTAGCTATGTTAGCTAACCGCGCGGCCATCGACCAGCACCGAGAACGTGAAGGAGCGATCATGCAGGACATGGAGGCATTCGCGGATGTCCACGCGCTGCCGGAACCGCCCCATGGCTGGAGGGATTTCAGCTATTCCATTCTCCTCGACGGCCGGCTTGCCATCGTCCGCCAGGGTTCCGGTCTTCACGATGACGGCACTGCCGGACCGGCAGGGGACAATGCACCGCGAAGCTGCCGGGTCCATACGTTCGACGGCAGCCGCGAGGACTGGGCCCTCGACGTGAGGGGGATCGCGTTCCCTTTCGTCTCGCGCCTTGCCGACGGGCGCTGGCTTCTGGTCGACGGGCTGGCGGGGCATGAGGCCCTGTCCGGCCATCTGTTCGCGGCGGACGGCAGCCCGCTGTCATCTCTCCGCCTCGGGGCCCGCATCTCGAACGTGCTGTGCGCGCCGGACAATTCGATCTGGGTCAACTATTCCGATGAAGGGGTTTATGCGGGCCGGCTCGCGAACGGCGATTGGCCCCTCAGCACGGGGGGAATCGTCCGCTTCTCGCCCGAAGGACGGGTTCTCGGATCTCTCATGGACAAAATCCCCATGGCCTGGGGCGGAGACAATCCGATGTCCCTGATCGGCAACGAATGCTGGGTGCATGGCTACCCGAAGCCGCAACTCGTCCGGATGGCCGGGGACGACTGCGAGATTTTCCCCTGTCCGGTGGAAAATCCGGGCGCGCTGGCCGGAGACGGCCGTTTCATCCTGCTGGCGAGACGATTCCCATGGGAGGCCAGTTTTTCCCTTCACGAGCGCCAGGGCGGCCAATTGGCCCTTGTCGGCGAATGGTCGCAAGGGGCTGGCGCCATCGCCCAGCCGAGGCTGCTTCAGGGGCATGGCGACCTGCTCCACATCGTGGAGGGCGGCCGCTGGATCAAGGTTTCGACCGGCGCCTTTCGCGATTTCCTGGCGCATTCGCCGCGCCGGGCGCGGTAACGCCCCCGACCGTCACGACCCCGCCTTGGGCAGGGGCAGGGGGATGCCGACGTCGTGCTTTTCCTGCATGACGTCGCGGCGGAAGCGATAGGTTTCGGCCGGGCGGCCGCGGCCTGAGGCTTCGATCTGGCCGGTCGGCTCGACCAGATCGCCGGCGGTCACGGTGCGGCGGAAATTCTGCTTGTGCAACTCGATGCCGGACAGGGCCTCGACCACCTTCTGGAGGCGCAGCAGGGTGAATTCCGGCGGCAGCAGGTCGAAGACCACCGGGCGGTAGTCGATCTTGCCGCGCAAGCGGCCGAGCGCCGAGGCGAGCACGCGGCGATTGTCCAGCGACAGGGGGGTGCCGAGGGCGCGGGCGGCCTCGCGCTGTTCGTCGGGGACGTCGGGGGGGGCGTTGCCGGCGGCACCGGCGGCGACCGCGGCATCGCGGATCGCTTCCTTCACGAGGCCGGCGGAATAGAGCAACTCATAGCGGTCGAGGCAGCGCAGCAGGTCGAAATGGCCGGTGCCGGCGACCGGGCCGAAGGCGATGGCTGTCCGCTCCATGCGGGCGCGGGCGCTGCGGGCATCCGGGGCGGCATCGATCCAGCGGGTCAGGGCCGGGCGGATGACCTTGTCGATCAGGGCCGGGCGGCCCTCGCGCCAATCCTCCCAGGGCAGGAAGGAATACCACGAACGCCATTGCGCCTCGCCGGTGCCGGCCAGCGGCGTTTCCTGGGTCAGGGCCAGATAGGCGATGGAGACGACGCGCGGCCCCCCGGTCAATTCGCGCGGGTCGCGGTTCTGGTTGGCGAATGTGTAGAGCTGCTCGACATAGCGCATGGCGATGCCCGTCTGCTCCGCCACCCATTGGCGCAGGCCCAGTTCCAGGGTGCGGTGATGCTCCGGCTCGAACGGGCCGAAGGGCAGGGTTTCCGGCGTGTCGAAGGCCAGGGGCAGCAAGCCCTGCTGGGCCGGCGTCGCCAGGTCGTGGGTCATGCGCCGGGCGACCAGGACGCGCGGATCCTCCTCCGTCACCGCGACGATGACGGCGGTCAGGCCGATGCTGATGCCCCGGGCATTGTGTTCGCCATCCTGCGCCATGACCGGGAGACTAAGCCATCATGGCGCAAAAGGCGATCAGCCGGCGACGATCAGGGCGTGGCGCTTCTTGCCGGCGGAAAGTTTCACGCTGCCGGCACTGCCGAGGTCGGAGAGCCTGGCGAATTCGTCGGTCACCGCGACATCGTTCAGCTTCACGCCGTTGCCCTTGATCAGGCGGCGCGCCTCGCCGTTCGAGGCGGCCATGCCGGCCTTGACCAGAAGTTCGTAGACATTGATGCCGGCGGCGATCGCGGCCGCCTCGACCGCGACCTTGGGCAGCGTATCGGCGGCCGCCCCTTCCTCGAAGGTCTTGCGGGCGGTCTCGGCCGCCGCATCCGCCGCCGCGGGGCCGTGGGCGAGCGCCGTCGCCGCGGTCGCCAGGACTTTCTTGGCGTCGTTCAGCTCGGCGCCCTCGAGGGTTTCGAGGCGGCGGACCTCGGCTTCCGGCAGTTCGGTGAAGAGGCGGAGGAAACGGCCGACGTCGCCGTCCTCGGTGTTCCGCCAGAACTGCCAGTAGTCGTAGGGGCTGCGGGCATCCTCGTTCAGCCAGACGGCGCCATTCGAGGTCTTGCCCATCTTGGCGCCCGAGGCCGTGGTGATCAGGGGCGAGGTCAGGCCGTAGAGCTGGATATCGGCGGTGCGCCGGCCAAGCTCCACGCCCTGGACGATATTGCCCCATTGATCCGAGCCGCCCATCTGCAGGCGCACGCCCTGCGCCTTCGCCAGTTCGACGAAGTCATAGGCTTGAAGGATCATGTAGTTGAATTCGAGGAACGACAGGTTCTGCTCGCGGTCCAGGCGGATCTTCACGCTGTCCTGCGACAGCATGCGGTTGACCGAGAAATGCCGGCCGTAGTCGCGCAGGAAGTCGATGTAGTTGAGCCTGGACAGCCAGTCGTCGTTGTCGACCATCACGGCATCGGTCGGGCCGTCGCCGAAGCGCAGGAATTTCGCGAAGACGCGCTTGATGCCGGCCAGATTCTCGGCGATCCGCGCCGCATCCAGCAGGGGGCGCGATTCGTCGCGGAAGGAGGGATCGCCGATCTTGGTGGTGCCGCCGCCCATGAGCACGACGGGCTTGTGCCCCGCCTGCTGCAACCGGCGCAGCATCATGATCTGGACCAGCGAGCCGACATGCAGCGAGGGCGCCGTGGCATCGAAGCCGATATAGGCGGCGAAGGGCGTGCTGCCGGCGGCAAGCGCGTCCAGGCCTTCGAGGTCGGTGCACTGGTGGATGTAGCGGCGTTCGGTCAGGACCCGCAGGAATTCGGATTTCAGGCTCGTCATGGTGCAGGCGATGTAGCATGAAGCAGGGGCGCGGGACAACGCGCAGACGTTTTTCAAAGCGGGACGGCGCCATGCGGGCCTTGGGATTGATGAGCGGCACCTCGCTCGACGGGATCGACCTCGCGATGATCGAGACCGACGGCGAGACCATCCATGCCCTCGGTCCCACCCGCACGGTCGCCCACAGCCCGGAAACCCGCGCCGCCTGCCGGCAGGCCAGCGGGGAGGCGATGCGCTGGCGGCAGGGCACGCCGGTCCCGGACAGCGTCGCCGCCGCGGCGGACCTGATCACCGAGGCGCACCGCCGCGCCATCGCCGGCTTCCTGGCCGAGGCCGGGCCGGTCGAGGTCATCGGCTTCCACGGCCAGACCGTGATGCACCGCCCGGCCGAAGGGCTGACCTGGCAGGTCGGCGACGGCGGGCGCCTGGCCGACCTGTTCGGCATCGAGGTCGTCGGCCAGTTCCGGCTGGCGGATGTCGCCGCGGGCGGGCAGGGGGCGCCGCTCGCCCCGCTCTATCACCGGGCCCTGGCCCGGGGGCTGGCGGGGCAGCGGGGGCCGGTCGCCGTGCTCAACCTCGGCGGCGTCGGCAATGTCACCTGGATTTCGGACGATCCCGCCGTCGGTCCCGTCGCCTTCGATACCGGGCCGGGCAATGCCCTGATCGACGATTGGGCCCTGCACCACACCGGCGTGCCGATCGACCGGGACGGGGCCCTGGCCGGGGCCGGGCGGGTGCATGGCGAATTGGTCGACCTGTTCCGCGGCCACCCGTTCTTCGACCTGCCGGCGCCGAAATCCCTGGACCGGGACGATTTCACCGGCCAGCCGGTGCGGGGTCTGAGTGCTGCGGACGGCGCCGCGACCCTGACCGCCTTCACGGTCGAGGCGGCGGCGGCGGCGCGGCGGCATTTCCCCGAACCCGCGACGCGCGTCCTGGTCACGGGCGGCGGGCGCTTGAATCCGGTGCTGATGGCGATGCTGCGGGCGCGCCTCGGCGTGCCGGTCGAGCCGGTGGAGACGGTCGGCTGGCGCGGCGACAGCCTGGAGGCGGAAGCCTTCGGCTTCCTCGCCGTGCGCAGCCTGAAGGGACTGCCCCTGAGCATGCCGGGCACGACGGGCGTGCCCGGCCCGCAGACCGGCGGTCAGCTGTTCCGGCCGAGACGCATGTCGAGATAGGCGCCGGTGATCCGGTTCAACTCGTCCATATGGTCTTCGAAGAAGTGGCCGGCACCCTTGATGACCTCGTATTTCACCTTGATGCCGCGCTGGTTGGACAGGCGGGTGGCGAGCTTGGCCACTTCCGGCTCCGAAACCACCTGATCCTCCGTGCCCTGGACGATCAGGCCGTCCGAGGGGCAGGGGGCGAGGAAGGTGAAGTCATATTTGCTGGCGGGCGGCGAGATCGAGATGAAGCCGTTGATCTCGGGCCGGCGCATCAGCAATTGCATGCCGATCCAGGCGCCGAAGGAAAAGCCGCCGACCCAGCATTCCGCCGCCGACGGATTGTAGGTCTGCATCCAGTCGAGGGCCGAGGCGGCGTCGGACAATTCGCCGGCACCATTGTCGAACCCGCCCTGGCTGCGGCCGACGCCCCGGAAATTGAAGCGCATGACCGAGAAGCCGCGGTTCACGAACGTATGAAACAGGTTGTAGACAACCTTGTTGTTCATCGTGCCGCCGAACTGCGGATGCGGGTGCAGCACGAGGGCGATGGGCGCGCCCGTGCCGGCGTGGTGGTAGCGGCCTTCGAGTCGCCCGGCCGGGCCGTTGAAGATGATCTCAGGCATTCCGGTCCCCTTGTACCGATATCCGACCAATCCGGTCGGCTGCTCGGGCCGGGATGGCGCTACGCCCTTGGCGCATGGCCATCCTGCCGTCGCGAATACTTGACTGCCGCAGTCGGATATCATAAATCTGACCTCGGCACTCGGGCATTTCCGGCCCGGCGCCGCAAAGCGTCGCGGGCGGGGTTTATACACGGCCCGCTTTCGCCGATGCAAGGAAATCGCAATTCCCGGGCCGGGCTTGGGATGGAAAACTCGAAACCGGGCGGCTTCGGCCGCCTTATGCAGGGACATTCTGCATGTTCACGCGCCTGAAGGACGAGATCGACAGCTATATCGCCCGCGACCCGGCCGCCCGGTCGCGGGTCGAGGTGCTGCTGTCGTACCCGAGTTTTCATGCGATCACCCTGCACCGCGTGTCCCATTGGCTGTGGGTGCGGGACTGGCGCCTGACCGCGCGCTGGCTGTCCTATGTCGCCCGCCTGTTCACCGGCATCGAGATCCACCCCGGCGCCACCATCGGCCGGCGCCTGTTCATCGACCACGGCCTCGGCGTCGTCATCGGCGAGACGGCGGAGATCGGCGACGACGTCACCCTTTACCACGATGTCACGCTTGGCGGCCTGCTGCCCTCGGTGAACTCCAGGGCCCAGGTCGGCGTGAAGCGCCACCCGACCCTGAAGGACGGGGTCATCGTCGGTTCCGGCGCCCAGATCCTCGGCCCGATCACGGTCGAGGAGGGGGCGCGGGTCGGCGCCAATGCGGTGGTGGTCGCCGATGTCGCGTCGGGCACCACGGTGGTCGGCATTCCGGCGAAGGCGGCGGGCGCGCCCCGGCTGGTCGATCGGGCGCTGGATTTCTGCGCCTATGGCACCATGGCCGGCCGCATGCCCGACCCGACCGAAGAAGAGATCGAAGGGCTGGTCGCCCGGCTTCAGGCCCTGTCCGCCCGGGTGGCGGAACTGGAGGCCCGGCTCGGCGTCGATGCCGGCCAGCCGCGCGGCGAGGTTGTCGAGGGGCCGCGCGTCGCCGCTTCCGGCAAGGTTTGAGGAGGCGAGAGGGATGAAACTATCCACCCGCGGGCGCTATGCCGTGATGGCCATGGTCGACCTTGCCGCCCATGCCGAGGGCGGCAAGCCCGTGTCCCTGTCGGATATCGCGGAACGCCAGGAAATCTCCCTGTCCTATCTCGAGCAATTGTTCGGCAAGCTGCGGCGCGGCGGGCTGGTCAAGAGCGTGCGGGGCCCGGGCGGCGGCTATGTCCTCGGCCGGAAGGCGGACGACACCCGGATCGCCGACATCGTCCTGGCCGTGGACGAGCCGATCACCGCCACCCGCTGCCAGCTCGGCACCTCGGTCGGCTGCCGCGGCAACCGCAGCCGCTGCGCCACCCACGACCTGTGGGAAGAGCTGAGCCACCAGATCCATCTCTATCTCTCCAGCGTGTCGCTGGCCGATGTGGTCGCGCGCCGGGTGCTGGGCAGCCTGCACGGGCCGGCCCGCAGCGCCGTCGAGCGCGTGGCCTGAGGAAGGAATTCGCTGTCGTGACCCGGGTCGCCACCTATCTCGATCATAACGCCGGGGCGCCGACGCGCCCCGAGGCGGTCGAGGCCATGGTCGCGGCGCTGGCCATCGGCGGCAACCCGTCGTCGGTCCATCGCGCCGGGCGCCTGGCCCGCCGCGCGATCGAGGAGGCGCGGGAAGCCGTGGCCGATCTCGCCGGCGCCGAGGCGACGGAAGTGATCTTCACCAGCGGCGGGACCGAGGCGAACAACCTCGCCCTGCTCGGCGCCGTCCGCGCCGGCCTGGTCGCGCGCCTGCTGGTTTCGGGCATCGAGCATGATTCGGTCCGCGCCGCTGCCGCCGGGGCCGGGGTGCCGGTCGCGGTGATCCCGGTCGATCGTGACGGCGTGGTCGATCTCGCCGCTCTCGACCGCCTGTTGCAGGCGGGGCAGGGGCCGGCGCTGGTCTCGGTCATGCTGGCCAACAACGAGACCGGCGTCATCCAGCCGGTGGCGGAGGTCGCCCGCATCGCCCGCGCCCATGGCGCCCTGGTCCATACCGACGGCGTGCAGGCCCTGGGCAAGACGGCTTTCGCCTTCTCCGCCCTCGATGCCGACATGATGACCGTCTCCGCCCATAAGATCGGCGGGCCGGCCGGGGTCGGCGCCCTGGTCAAGCGGGCCGGCATCGACCTCGTGCCGCTGTCGCTGGGCGGCGGGCAGGAATACGGCCGCCGGCCGGGCACGGAAAATCTGGCCGGCATCGCCGGCTTCGGCGCGGCCGCCCGGGTGGCGCGGGGCCTCGATCTCGCAGCCCTCCGCGACCGGCTGGAGCGCGAGGTGCTGACCTCGGTCCCCGGCGTCCGGATCTTCGGTGCGGGCGCGGCGCGGGTCGGCAATACGTCCTGCATCGGGCTTGACGGCGTGAAGGCCGAGACCCAGGTCATGGCGCTCGATCTTGCCGGCGTCTCCATCGGCGCGGGCGCGGCCTGCTCGTCCGGCAAGGTCCGGCCGAGCCCGGTGCTGACCGCCATGGGCGAAAGCGAGGAGACGGCGCGCAGCGCCATTCGCGTCAGTCTTGGCTGGAACACGGCCGAGGCCGATGTCACACGCTTCCTGAGTGCTTATATCGAATTTGCGGGCCGCGCGTTGAAGGCGCGGGCCGATGCGGGTTGGAAGGAAAATCATCATGGCTGACGGAACCGCCGACCGGGGCGAGGTCCGCCCCAACATCCAGCTGCCGATCTACCTGGACTATCAGGCGACCACGCCGATGGATCCCCGGGTGTTGGACGCGATGATGCCCTATTTCACCGGCAAGTTCGGCAATCCCCACAGCCGCAGCCATTCCTACGGCTGGGAGGCGGAAGAGGCGGTCGAGAACGCGCGCGAGCAGGTGGCGAAGCTGATCAACGCCGACCCGCGCGAGGTGATCTTCACCTCCGGCGCCACGGAATCGAACAATCTGGCGATCAAGGGCGTCGCACTCTTCAACAAGGACCGCCGGAACGAGATCGTGACCGTGGTGACCGAGCATAAATGCGTGCTCGACACCTGCCGTCACCTGGAACAGGAAGGGTTCAAGGTCACCTATCTGCCGGTCCAGGAAAACGGCCTGATCGACCTCGACCAGCTGCGCGCGGCGGTGACCGACAAGACCGCCGTGGTCTCGGTCATGGCGGTGAACAACGAGATCGGCGTTATCCAGCCCCTGAAGGAAATCGCCGGGATCGCGCATGCCAAGGGCGCCTATTTCCACACCGACGCGGCCCAGGCGGCGGGCAAGATCCCGCTCGACGTCAACGACCTCGGCATCGACCTGATGTCGATCTCGGGCCACAAGCTCTATGGCCCCAAGGGCATCGGCGCGCTCTATGTCCGCCGCAAGCCGCGCGTCCGCCTCGTCGCCCAGATGAACGGCGGCGGGCAGGAGCGCGGCATGCGCTCGGGCACCCTGTCGCCGCCGCTCTGCGTCGGGCTCGGCGAGGCGTGCCGCATCGCGCGCACCGAAATGACCCTGGACAACGAGCGCATCCGCGGCCTCGCCCGCAAGTTCTACGAGACGGTGAAGGCCAAGCTGCCGGACGTCTTCCTGAACGGCGACCTCGACCAGCGCATCCCGGGCAACCTCAACCTGTCGTTTGCCTATGTCGAGGGCGAGAGCCTGATCATGGGCATCAAGGACCTTGCGGTCTCGTCCGGTTCCGCCTGCACCTCCGCCTCGCTGGAGCCGTCCTACGTGCTCCGGGCGCTGGGCGTCGAGGAGGAACTGGCCCATACCTCGATCCGCTTCGGCTTCGGCCGCTTCACCACCGAAGCCGAGATCGATTATGCCGCCGACACCATCGTGAAGCGCGTCACCAAGCTGCGCGAGATGAGCCCGCTCTGGGAAATGGTCCAGGAAGGCATCGATCTGCGGTCGATCCAATGGTCCGACCATTGAGCGGCGAACATTAAGGAGTTACAGCCATGGCCTATAGCGAAAAGCTCGTCGATCACTACGAGAACCCCCGCAACGTCGGTTCCTTCGACAAGAACGACGACAATGTCGGCACCGGCCTGGTCGGCGCGCCGGCCTGCGGCGACGTCATGAAGCTGCAGATCAAGGTCAGCGCCGAGGGCCTGATCGAGGATGCGAAGTTCAAGACCTTCGGCTGCGGCTCGGCCATCGCTTCGTCCAGCCTCGTCACCGAATGGGTGAAGGGCAAGAGCCTGGACGAAGCCGCGACGATCAAGAACACCGAGATCGCGCAGCACCTGGCCCTGCCGCCGGTGAAGATCCATTGCTCGGTGCTGGCCGAGGACGCCATCAAGGCGGCGATCGCCGACTACAAGGCGAAGCACGACCGGTCGTAACGTAAGGAGTTCCGCATCATGGCAGCGCCCGCGCGCCAGATCATGGAAGTGACCGAGCCGGCGGCGGCCCGGGTGAGGGAATTGCTGTCGAAGCGCGGCAAGCCTTCGGCCGGCGTCCGCATCGGTATCCGCACCGCCGGCTGTTCGGGGATGCAGTACACCCTCGAATATGCCGACGAGAAGGGCAGATACGACGAGGTGGTGGAAGACAAGGGGGTAACCATCCTGGTCGATCCCAAGGCGGTGATGTTCCTGATCGGCACCAAGATGGATTTCGAGACCGACAAGCTGAAATCGGGCTTCGTCTTCATCAATCCGAACGAGAAGGCGCGCTGCGGCTGCGGCGAATCCTTCCACGTCTGATCCGGTTTCCTGGCACATGTCCGTCCCCGTCGCCCCGCCCGTTTCCTGCACGTCCTGCGGCGGCCAGGTGGCGGATGCGATCTGCGCCGGCTGCAAGGCCTTGCAGCCGCCCGGCCAGCTGGATCATTTCGCCCGCCTCGGCCTGCAACGGGGCTATGACGTCGATCCTGCCGGCCTGGAGCGGGCCTATTTCGCCGCCCAGCGCCGCTTCCACCCGGATCGTTTCGCCGGCCGGGGCGCGCGGGAGAAGAATTTCTCCCTCCAGCACGCGACCTTGATCAACGACGCCTATGAGACGCTGCGCGAGCCGCTGGCGCGGGCGCGTTACCTGCTCGATCTCGAAGGCCGGCCCCCGCCGGGGGAGGACGGCCGCACCATCGCCGATCCCGTGCTGCTGATGGAGGCGCTGGACTGGCGCGAGGCGCTGGAGGAGGCGGGGGACGCCGCCGCCCTTCAGGCGCTGGCGGCGCGGCTCGCCGGCGATCTCGCGGCGGTGCAGGGCCGGCTGGGCCGGGCCTTCGCGGCCCATGATCTCGACGGTGCGACGCGCGAGGCGTTGCGCCTTTCCTATCTCGTCAAACTGGGGGCGGAGCTGAAGCGCAAGCAGATGCCCCGCATCGCGGTACCCTGATGCTTCTCGATATTTACGAACCCGGCGAAACCCCGCTGCCCCACGCGGGCGATGCGGATACGGCTGCCGTCGGGATCGACCTCGGCACCACCAATTCCCTGGTCGCCATTGCGGTCGGCGGCCGGCCCGAGATCCTGCGCGATGCGCTGGGCGACGGCATCGTGCCCTCGGTCGTCGCCTATCTCGACGGCGACGACGAGCCGGTGGTCGGCCGGGTCGCCACCCGCATCCTGGAACGGGAGCCGGAACTGGTCGTCGCCTCGGTCAAGCGCCTGATGGGGCGCGGTACCGGCGATGTCGCCAGCCTGGGCGGCCATCTCGCCCAGAAGGTTCACGACGACGGCCAGGGCGGCATGGTGAAGCTCGATGTCGGCGGGCGCATCGTCTCGCCGGTGCAGGTGTCGGCCGAAATCCTGCGCACCCTGAAGCAGCGCGCCGAAATGGTGCTGGGCAAGGGGGTCGACCGCGCGGTGATCACCGTGCCCGCCTATTTCGACGATGCCGCCCGCACCGCGACGCGGGATGCCGCACGTCTCGCCGGCCTCGAAGTCCTGCGCCTAGTCAACGAGCCGACGGCGGCGGCGCTCGCCTATGGCCTGGACAAGGGGGCGGAGGGGCTTTACGCCGTCTATGATCTTGGCGGCGGGACCTTCGACGTTTCGCTGCTCCGCCTCGAGAAGGGCGTGTTCCAGGTGCTGGCCACCGGCGGCGATGCGGCGCTGGGCGGCGACGATTTCGACCGCATCCTGGCCGAACGCCTGCTGGCGGCGCGGGGCGACGCGATTGCCGCCGGGGATGTGAAGCCGGTGCTGGCCGCCGCCCGCCGGGCCAAGGAAGGGCTGACCGACGCGGACGAGGTCAGCGTCGATCTCGATTTCGGCGGCAAGGCCACGCGCCATCCGGTGACCCGCGCCCAGTTCGACGATTGGATCGGCCCGCTGGTCGCCCGCACCATCGCCGCCGCCCGCGCGGTGCTGGCCGATGCCGGGGTCGAGGCGGGGGAACTGGCCGGTATCGTTCTGGTCGGCGGTTCCACCCGGGTGCCGCTGGTGCGCGGCGAGGTCGCCCGCCTGTTCGGGCGCGAGCCCCTGTCCGACATCGACCCGGACGAGGTGGTGGCGCTGGGCGCCGCCCTTCAGGCCGAGGCGCTGACCATCGGTTCGGACACTTTGCTGCTCGATGTCGTGCCCCTGTCGCTCGGCCTTGAGACCATGGGCGGATTGGTCGAGAAGGTGATCCCGCGCAACACGCCGATCCCGGTTTCCCGCGCCCAGGATTTCACCACCTACCAGGACGGCCAGACCGCCATGGCGGTCCATGTCCTGCAAGGCGAGCGCGAGATGGTGGAGCAGAACCGCTCGCTCGCCCGCTTCGTCCTGGCCGGCATTCCGGCCATGGTGGCGGGGGCCGCGCGCATCCGCGTCACTTTCACCGTCGATGCCGACGGGCTTTTGACCGTCGCCGCCCGGGAAGCCCTGACCGGGGTGGAAGCCCATGTCGAGGTGAAGCCCAGCTACGGCCTGAGCGACGAGGACATGGCCGAGATGCTGCGCGCCTCCTTCGAGAATGCCCGGGCCGACGTCACCACCCGCCTGCTGGCCGAAGCCAGGGTCGACGGGCGGCGCCTGATCCTGGCGCTCGATGCCGCCCTGGCCCAGGACGGCGACCTGCTGGCCGCCGGGGAGAGGGCCGAGGTCGATACCGCCAAGGCCGCCCTCGAAGCCGCCATGGCCGGCGACGACCGGGAAGCCGTGGTCCAGGCGACCGAAGCGCTGGAAGCGGCCGGCCGGCCCTTCGCCGAGCGGCGGATGGACCGCAACATTCGCCAGGCGCTGGCTGGTGTCGAGGTCAGGCGGCTTGAAACCCGGCTGCAAGCGGGCTAAAGCCTGCGATCGGAAAATTGGAGTTCAGCCGCATGCCCAAGATGGTTTTCGTCAGCCCCGACGGCCAGACCCGGACCGAAGTCGACGCCCCGGTCGGTCTCTCGGTGCTGGAGATTGCCCACCGCAACAAGATCGACCTCGAGGGCGCCTGCGAAGGCTCGCTCGCCTGTTCGACCTGTCATGTCGTCATCGACCCGGAATATTTCGGCAACCTGCCGGAAGCGACCGAAGAGGAAGAGGACATGCTCGACCTCGCCTTCGGCCTGACCCATACGTCGCGCCTCGGCTGCCAGATCATCATGACCGAGGATCTGGACGGGCTGATCGTCACCTTGCCGGCCGCCACCCGCAACATGATGGTGGACAAGTAAGGCCAAGGCCATGCGCTGGACCGACATTCACGATATCGCCATCGGGCTCGACGATGCCCATCCCGATGCGGATGTCGTGAACCTGCGGTTCACCGACCTCCATAAATGGATCCTGGCGCTTCCCGGCTTTTCGGACGATCCCAACCGCTCGAACGAGAAGATCCTCGAAGCGATCCAGGCCGCCTGGATCGAGGAACGCGGGTGAGTACATTCTTTGCCCGGCTGCGCACGGCGGCCGGTGCCGACTGGCAGGCCTATGTCGGCCATGCCTTCGTCGACGGCCTTGCCCGGGGCACGCTGCCCGAGGCGGCCTTCCGCCATTATCTGGTGCAGGATTACCTGTTCCTGATCCATTTCGCCCGCGCCTATGCCCTCGCCGTGGTCAAGGCCGACGATCTGGCCGGCATGCGCTCTGCCGCCGCGACCCTGGACGCCCTGATCAATCACGAGATGAAGCTCCATATCGAGTTCTGCCGCGACTGGGGCATCACGCCGGAGGAAATGGAACAGGCGCCCGAAGCCGCCGAATGCATGGCCTATACCCGCTATGTCCTCGACCGCGGGCTTTCGGGCGATATCCTCGATCTCAAGGTCGCCCTCGCGCCCTGCGTCGTCGGCTATCGCGAGATCGCGGCGGCGATCCGCGACCGGCATGATTTCAAGACCATCGGCAATCCCTACCTGCCCTGGATCGAGATGTATTCCGGCGCCGACTACGGCGCGGTGGCGGATGATGCCGTCGCCGAACTCGACCGTCTGGCCGCGACCCGGGCGACCGAGGCGCGCTTTCCCGCCCTTGCCCGCACTTTCGCTGAGGCCTGCCGGCTCGAAGCCGGTTTCTGGGAGATGGGCTGGCGCGCCGGACAGGACGGCCGGAAGGCGGGCCTCTGGGGCCGGCTGACGGGCAGGGGACGCTGAAGCAGGGAGCCCGTGCGCCCCGGCGCGGAATGCGCTATGGTCCTGCCCAGGCGCGGCCCACGCCTCCCCCCTCCATCGGGAAAGCATCGATCATGCCGGGCCTGTCCTTGCCATCGGACCCGCCGTTCGAGCGCCATGCATAAGGGGGGATTGCGGCCTTTGCTCGCAACGGGAGGTTCCGTGATGAAACTCTCCGCGCCCATCCATCAATTGAAACGCAAGGCAAAACACCTGTCCCGGGCGGCCGGGGTGCCCCTGCATGCCGCCCTCGACCGGATCGCCGCCGAGGAAGGCTTTCCGGCCTGGAGCCTGCTGGCCGCCCGCGCGCCCCTGCCCCTATCGCCGGCGCGCTTCCTCTACGAGCGGCTGGTGCCGGGCGATCTCCTGCTGATCGGGGCCCGCCCGGGGCAGGGCAAGACGCTGCTGGCCCTCGGCCTCGCGGTCGAAGCCATGAGGGCCGGCCACCGGAGCCTGTTCTTCACCCTCGAATATACCGGGTGGGAGATCGACCGCTGCTTCCAGGCCATCGGCGCCGATCAGGCCGATTTCGCCGGGCGTTTCGAATGGGATGCGGCCGACGGCATCTGCGCCGGCCACATCTCGGAAAAACTGCGCGATGTCCCTCGGGGCACGATGGCGGTCGTCGACTATCTCCAGATCCTCGACCAGCGCCGCGAACATCCGGACCTGATGACCCAGGTCCGCGCCCTGAAGGCGCTGGCGCAGGACCGGGGCATCGTCTTCGCCTTCATCGCCCAGATCGACCGCGCCTATGACCCGGCGCTCAAGGCCTGCCCCGATCTCGACGATGTCCGCCTGCCCAATCCCCTGGACCTCGGCCTGTTCTCGAAAGCCTGCTTCCTGCACGGCGATCAGGTTCGCTACCGCCTCGGGCGGCAGGGACATGATGGCCGCGCCAGCCATCAATAGCCCGCCTCGCGTTGGTGCCGGAAGGCCAAGACGATGACCGCATCGTCCTTGGGTTCGTAACGATAGAGCGCGATGTAGCCCGATGAGCCGAAAGGGATGATCAATTCCCGCAAGCCGGGCTCTTCAGGCAACGGCCGCCCCATTTCCGGTACCGTTTCAAGCAGGAGAAAATGGCGCTCGATAACGGTGGCAGCCCGGGCGAGGGCGGCAGGAGCGTTGTCGGACATAAACGCCCGGCATCGTTCAAGCCCGCGGACAGCGGCCGCTGTAACGATTACTCGTGGCAATCGGGCGGGGCCTCACCGCGACCCGCGCCCCATTGCTTCAACCAATCGCGGGTTTCCGCGCCGGTCAGATGCAGGCCGTCGCGCTGGAACGCGGCCAGGGATTGCAGTGCCTCACCGACGAAATCCTGCCGGGCTTCCTCTCGCTCGATGAATTGCTGCAACGCTGCGATCAACAATTCGTCGGTGGACTGCGCCTTCGCCTGGGCAAGACGTTGGAGCCGCGCTTCCAACTGGCCGTCGATCCGAACGCTGGTGGCCATCGTTCTCACTTCCTTGGGGACACTGCCGCCTTGGCTGAGCGTAGCACGGAAAGGCCAGGGGCCGTTACGGCCACTTCACCTCGGGCGGCAGGGACATGAGGATCGCCTCGGTGTTGCCGCCGGTCTTCAGGCCGAAGGTGGTGCCGCGGTCGTAGAGGAGGTTGAACTCGACGTAGCGGCCGCGCTTGACCAACTGGGCCTCGCGCTGGGCCGCCGACCAGGGCTCGTTCATGTGGCGGGCGACCAGCCTTGGGTAGACGTCGAGGAAGGCTTCGCCGACCGCGCGGGTGAAGGCGAAGTCGGCTTCCGCATCGCCGCTGTCCAGGCTGTCGTAGAAAATGCCGCCGACGCCCCGCGGCTCGTTCCGGTGCGGCAGGAAGAAATACTCGTCGCACCACGCCTTGAAGCGCGGGTAGTAGGTCGGGTCGAAACGGTCGCAGGCGGCCTTGAAGGCGCCGTGGAAGGCGGCCGTGTCCTCGTCGTCGGGAAAGACCGGGGTCAGGTCGCCGCCGCCGCCGAACCAGCCGAGCGTGGTCTCGATCCGGCGGGTGTTCATATGGGCGGCGGGGACGAGGGGCGAGCAGGGGTGGGCGACCAGGCTGATGCCGCTGGCCCAGAAGCGGCCGTCCGCGCCGGCGCCCCGGATGTTCTTCGCGAATTCGGGGCTGAAGCTACCCTCGACCGTGGAGATATTGACCCCGACCTTCTCGAACACCCGGCCCTTCATGACCGCCATGACGCCGCCGCCGCCGCCCGGGCGCTGCCAGGGCGTGCGCTCGAATCGGCCGGGCGCGTCCCCTTGCTCGCAAGCGTCTTCCAGCGCCTCGAAGGCGGCGCAGATGCGGTCGCGCAGGCTCTGGAACCAGGCGGCGGCGCGGGCTTTCAGGTCGTCGGTCATTCGCTTCTGTCGCTCGGGAATTGCCGGGTCTGGCGGAGCGCCTCGGCGAGGACCATGGCGGCAGAGACGGCGACATTCAAGCTGCGTGCGCCGGCCACCATCGGAATGCGCAGCCGCGCATCGGCCAGGGCGTGCACCTCGTCGGGCAGGCCCGCGCTCTCGCGCCCGACCAGGAGGATGTCGTCGGGCCTGAAGGCGAAATCATGGGGCACGCCGGCGCCCCTGGTGGTCAGGGCGATCAGGCGGCGGCCCTCGGCCATCCTGAATTGGTCGAATGCGGCGAAATCGAGGTGACGGCGAATCGCCGCTCGCGCAAGATAATCCATGCCGGCCCGGCGCAGCGATGCGTCCGAGAAGGTGAAACCGCAGGGTTCGATCACGTCCACCCCCACGCCGAGGCAGGCCCCCAGCCGGATCATGGTGCCGGCATTTTGGGGAATGTCGGGGCAGTAAAGGGCGAGGCGCATGGTCTTTCCCGCGGAAATGCGGGGATTTAGGGGTTCCATGAGCGCGATCAAAGGCTGTGCGGCATCGTGTCACAAGACCAGGGGTGCTGGACAATCAAGATTTTGGATGCCACTAAGTGGGCAGATTTCTCATATCGCAGAGGGTCTTTAGATGGCGACGTCCAGCTCAGCCGGCCATGATGCACATGGATCGGGCCAGGCCACCCGGCGCGACTTCCTGTACGTCGCGACGGTCGGTCTCGGCGCGGTCGCGGCCGGTGCAACGGTTTGGCCGCTGATCGACCAGATGAATCCCGCGGCCGACGTGCTCGCGCTTTCGTCGACGGAAGTCGATCTCACCCCGATTGCCGAGGGCCAGGGCATCACGGTGATGTGGCGCGGCAAGCCGGTCTTCATCCGGCACCGCACGGCCAAGGAAATCGAGGAAGCCGAGGCGGTGCCGCTGTCGGAACTGCGCGACCCGCAGGCCGACGCCCAGCGCGTCAAGGACGGCAAGAAGCAGTGGCTGGTCATGGTCGGCATCTGCACCCATCTCGGCTGCGTGCCGCTGGGCCAGCAGGGTGAATACGACGGCTGGTTCTGCCCCTGCCACGGGTCGCACTACGACAGCTCGGGCCGCATCCGCAAGGGGCCGGCGCCGCTGAACCTGGCGATCCCCGAATATCAGTTCCTGTCCGACACCAAGATCAAGATCGGCTGAGGGGCCTATTCATGAGCTCATCCACCCCATTCCAGACCAATTCCAAGGTCATCAAGTGGATCGAGGCGCGCCTGCCGATCATCTCGACGGTCGAAGGTGCGCTCGTATCCTATCCGGCGCCGCGGAACCTCAACTACTGGTGGAACTTCGGTTCGCTGGCCGGCTTCATGCTGGTCGCCCAGATCGTGACCGGGATCATCCTGGTCATGCACTACACGCCTCATGTGACCCTGGCCTTCGCGTCCGTCGAGCACATCATGCGCGACGTGAACTACGGCTGGCTGATCCGCTACGCCCACGCCAACGGCGCCTCGATGTTCTTCATCGTGGTCTATATCCACATCATCCGCGGCATGTACTACGGCTCCTACAAGGCGCCGCGGGAACTGCTGTGGTGGCTCGGCATCGTCATCTTCATCCTGATGATGGCGACGGCCTTCATGGGTTACGTGCTGCCGTGGGGCCAGATGTCCTTCTGGGGCGCCACCGTGATCACCAACCTGTTCGGCGCGGTCCCCGTGATCGGCGGTGACATCGTCACCCTGCTGTGGGGCGGCTTCTCGGTCGACAACCCGACCCTGAACCGGTTCTTCTCGCTGCACTACCTGCTGCCCTTCGTGATCTGCGCCGTGGTGTTCCTGCACCTCTGGGCCCTGCACACCACGAAGTCGAACAACCCGCTCGGCATCGAGATCAAGGGCGACCAGGACACCGTCCCGTTCCACCCGTACTACACGGCCAAGGACGCTTTCGGTCTCTGCGTGTTCCTGATGTTCTTCGCCTACTGGGTGTTCTTCAACCCGAACTACCTGGGCCATCCGGACAACTACATCGAGGCTAACCCCCTCGTGACCCCGGCGCATATCGTTCCCGAATGGTACTTCCTGCCGTTCTACGCGATCCTGCGCGCGGTGCCGGACAAGCTCGGCGGCGTCATCGCCATGGGCGGCGCGATCGTCATCCTGTTCCTCCTGCCGTATCTCGACTTCTCGAAGGTGCGGTCGGCGAAGTTCCGCCCGGTCTACAAGCTGGCCTTCTGGATCTTCGTGGTGAACGGCGTGATCCTCGGCTATATCGGCGCGATGCCGGCGGAAGGCATCTACATCGTCGTCGGCCGCATCGCCTCGCTCTATTATTTCGCGCACTTCTTCGTCATCGTGCCGCTGATTTCCTGGTACGAGAAGCCGCTGCCGGTGCCAGAATCGATCGCCAAGGCGGTCCTTGGCGACGCCAAGGCGTGAGGGAGGAGATGATGATGCGTGCGATGAAGATCGGCGCTGCGGCGCTCCTCGCTCTCGGTCTCGGCACCGGGGTCGCGGCGGCTTCCGAGGCGGTCCATATCGAGAAGCAGGAATGGAGCTTCAACGGCGCCTTCGGCACCTTTGACCGCGCCTCCCTGCAGCGTGGCTATCAGGTGTACAAGGAGGTCTGCGCCTCCTGTCACTCGATGAAATACCTGTCGTTCCGCAACCTCGCCGATCTCGGCTTCTCCGAAGCCGAAGTGAAGGCGCTGGCGGCGCAATACGAATATCCGGCGCTCGACGAGAGCGGCGAGGCGACGACCCGCAAGGGCCTGCCCGCCGATCGCTTCCATTCGCCCTTCGCGAACGAACTGGCGGCCCGGGCCAGCAACGGCGGTGCCCTGCCGCCCGACCTGTCGCTGATCGCCAAGGCCCGCGTCGGCGGCCCGGACTATCTCTATGCCCTGCTGACCGGTTATCACGAGACGCCGGCCGGGTTCACGCTCAATGCGGGCATGAACTACAACGCCGCCTTCCCGGGCCACCAGATCGCCATGGCGAAGCCGCTGAACGACGATCAGGTCACCTATGCCGACGGCACCAAGGCGACCGTCGCCCAGATGGCCCACGACGTCTCGACCTTCCTGATGTGGACGGCCGAGCCCAAGCTGGAAGAGCGCAAGCGCGCAGGCGTGAAGGTCATGGGCTTCCTGGCCATCCTGACCGTGTTCTCCTTCCTGACCTACCTCCGCGTGCGGAAGAAGGTTCAGGGCCATTGATCCCACCGGCCGTTCGGCCATGATGAACGGGGAGGCTGCGAAGCCTCCCCGTTTCGTTTGAAAGAGGGGCGAGGGCGGCATGGCGGTTCTGGGCGTTCTGGGCGGCAGCGGGCTTTACGATATCGACGGCCTCGAAGACCGGCGCGCGGTCGCGGTCGAAAGCCCCTGGGGCGAGGTCTCGGACGAGATCGTCACCGGCCGCCTGGGCGGGCTGGACGTCGCCTTCCTGCCGCGCCACGGCCGCGGCCACCGGCTGGCCCCGGGCGGCATCGACTACCGCGCCAATATCGATGCCCTGAAGCGCCTGGGGGTGACCGATATCCTGTCGCTCTCCGCCTGCGGTTCCTTTCGCGAAGAACTGGCCCCCGGCACTTTCGTGCTGGTCGACCAGTTCATCGACCGCACTTTCGCGCGGGAAAAGAGTTTCTTCGGCAACGGCCTCGTCGCCCATGTCTCGATGGCGGAGCCGGTGTGCGGCCGGCTGGGCGACCTCGTGGTGCAGGCGGCGGGCGCACTCGGCCTTGCCCTGCACCGGGGCGGCACCTATCTGGCGATGGAGGGGCCGCAGTTCTCCTCCCGCGCGGAATCGGAACTCTATCGGTCCTGGGGCTGCGACGTGATCGGCATGACCAACATGCCGGAGGCCAAGCTCGCCCGCGAGGCGGAGATTTGCTACGCCACCGTAGCCATGGTCACAGACTACGACTGCTGGCACGATGATCATGGCGCGGTCGAAGTGGCCACCATCGTCGAGGTCCTGAATCGGAACGCCGATGCGGGGCGTGCCCTGGTCAAGGCCGTCGCTCCCCTGCTCGCGGCGGAGCGGCCGGCCGCCTGCCACAAGGGTTGCGACCACGCCCTGGACCATGCCCTGATCACGGCGCCCGCCGCCAGGGACAAGGGGCTGGCCGCGAAACTGGATGCCGTTGCCGGGCGCGTGCTGTCGCCCAGGGAGAGTTGAGATGTTCGGGTGGATCGTCCTCGGTCTCGTCGTTGCCGTCATCGGTTACGCGATCGTCACCTACAACGGCCTCGTCGCCGGCAAGAACCAGGTGGCCAACGGCTGGAAGCAGATCGACGTGCAGCTGAAGCGGCGCTACGACCTGATCCCCAACCTGGTCGAGGTGGCGAAAGACTATATGGGTTACGAGCAGGAAACCCTGAAGCAGGTGATCGCGGCGCGCAATTCCGCGATGAACGCCCATTCCCCGGCCGAGGCCGGCGCGGCGGAGGCGGCGGTTTCGGGCGCGCTGGGCAAATTCTTCGCCCTGGCCGAATCCTATCCCGACCTGAAGGCGAACGAGAATGTGCGCAGCCTGATGGAGGAACTGACCTCGACCGAGAACAAGATCGCCTTCGCGCGCCAGCACTACAACGACAGCGTCATGGGCCAGAACAATCGCATCGAGCAGTTCCCCTCGAACCTGATCGCGCGCTTCGGCAATTTCGGCATGCATGAATATTTCGAAGTGCCGGAGGCGGAAACCGCGCCGGTGAAAGTCTCGCTGCGCTGAGGCCGGCATGAGCGACGGCCCGAAGCCCGGCCCCTGGGGCAGGCGGAGCCCCGCCCCGCCGCCGGCGGAGGAGGGGGCGACGGTCTTCGCCCCGCGCCCGGCCGCGACTGCGGCTGCCGGGCTGGTCTCGACCGATTTCCACGCCGCCGCCGCCCGCAACCGGCGCCTGACCTGGATCCTGATCGCGGTGATGATCGCGATCGGCGCCGTGCTCGGCTATCTGATCGGTGCAACCGTCGAGGCGGGCGAGGGCAGGGCGGATTTCAAGCCCTGGGCCTCCGGCCTCGGTTTCGGCTTTGCCGTCGTCATGATCGCGATCAGCCTGGTCTGGACCCTGATCGTGATGAAGATCGGCGACAGGATCGTCCTGTCGCTGTCCGGCGCGCGCGAGGTGACGGCGGAACAAGAACCCCAGCTGCACAATATCGTCGAGGAAATGGCGATCGCGGCCGGCATTCCCAAGCCCCGGGTCGCGGTGATGGAGACGGAGGCGCTGAACGCCTTCGCCACCGGCATGTCGACCGAACGGTCGGCGGTCGCGGTCACCCGGGGCCTGATGCAGGCCCTGAACCGCGAGGAATTGCAGGCGGTGGTCGGCCATGAAATGGGCCATGTCCAGAACCTAGACGTCCGCTATGGCACCGCGGTCGGCGTCTATGTCGGCCTGATCGCCCTGGTCGGCGATGCGGTGCTGCGCATGTCGCGCTTCGGCGGCGGCCGCCGCAGTTCGGGCAACGGCAAGAACAACGGCGCCCAGGCGATCCTGATGGTGATCCTGGTGATCGCCGCCATCGTCGCCCCCATCGCGGCGAAACTGGTGCAGATGGCGATCTCGCGCCAGCGCGAATATCTGGCCGATGCGACCAGCGCCCGCCTGACCCGCAACCCCCTGGCCCTGATTTCCGCGCTGGAGAAACTGGGCGCATCCACCGTGCCCCTCGACCGGGCCAACCGGGCGACCCAGCATCTGTTCATCGTCAACCCGTTCCGCGATTTCTCGGCCAAGGCCACCGCCCTGATGTCGACCCACCCGCCGCTGGCCCAGCGGATCGAGCGGCTGCGCAACCTGGGCTGAGGTGCTGTTATCATGCATGTTGCGGAATCGATTGACCGCGGAATCCGCCCGTGATTCATTCATGACATGAGCATCGCCGCCGAAATCCGCCGCCGTTTCCGTCAGGCCGTCGTGCCGACGGTCGCCACCTGCGTGACCGCCTATTTCGGCTATCACCTGGTGCAGGGCGACTATGGCCTGGTGTCCTGGCTGCGCCTCACCCATGAGATCGAGCAGACCAAGGCCGAACTCGCCGCCGTCTCGGGCGAGCGGGAAGCGCTGGACCGCCGGGTCTCCCTGCTGCGGCCGGAAAGCCTCGACCGCGACATGATCGAGGAACGCGCCCGCGTCATCCTCGGCTTCGCCCATGAGAACGACGCCGTCATCCTGACGCCCGCGCAATAATCGTCCAGGTCTCGCCGGGCCGGTTAGACGATGGTCTAGCGTCGCCAATGGTATAAGTGCGGCGCTTTTGCGGATTTGTTACCTCTGCTTCATCTCGCGTCGTGAAACGGCCCGTCAAGAACGGCCGGTCCCGCACAACAGTGGAGGTTACGCATGAAGTCCGCTACGGGCCGGTACGTGAAGGCCGGCATTCTCGCCATCCTGCTGTTCATCGGCGCCCAGCTCACCTGGGGCTCGATCCTGGCCTCGCTCGTCATCGCGGCGATCCCGGCCGCCTTCATCGCCACCGGCATCGTGCCGGCCATCGGCTATACGCTCGGGGGGATCGCGCTGGTCGTCACCATCCTGGGCGCCGCGCTGCCCGCGACCACGCCGCTCGGCGCCGCGATCAAGACCGGTTCCTTCGGCGGCATCTCGGACAGCATGGGCGAAGCCTCCAAGGACTTGATCCCGTCCAGCGGCAACCACTGACATAAATTGCCGCCATCGACGGTGAAAAGGGGCGGCAACGCCCCTTTTTGCTGTCCGCCGCTTGCCTTGACGATCATTTCCCGAAGAATGCATGAAAGCGGCCATTGCGGCGCAATAGGATATGCGATTTCGCATGACTATCCCTTCGTTTGCATTGCCCGCCATGCCTCTTTCGGTATTGTCACCGCCAACGGTTGAAGGGCACCGAGATCTAAACGGAGGACTCCATGGCCAAGGCAGGCAAGAAGCAGGCGGAAGAACCGGCGACCAATGGTCCTGGGCCCGAGCTGATCCATTATTACCGCGAAATGCTGCTGATCCGCCGCTTCGAGGAGAAGGCCGGCCAGATGTACGGCATGGGCCTGATCGGCGGCTTCTGCCATCTCTACATCGGGCAGGAAGCGGTGGTCGTCGGCATGCAGGCGGCGCTGAAGGAAGGTGACGCGGTCATCACCGGCTATCGCGACCACGGCCATATGCTGGCCTGCGGCATGGACCCGAAGGGCGTGATGGCGGAACTGACCGGGCGCATCGGCGGCTATTCCAAGGGGAAGGGCGGCTCGATGCATATGTTCTCCAAGGAGAAGCAATTCTACGGCGGCCACGGCATCGTCGGCGCCCAGGTGCCGCTCGGCACCGGTGTCGCCTTCGCCATGAAGTACCGCAAGACCGACAATGTCTGCCTCGCCTATTTCGGCGACGGCGCGGCCAACCAGGGCCAGGTCTACGAGAGTTTCAACATGGCCGAACTCTGGCGCCTGCCGGTGATCTACGTCATCGAGAACAACCAATATGCCATGGGCACCGCGGTCGCCCGCGCCTCGGCCCAGACCAAGCTGCACCGCCGCGGCGACAGCTTCAACATTCCCGGCAAGGAAGTGGACGGCATGGATGTGCTGGCCGTCCGCGAAGCCGCGCTCGAGGCGGTGAAATGGGCCCGCGAAGGGAACGGCCCATTCCTGCTCGAAATGAAGACCTACCGCTATCGCGGCCATTCCATGTCCGACCCGGCGAAATACCGCACCAAGGAAGAGGTGCAGAAGATGCGGACGGAACATGACCCCATCGACCATGCCCGCGACCAGCTGCTGACCGCCGGCCTGATCGACGAAGCCGGCCTGAAGGCCATCGATGCCGAAGTGAAGAAGCTGGTCGCTGAATCGGCGGAATTCGCGCAAACGAGCCCGGAACCCGATCCGAGCGAGTTGATGACCGACATTCTTCTCTGAGACCGGGAATTAAAGACATGGCTATCGATATTCTGATGCCCGCGCTCTCGCCCACCATGACCGAGGGCAAGCTGGCCAAATGGCTGGTGAAGGAAGGCGACACCGTCAAATCCGGCGACGTGATCGCCGAGATCGAGACCGACAAGGCGACCATGGAAGTGGAAGCCGTCGACGAGGGCGTGATCGAGAAGATCCTGGTCGCCGAAGGCACCGACAATGTGGCGGTGAACACGGTGATCGCCCAGATCACGGGCGAGGGGGCGGCCACCGGCCCGGCCCCGACCCCGGTCGCGGCGCCTGCGCCGGCCCCCGCCGTGGCCGAGGCCCCCAAGGTCTATGCCGCGCCGATCGCGGCGCCGGTCAGCGACCTGCCCGCCGGCCCGACCGTGACCATGACCGTCCGTGAAGCCCTGCGCGATGCCATGGCGGAAGAGATGCGCGCCGACCCGTCGGTCTTCGTGATGGGCGAGGAAGTGGCGCAATACCAGGGTGCCTATAAGGTGACCCAAGGCCTGCTCGACGAATTCGGCGCGGAACGAGTGATCGACACGCCGATCACCGAATACGGCTTTGCCGGTCTCGGCGTCGGCGCCGCCTTCACCGGGCTGAAGCCGGTGGTCGAATTCATGACCTTCAACTTCGCCATGCAGGCGATCGACCACATCATCAATTCGGCGGCGAAGACGCTTTATATGTCCGGCGGGCAGCAATCGTCGCCGATCGTGTTCCGCGGCCCGAACGGGGCGGCGTCGCGCGTCGGCGCGCAGCACAGCCAGTGCTATGCCTCGTGGTATGCCCATTGCCCGGGCCTGAAGGTGGTGTCGCCCTATTCGGCGGCGGATGCCAAGGGCTTGCTGAAGGCGGCGATCCGCGATCCGAACCCGATCGTCTTCCTCGAGAATGAAATCCTCTACGGCAAGAGCTTCGAAGTGCCGACGGCGGATTACGTCCTGCCCATCGGCAAGGCGCGCATCGCCCGGCCGGGCAAGGATGTGACCCTGGTCGCCTTCTCGATCAGCGTCATGCATGCGCTGGCCGCCGCCGAGATCCTGGCGGGCGAGGGGATCGAGGCGGAAGTGATCGACCTCCGCTCGCTCCGCCCGCTCGACATCGAGACGGTGGTGCGCTCGGTCCAGAAGACCAACCGCCTGGTGACGGTGGAAGAAGGCTGGGCCTTCGCCGGCATCGGCGCCGAAGTCGCGGTGCAGATCATGGAAAACGCCTTCGACTGGCTGGATGCCCCGGTCGCCCGGGTGGCCGGCAAGGACGTGCCCATGCCCTATGCCGCCAACCTGGAAAAACTGGCCCTGCCGGGTGCCGCCGATATCGTGGCGGCGGCCAAGGCCGTCCTGTACCGCGCCTGACGGGGAGAATGACCATGGCCATCGAAATCCTGATGCCTGCGCTCTCGCCCACCATGACCGAGGGCAAGCTGGCCAAATGGCTGGTGAAGGAAGGCGACACCATCAAATCCGGCGACGTGATCGCCGAGATCGAGACCGACAAGGCGACCATGGAAGTGGAAGCGGTCGACGAGGGCACCCTGGCGAAGATCCTGGTCCCGGAAGGCACGGACAATGTGGCGGTGAACACAGTGATCGCCCTGGTGGCGGCTGAGGGCGAGGATGTCTCGGCCGCGCCGGCGCCGAAGGCGGCCCCCGCCGCAGCACCGGCGCCCGCCGCCGCCGCGCCCGCGCCGACTGTCACGGCCCCAGTCGCCGTGCCGGGCCCGGCCGCTGCGGGGGGCGCCCGCGTCTTCGCCAGCCCGCTGGCCAGGCGCATCGCCAAGAACAGCGGTGTCGACCTTGCCGCGGTGACGGGTTCCGGCCCGCACGGCCGGATCGTGAAGGCGGATGTCGAGGCTGCGGCCAAGGCGCCGAAGGCGGCACCCGCCCCGGTCGCCGCCGCGCCGGCCCCGGCCCCGGTGGCCGCCCCGGCGCCCGCGCCGAAACCCGCCGTGTTCCCGTTCCCCGAGGGCTCCTTCACCTCGATCCCGAACGACGGCATGCGCAAGACGGTGGCGAAGCGCCTGACGGAGGCCAAGTCCACCATCCCGCATTTCTACCTGACCATCGATTGCGAATTGGATGCGCTGCTTGAACTGCGCACCCAATTGAATGCCAAGTCGCCGGCCAAGATTTCGGTGAACGACTTCATCGTCCGCGCCTCGGCGCTGGCCTTGAAGAAAGTCCCGGCGGCCAATGCCACCTGGACCGACGAGGCGATCCTGCGCCACCGCCACGCCGATGTCGCGGTGGCGGTGGCGATCGACGGCGGGCTGATCACCCCGATCGTCTTCAACGCCGAGGGCAAGGGCCTGGCCGCCATCGCGGCCGAGACCAAGGACCTGGCGGAACGGGCCCGGGGCCGCAAGCTGAAACCCGCCGAATACCAGGGCGGCACCTTCTCGATCTCCAACCTCGGCATGTTCGGGATCAAGGAATTCGCCGCCGTGATCAACCCGCCCCATGGCGCGATCCTGGCCATCGGCGCCGGCGAGAAGCGCCCGGTGGTGAAGGCCGGCGCGCTGGCGGTGGCGACCGTGATGACGGTGACCCTGTCCTGCGACCACCGGGTGGTCGACGGCGCGGTCGGGGCCGAATTCCTGGCCGCCTTCAAGGGTCTGATCGAAGACCCGATCACCATGATGCTGTAAGGAGACGACCATGGCCGAGACTTTCGACGTCATCGTCGTGGGCGGCGGGCCGGGCGGCTATGTCGCCGCCATCCGCGCCGCGCAACTGGGCTTCAAGACTGCCGTGGTCGAGAAGAAGCACCTGGGCGGGATCTGCCTCAACTGGGGCTGTATCCCGACCAAGGCGCTGCTCCGCTCCGCCGAGATCTATCACTATCTTCAGCACCCCGGCGATTACGGCCTCTCGGCCACCGGGGTCTCTTTCGACATCAAGAAGATCGTCGAACGCTCGCGCGGGGTGTCCAAGCGCCTCAACGGCGGTGTCGGCTTCCTCTTGAAGAAGAACAAGGTCACCGTGATCGACGGCGCGGCGAGGCTGACCGGGCCGACCACGCTGTCCGTGACCAAGGACGGCGCCAAGGTCGGCGATTACGCCGCGAAACACGTCATCCTGGCGACCGGGGCGCGGCCCCGCGCCCTGCCGGGGCTGGAGCCGGACGGCAAGCTGGTCTGGACCTATTTCGAAGCCATGGTGCCGGAGGCGACGCCGAAATCCCTGCTGGTGGTCGGCTCGGGCGCCATCGGCATCGAATTCGCCAGCTTCTATCGCACCCTCGGCGTCGAGGTCACGGTGGTCGAAGTCATGCCGCAGATCCTGCCCGTCGAGGACGAGGAAATCGCCGCCCACGTGCGGAAACGCCTCGAAAAGCAGGGCATGAAGATCCTGACCCAGGCCAAGGTGCTGGGCCTGAAGAAGGGCACGGACAGCGTCACCGCCACCATCGAGGATGCGAAGGGCGCGAAATCCGAACTCACCGTCGACCGGGTGATTTCGGCGGTCGGCGTCGTCGGCAATATCGAGGACCTGGGGCTGGAAGCCCTCGGCGTCGCGACCGAGCGCGGCTGCATCAGGATCGACGGCTACGGCCGCACCAATGTGCCCGGCCTCTATGCCATCGGCGATGTCGCCGGCCCGCCCATGCTGGCCCATAAGGCGGAACACGAGGGCGTGATCTGCGTCGAGGCGATCAAGGGCCTGCACCCGCACCCGATGAAGAAGGAGCAGATCCCCGGCTGCACCTATTGCAACCCGCAGGTCGCCTCGGTCGGCCTGACCGAGAAGAAGGCGAAAGAGGCCGGCTACGAGGTCAAGGTTGGCCGCTTCCCCTTCACGGCGAACGGCAAGGCGATCGCGCTCGGCGAGGACCAGGGCCTGGTGAAGACCATTTTCGATGCCAAGACCGGGCAATTGCTGGGCGCCCATCTGGTCGGCGCCGAGGTGACCGAACTGATCCAGGGCTTCGTCGTCGCCATGGGGCTGGAAACCACGGAAGAGGAGCTGATGCACACGGTATTCCCGCATCCCACCCTCTCTGAAATGATGCATGAAGCGGTGCTTGACGCTTACGGCCGGGCCATTCACATCTAGGGGATGACGATGAACGATCTCTCCGGCATCAAGGACGTCTCCAATCAGGTGCAGGCCCGCATCGAGCGGAAGCCCAAGCCCGAATGGCTGCGCGTCAAGGCCCCGACCAGCCCCGAATATGCCGAGACGCGCAACCTGATGCGCCGTCTCAAGCTGAACACGGTGTGCGAGGAGGCGGCTTGCCCGAACATCGGGGAATGCTGGAAGAAGAAGCACGCGACGGTGATGATCCTGGGCGACACCTGCACCCGGGCCTGCGCCTTCTGCAACATCAAGACCGGGATGCCCGCGCATCCCGATCCCGACGAGCCGGAGCATGTGGCGATCGCCGTCGGCGAAATGGCGCTCGAACATGTGGTCATCACCTCCGTCGACCGGGACGACCTCGCGGACGGCGGCGCCAGCCAGTTCGTGAAGGTGATCGGCCGGCTGCGCGATACCGCCCCGACCACCACCATCGAAATCCTGACCCCCGATTTCCTGCGGAAGGACGGGGCGCTGGAGGCGGTGGTCCGGGCCCGGCCCGACGTCTACAATCACAATCTCGAAACCGTGCCGCGGCTTTACCCGACGATCCGGCCGGGGGCGCGCTATTTCCATTCGCTGCGCATTCTCAACCGGGTGAAGGAACTGGACCCCACGGTCTTCACCAAGTCCGGCATCATGGTCGGCCTCGGCGAGACGAAGTCGGAAGTCTATCAGGTGATGGACGATCTTCGTTCCGCGGACGTCGACTTCATCACCATCGGCCAGTATCTTCAACCGACGCCGAAGCACGCGCCGGTGGATCGATTTGTCACGCCCGAGGAATTCGCCGATTACGCCAGAATGGCGCGGGCGAAGGGATTCCTGATGGTTTCCGCCTCGCCGCTGACCCGGTCGTCCCACCACGCGGGCGAGGATTTCGTGAAGCTGAAGGCCGCGCGGGAGGCAAAGCTCGCCGCGCAGGCGTAATCCGGATGAGTTGATGCCGCGCTATGCCGAAGTGAAGACGCTGCCCTATAGCGCGGCGCAATTGTTCCAACTGGTCGCCGATATCGCCAAATACCCGGAATTCCTGCCCTGGTGCGTGGGGGCGCGCATCCGCGCCAAATCCGACGACCTGATCATCGCCGACCTGATGATCGGCTATAAGGCGTTCCGCGAGCGCTTCACCTCCGCCGTCAGCCTGAACCCGCCGGACGAGATCGAGGTCTCCTTCACCGAAGGGCCGTTCTCCTACCTGAAGAACCATTGGCGCTTCCTGCCGACGGCGGACGGCAGCCCCGGCTGCGTGATCGATTTCCTGGTCGATTTCGAATTCAAGAACAAGGTCTACCAGCAGGTGATCGGCGGCGTGTTCGAAGACGCCGCGATCCGCATGATCGCCGCCTTCGAAACCCGCGCCCACGCGCTTTACGGGGCAGGGGCGGCGGCCTGACGGCGGCGCCACGGCCCGTCGACGATGAGCCAGAAGATCATGCCGGCGCCAAAGCCGTAGGCCGCCGCACGGACAACGATCATGCCGGTCTCCATCCAGCCCGTGTTCGAGCCGCCGAACAGAAACAGCAGCAACCAGGGGGCCGCGGCGATCCCCGCACCGGCTATGCCACAGAGCGCCGGCCGGTTCGCCTTAATATGCCCGAAAGCAACCACGGCCGGAAAGCCGAGAAGCAAGGCCGGCGGATAGGCGAAAACGGCGACCAGTTGCACCGACCTCCAGAATTGGCCGGGTGTCATGTTTCGCGGTAAGGCTTCGTCCACGGCCATCATCAGGGCGGCCGCACCGGGCGCCACGGCAAAACCCAGCAGCACACGCCAAAGCGCTGGTGGCGGGTTATGACTGTCCGGGGGCTTCATCTTTTAATTGTACGCCCGCTCCTGTCGAGGGGGCGATAGCAATCCACCAGAAACACACCCCGCCGATCCGGTTCGAGGCTTGGCGAGAACTGTCAAAAATATGACGGGCGGCGTCAAGCCAAGGGCAGGGGGCTTTGCTAGTCTTCTCAACAATGAGGGGAAACGGCAATGGAAGCGATCGCGCAAAGCCTGGAGCAATGGCTCGGCGGGCCGGTGGATTGGAAGCAGATCATTCTGATCGGCCTGACGCCGGTGTTTCTTGCCGCCTTTGCCGTCGAATGGTTCGTGATGGCGCGGCGCGGGCGGCTGAGGCAATTCTCGCCGAAGCAGATCTTCACCAACCTGAACCTGGGCGGGGCCTATCAGGTGTTCGAACTGATCGGGCATGCGCTGGTCTTCATGGCGGCGATGCATTGGGTTTACGACCACCGGATCGCCGATGTGCCGCTGAACCTGTGGACGGCGCCGCTGCTCTTCCTCCTGGTCGAGTTCTGCTATTACTGGTTCCATCGCACCTCCCACCGGGTGCGCTGGTTCTGGTGCGCCCATGTGGTCCATCACTCGGGCGAGGAGATGAACCTGACCACGGCGATGCGCCAGAGCATGCTCTATTCCCTGACCGGCTATTGGCTGTTCTTCACGCCCCTGATGCTGATCGGCATCAGCCCGGAATGGACCCTGGCGCTTTACGCCCTGAACCTCGCTTACCAATATTTCGTCCACACCGAGGCTGTGGATAAACTGCCGGCCTGGGTGGAATATGTCTTCGTGACGCCCTCGCACCACCGCGCCCACCATGGCCGCAATCCCCAATACATCGACAAGAATTACGGCGGCGTCCTGATCCTGTTCGATCGCCTGTTCGGCACCTTCGAACCGGAGGTGGAGAAGGTCGACTACGGCATCGTCCGCCAGGTGCGCAGCACCAATATCCTGACCCTGAACCTGCACGAATTCATCGACATGATGCGCGACGTGATGCGCCCCGGGCCCCTGTGGCTGCGCCTCAAGCACCTCTGGGCGCCGCCGGAGTGGGCGCGGCCGGATCATAAAAAACCTTAGAGATCAGATACAAGAGACTGGAAAATATAATAAAATTAATTTCGTCACCGCTGCCGAGCCATGGCCTAGCAGGTCACCCCGCTGCGCTGCTGCCCGACGGGCATGATCCGCAGTGCTTCAGCGCGCCCCACTCGTGCTATGGTTGGGGCCGCAGCTTGCCCCTCGCATCGCGGAGACCCTATGTACATCAGGAATCTGGAGGTCAGCGATCTCCGATCGATCACGAAGGGCAGGCTGGAATTCGTCTATCCGGGGCGGGAACCCGGCCGCACCTTCGCCGATGTGGCGAACTGGCCGCCGCGCTTGCCCAATGTGAATTTACTGCTCGGCATCAACGGCGCCGGGAAAAGCACGATGCTCGATGCCGTGGCCTTGGCCGCGCTGTCGCCGGTGATCGCCGATTCATCGGGTTTCCGCCCCTATGCCCTGATCCGCCGCAACGCCAGGGGCCTTTCCCCCGAACGGGCGATGGCGAAGGTCGAGGTCGTGATCCACCCGCAGGACCGGGAGGACAAGGCCGGCAGCGCGGGCGAGGGGGGGAAAACCGTGGTGCAGTCGATCGCGGCCAGTGTCGAGCGGCGCGGCGATTTCGAGATGCTGCGCGCCGCCGAGGCGCAGGACCCGATCTGGGACGGCATGTTCCGCGACCATTCCCCCGCCTTTCTCATGGTCGGCTATGGCGCGACCCGGCGGGTGGAACCTTCCGCCTCGAGCGATCCCGGGCTGCGCGCCAAATCGCGCCAATTGCGTTACGAGCGCGTGGCGTCGCTGTTCGAAGACCATTTCACCTTGAGGCCCTTGGCGAGCTGGCTGCCGGAATGGCAGGGCCGCAACCCGGGCCGATATAAGCAGGTGGTCGGCCTTATCAGCCGGCTGTCGCGCGGGCAGGTGGTCTTTACCGGCCAATTGGAGCAGGGGGAATATCTGTTCCAGGTCGGGCGCCGCAATCTGGTGCCCTATAGCGCGCTTTCCGATGCCTATAAGGCCTATATCGGCTGGATCGGCGATCTGCTCTATCACGTCTGCATGGGCTGCCCATCGGGCCAGAAACTGGTCGACAACAAGGGGGTCGTCCTGGTCGACGAGATCGACCTGCATATTCACCCCGAATGGCAGCGGACCATGATCCCGACTCTGGCCGAGACGTTGCCCAACCTCCAGTTCATCATGACGTCCCACAGCCCGCTGGTGGTCGGAACGCTGGAGCGGGTGAATGTCATTCATGTCGAGACCGGACGGCGGGGCAATATCGTCATCAAGCGGCCGGACGAGGAAATTTATGGCCTGACGGCTGATCAGATTCTCCGGTCCGAAATTTTCGGCCTGGATTCGACGCGGGATCCGAAGTTCAAGGCCCATCTGGACGAATTGACGCGCCGGGCCGTCACGGGCGACAGGGAGGCCGCCATGAAATTCATGCGCCAGGCCGCCAAGGGCAGCGGCGCGGCGGAAACCCTTTCGGGGAAAAGCGCCGAGATGCCGGACTGGCTGGCCTCCATGACACCGTTCGGCTCGTCGCGGGGTTGAGGGCCAGCAATGATCCGCTATCCGTATGCGACATTGGCCGTGATCGAGGCCTTGGTCGACAGTGAAGTCCCGCACTGGCGGGCGGCCGCCCGGGCCCGCACGGAGGCGATCAAGCAGGTCGGCCGCTATGTCGAGGGCGGGCCATCGTGGAGCGATGTGAAGCCGGTCTTCATGCGGCTTCAATCCAACAAATGCATCTTCTGCGAATTGCCGCTGGGCGGGGAAAACTCTGGCAAGGCGACACAGGATATCGAGCATTTCCGGCCGAAGAATGCCGTCAAGGCCTGGCCGGCGCCGGCGAAGGCCGGAGAGGAAAGGCCAACCTTCCCGTTCGCGACCGGCGGCACCGGCGATGGCTATTACTGGCTGGCCTACGAGCTGTCGAATTACGCCGCCGCCTGCAAGGGGTGCAACACGGCGCGCAAAGCCAATTATTTCCCGATTGCCGGCACGGCCCGCGGCCCGGCGGAGGCGGATGTATCAACGCTCAACGCCGGCGAACAGCCGTTCCTGATCTTTCCGCTCGGGACGGTGGATCAGGATCCGGAGAGCCTGATCACCTTCGAAGGCATCGTCGCCATACCCGTGACCGCGGACGGGCAAGACCATCGCCGCGCCGGGGTGAACATCGAATTCTTCGGCCTCAACGAGCGGGAAGAGCTTTGGGAGGATCGGTTCCGTGTGATCACGAGCGTGTTCCAGTCGGTCGAGTTGATGCGCACCAGCACGAACCCGTCGATCGTCAAAATGGCGCAACGTACCATCGCCAACCATATCAGCGAGTCAGGCCCGCACGCCAACTGCGCCAGATCCTATCTCGCCCTGTTGCAGCGCGACCGGGTGCGCGCCTGGGGCATCTATGAGGCGGCGGAGGCCTCGGTCGAGAACGCCAAAAACAAGCGGGCCGCCTTGACCGGGCTGATATAGGGTTAGCTCAGTTCTTTATTTTCCATAATATATATTATGCGACTAATGGATAGGCCAGTGACAGCAGCGTTTGGGCTGTCCCCCGGGCCGCGGATTGGGTAGCTCTTGTCCCATGGCGGAAACGGCGATGATCGTGGCCGGGCTTTATGCCGGGCTTTTCCTGGTGGCGTTCGGGGCGGCCACCATTCTGCCGTTGCAGTCCGAAGCCGCAGTGGTCGGCATGGTGCTGGCGGATCACGACGCCGGCCTGGTGGTCCTGGTCGCCGGGGCCGGCAATACGCTGGGCGCCGCGACCAATTGGCTGCTCGGCCGCGGGGTCGAGCGCTTCAGGCACCGGCGCTGGTTTCCGGTCGGGCCCGGGGCGCTGCGCCGGGCCGAGGGCTGGTATCGCCGCTATGGCCGCTGGAGCCTGCTGCTCAGCTGGCTGCCGCTCGGCGGCGATGCCCTGACCATCGTCGCCGGCGTGCTGCGCGAACCTCTGGCCGTGTTCCTGCTGCTCGTCGCCATCGGCAAGATCGGCCGCTATGTGGTGGTGGTCGGGCTGGCGCTTGGCCTTGCCTGAGGGCGCGCGGTCAGCACCGCGACCATTCTTTCCCCCGGCGGATAGGCGATATCGGCCTCGGCGAAACCGCAGGCGCGGAGATGGCGGGCCCCCGCCTCCGCCGACTTGAAGTGAACGCCCGCATCCGAGCGCGAAACCAGGCGCAGCCCGGCGGCGCCGGCCCGCATGGCAAGACGGAGCAAGGCCTTCTCCGGTTCCGGATAGGTTTCGGTCAGATAGGCGGCGCTCGGGAAACGGGCGAGCGCGGCCGACAAGCGGTTCCAGACATCCGTCGCCGTATCGAGGGTGAAATAATTCATCAATCCTTCGGTCACCACGGCCACCGGCCGGGCGGGATCGAAGGACTGGGCGAGAACGGCGTCCAGGGATTGAGGCCCGTCGGCGGCCAGGACATCGATGGCGACGACCGCATGATGGGTGGAAAGATCGGGCACCCGCGCCAGGGCGCGGACCTTCAGCGCGGCCATGGCCGGCAGGTCGGCCTCGACATAGCGCAGATCGGGAAATTGCCGGGTAAAGCGCCAGCCCCGGGCCGACAGGCCGCAGGCGATCTCCAGGATCTGCAAGCCCGGCATTTCGGCGACGAGACTGGCCAGGATGCGGTCGATCAGGGCATGGCGGGCCACCAGCATGCGCCGCAGGTTGGTGCCGAACACCTTGCCGCCCGCCCATTCCGCCGGCGCGGCCAATTTATACATCAGGTCGCCGGCGGGGGTTCGCAGCTCGGGCAGGGACAGGCCGTTGGCAACCCAGGTCTCGCCGGTGTAAAGGGCTGTGAAGCTGAAGGTCGACGTGTCCACGGGGATTCTCCGACGCCCGCGGGCTCCGGCGCACGCAGGCCCTGGATGATCAGGCCCCGGATGATAACGCGATTGCGCCCGGCCGGCGCCCCTTCTCTTCGTCGCCCTATTCTTCGTCGCCCTATTCTTCGTGCTTGCGCAGGATCCCCGTCATGCCCTCCTCCTCGCCCGACAACAGCCCCCTCGCCGCCCTTCTCGCTCTCATGGTCCGGCTGCGGGCCCCGCAGGACGGCTGCCCCTGGGACAGGGAGCAGACCTTCGCCACCATCGCCCCCTATACGATCGAGGAGGCTTACGAGGTGGCCGACGCCATCGCCCGCCACGACCTGGGCGACCTGCGCGAGGAATTGGGCGACCTTCTGTTCCAGGTCGTGTTCCATGCCCGGATCGCCGAAGAACAGGGCGCCTTCACCTTCGCCGACGTGGCGGAGGCGATCACCGGCAAGATGATCGCCCGCCATCCTCATATCTTCGGCGATGCCGATGCCCATGACGCCGCCCGCTGGGAAGATATGAAGGCGCAGGAGCGCGCGGCCAAGGCCAAGGGCGGCCTGCTGGACGATGTTCCCCTCGCCCTGCCCGCCCTGCTGCGCGCGGCCAAGCTGCAAAAGCGCGCCGCCCGCATCGGCTTCGACTGGCCGGACCTCCTGCCCGTGCTCGACAAGCTGGAAGAGGAAATCCGCGAACTGAAGGTCGAGATCGCCGCCGGCAGCGGCATCGACCGGCTGGAAGACGAATTGGGCGACATGCTCTTCGTCATGGCCAATATCGGCCGGCACCTGGGGGTCGAGGCGGAAACCGCCCTTCGCGCCGCCAATGCGAAATTCGAGCGCCGCTTCCGCCATATCGAGCGGCGCCTGGCGGAGGACGGCCGCCAGGGCCCCCAGCAACTGGATTTCCTCGACAGCCTGTGGAACGAGGCCAAGGCGCTGGAACGGCAGGGCGGCTGAACAGCCTCTCAGCCCGCCGCCTGCGGACCGAAGCGCTTGATGAAGCGCCCGAGGTCGGCGTGATCGATGCCGACGGTCAGATGGGCGGTGCCGTCCTCCCGGTCCTCGCGGGCGATCACTTCGCCGTGCTGGTAGAGGAAGGCCAGGGCGGCGCCATCGGCAAGTGCTACGTCGAGTTCGAGGAATTCCCGCGCCGTGCCCAGTTTCTCGTCGAGAAGGGCGAGCAGACGCTCCACCCCCTCGCCCGTCAGCGCCGAGACGGGCAGGATCGCCGGCAGCCGGTGGGCGGCATTGTCGAGGCTCAGGCGCTCCTCGGGCAAGAGCAGGTCGATCTTGTTCAGGACTTCGATCATCCGCTCGGTCTGGGCGACCTCGTCGACGCCGAGTTCGCCCAGCACCGACAGGACATCCGCCTTCTGCGCCTCGCTTTCGGGATGGGCGATGTCGCGGACATGGAGGATGACGTCGGCTTCGAGCACTTCTTCGAGCGTCGCCCGGAAGGCGGCGACCAGATGGGTGGGCAGGTCGGAGACGAAGCCGACTGTATCGGACAGGATGATCCGCCGGCCGGACGGCAGCCTGATCCCGCGCATGGTCGGATCGAGGGTGGCAAACAGCAGGTCGGCCGCCAGCACGTCCGCCCGCGTCAGCCGGTTGAAGAGCGAGGATTTGCCGGCATTGGTATAGCCGACCAGGGCCACGATCGGATGCGGCACTTTGCGGCGGTTGCGGCGGTGCAATTCCCGCGTCCGGGTGACGGTTTCCAACTCCCGCTTCAGGCGCGTGATCTTGTCGGACAGGATCCGGCGGTCGGCCTCGATCTGGGTCTCGCCCGGGCCGCCCAGGAAGCCGACACCGCCGCGCTGGCGTTCCAGGTGGGTCCAGGAACGGACAAGCCGGCTTTTCTGGTAGGACAGATGGGCAAGCTCGACCTGAAGCCGCCCTTCCCTTGTCGCCGCGCGCTCGCCGAAGATTTCCAGGATCAGGCCGGTACGGTCGATCACCTTGGTCTTGAGGTCGCGTTCCAGGTTGCGCTGCTGCACCGGCGACAGCGCGCAATTCATGATCACGACATCGACGCCGAACATATCGACGGCCTGGCGCAGGTCTTCCACCTTGCCGGTGCCGAGCCAGGTGGCGGGGCGGATGCGGTCGACCGGCGCCTCGATCGCCTCGACGACGTCGAGGGCGATGGCCGCGGTCAGGCCCACCGCCTCCTCGAGCCGGGCGGCAGGCAGGCGCAGGGCGGCGCCGCCCGGCTCGTCACCGGACGCCTGTCCCCGCACATAGGGATGGACGACGATCGCGCGCCCCGCCGCCTTGCGGTGCTTTGCCGCAGCGGCGGGATCGAAAGCCTCGGTCAATGGTCGCGCGGGGCCTCGCTCGCCTGGGGATCGAACAGCTGGATCGGCGCCGCGGGCATCACGGTGGAGATCGCGTGCTTGTAGACCAGCTGGATGTGGCCGTCACGACGCAGCAGGACGCAGAAATTGTCGAACCAGGTGATCACGCCCTGAAGTTTCACGCCATTGACGAGAAAAACCGTGACCGGCGTCTTGTTCTTGCGCACATAATTCAGGAACACGTCCTGAACGTTTTGGGATCGCTCCGACATTTTTGAACCTTCTTCTTCTTGTTGCGTCTTGCCTTCAGTCTGACGATCCGGCGCCTGCCCCCTGAATCAGGGGACGGCATCGGTACGCATGGCAGCGACACACACATTTTGCTGCACTGCACAATTATATCGCAGGCTTGCCGAAGCTCCGCAAGGAAAATTCTTGGGCCCCATCGAGATGCGCCAACCCGCCCGCGATACCGCTTGCCCCCGCGAATCTGATGCCCGCCTGGGGAAACCGGCGCATGGGGATATAGCGATTGGCCCTTGCGCACAAGTATGCTTTAGGCCGCGCCCATTCAACGGGTTGACGCCGGGGAAGGCAGGACCTGAGCCCCGCCCCCTCAGCCCTGTCCCCGATCGTTGATGGTGATGCCGAGCGACTTCAGCTTGCGATGCAGGGCCGAGCGCTCCATGCCGATGAAGGTGGCGGTGCGGCTGATGTTGTTGCCGAAGCGCGCGACCTGGGCGAGCAGATAATCCCGCTCGAAGGCTTCCCGCGCCTCGCGCAGCGGCAGGGCCATGATCACCTCGCCGCCGTCCGCCCGCAGGGTCGCGGGGCCGGCGCCGCCGACCTCGGCCGGCAGCATGTCGGCGCCGATCGCCCCTTCGGCGTCGTCGTTGGCCAGGATCAGCAGGCGTTCGCAGACATTGCGCAACTGGCGGACATTGCCCGGCCAGTCATAGGCCTGCATCACCGCCATGGCCTCGTTCGAGATATTGCGCGGCGGCACGCCGTTGGCGGTGCTGATGCGCTGGATGAAATGAAGGGCGAGGTCCGGGATATCCTCGCGCCGGTCGGCAAGCCGCGGCACCCGGATCGGCACGACCGAGAGGCGGTGGAACAGATCCTCGCGGAAGCGGCCGATGGCGATCTCGGCATGAAGGTCGCGGGCGGAGGCGCTGACCACCCGGACATCGACCTGCACCCGGTTGCGCCCGCCGACCCGCTCGAAGGTCTGGTCGACCAGGACGCGCAGGATCTTGGCCTGGGTTTCCAGCGGCATGTCCGCCACTTCGTCCAGGAACAGCGTGCCGCCATGGGCCTGTTCGAACAGGCCGACGCGGGGCATGCCGTCGGCGCTGGCCGAGGCTTCGACGCCGAAGAGTTCCGCCTCCATCCGCTCGGGTGCCATGGTCGCGGCATTGACCACGGCAAAGGGCCCGTCGGCCCGGCGCGACATCCGGTGCAACTGGCGGGCGACGACTTCCTTGCCGGCGCCGGGCGGGCCCATGATCATCACCCGGCTGCCCATGGGGGCGGCCTTCTCGACGAGACCGCGGACGGTATTCATGGCCGCCGAGCGGCCGATCATCTCGTCCTCGATGTTGGAGCGGGCCTTGAGGGCGCGGTTCTCGCGCTTCAGCTGGGCGGATTCGATCGCCCGCTGGACGAGAAGCAGCAGGCGGTCGGCCTTGAACGGCTTTTCGATGAAGTCATAGGCGCCGCGCTTCAGGGCGCCGACCGCGGTTTCGATCGTGCCGTGGCCGGAAATCATCACGACCGGGATATCGGGATGGGCGCGCTTGATCGCTTCCAGGATTTCCAGCCCGTCCAGCCGGCTGCCCTGGAGCCAGATATCGAGGATCACCAGCGACGGCAGGCGGGCGTCGATGGCGGCCAGGGCTTCGTCGGCATTGCCCGCCGTCCTTGTCTCATAGCCTTCGTCCTGAAGGATGCCGGCGACGAGGTCGCGGATATCCGCCTCGTCGTCGACCACCAGTATTTCACGACCCATGCGCAATCCTCGCTTCGGTCTGGGGTGTTGCCTGGGCGCTGTCCTGGCGCCAGGGGAAGCTCAGGGTGACGACCGCCCCGCCGCCGGGGTTGTCGCCCAGCGAAATCGTGCCGCCGTGCTCTTCCATGATCTTGCGGACGATGGCGAGGCCAAGGCCGGTGCCCTTGGTCCGCGTCGTCACATAGGGTTCGGTCAGGCGGTCGCGCTCGGCCACCGGCAAGCCCTTGCCGTTGTCGCGGACCTCGACGCGCAGCCAGCCCTCGGCGGCGGTCAGATGGGCGGTGATCCGGCCCGGCGGCAGGTCCCCGCCGGCATCCCGGGCCTCGATCGCCTCGGCCGCGTTCTTCAGGACATTGGTCAGCGCCTGGCCGATCTGGCGGGAATCGAACAGGGCGACCACCGGCTCGGGCGGCAATTCGCTTTCGAACACGATCGCCGGGGCCGCGACATGGCGCAGGAACACGGCCTGGCGCACCTGCTCGCTCAGGTCCTCCATGCGGAAGGCGGCGGTCGGCATGCGGGCGAAGGCCGAGAATTCGTCGACCATGCGGCCGATGTCGCCGACCTGGCGGATGATCGTGTCGGTGCATTGGCTGAACACTTCGGGATCGGTCGCGATCTCGCGGCCGTATTTCCGCTTCAGCCGCTCGGCCGACAATTGGATCGGGGTCAGCGGGTTCTTGATCTCATGGGCGATGCGGCGGGCGATATCGGCCCAGGCGGCGGTACGCTGGGCCGAGACGAGGTCGGTGACGTCGTCGAAGGTGACGACGAAGCCGCGCATGGCCCGCCCTGCCCGCTCGCCCACCACGCGGACGCTGAAATGGCGCGAGACGCCGCCCCGGGCGAGATTGACCTGGGCCTGCACCTCGCGCTCGGGCCGGTCCTTGGCGTCGGCGACGAGGCCGGCCAGTTCCGGCACCATGTCGCCGATCATCTCGCCGATCATGCGGTCGGCGGAAAGCCCCAGCAATTCCTGGGCGGAGCGGTTGGGCAGGGTGATCCGGCCCTCGATGTCGATGCCGATCACGCCGGCGGACACCCCGGCCAGCACGGCCTCGGTGAAGCGGCGGCGCTCGTCGAGCTGGTGGTTGGCATCGCGAAGCGCGCCGTGCTGGGCCTCGATCTGCCCCGCCATGCGGTTGAAGGCGCGGCCGAGCGAGGCCAGCTCGTCGTCCGAAGTGCCGGTCTCGACGCGGGCGGTGAGGTCGCCCTCGCGCAAGCGCTCGGTCGCGCCGAACAGGCGGGCGACCGGCTCGACCAGCTTGGTCGCGACCCAGAGCCCGGCCAGGATCGCGGTCAGCAGGATCAGAAGGCCGACCAGGACGAAGACGAAGGCGAAAGTCACCTGGATGCCCAGGCGGCGCTTCTGCAATTCATTGTATTCGGCGACCGCGGCCTGGGTCCGCTCGACATAGGCGATGACCCGGGGATCGACGAAGCGCCCGACGTAGAGATAGGCGTCGAGGAAGGAATCGAGGCGCACCAGGGCGCGCACCCGGTCGTCCTCGGTGGTGATGATCGCCACCTCCCCGTCCCGGCTGGCGCGGTCGAGGGCGGTGGCCGGCAGGCGGTCGAACTCCATGCCGAAGGACAGCGCGGTGCGCGCCAGCACCCGGCCGGACGAATTGATCACGATCGCCTCGGCCAGGCCGCGCACCGCCGACTGGTTCTCCAGCATCAGGTTGAACAGGTCCGGGTTGTTGTCGACCAGCGGCGCCTTGCGGTTGATGTCGTTGGCCATCGCCCGGATATCGGCCTCGATGGTCTTGCTGTGTTCCTCGACATAGGCCTTGGCGATGATCACGGAATCGGACACCGCGCCCTGCACCCGCTCGCTGAACCAGGTATCGATGATCAGGTTGAAGAACAGCGCCGAGGCGACGCCGAGAAAGATCGTGGGCACCGCGGCGATGGCCCCGAACAGGGCGACGATGCGGATATGCAGCTTGGCGCCCGCAAGGCCCGAGCGCCGCGCCCACCACAGGCGCACCAGCCGGGTCGCGACCAGGCTGGCCAGCGCCAGCACGAGCACGAGATCGAGCAGCAGCAGCGGAATGATGACCGAGGTATCGCCGTCCTGCACCGTCGGGTCGCGCAGCGCGATATAGGTCGCGGTGCCCGAACCCGCCGCCAGCAGCACCAGCAGGATGACCAGCCGGCGGCTGATATGGCTGCTGCTCACCCAGGCTTCCAGCCGGGCGGCGCGGCTCGCCTTCTTCATCCCCGTGACGTCGTTCAAGACAGCTCCCCTGGCCGATGCGGCACCGGCACAGACTCATGCGGCTGTTGTCAGAATATCACAGCGTTGTGAAATTGCATCACTTGATGCTGCGCAAAACCTGGATATCGAGATCGCGGATCTTCTTGCGCAAGGTATTGCGGTTCAGGCCGAGGAGTTCCGCGGCGCGGATCTGGTTGCCCCGGGTCGCCGACAGGCTGATCTCGATCAGCGGCCGTTCCACCTCGCGCAGGATGCGGTCGTAGAGGCCGGCGGGCGGCAGGCCCTCGTCGTGGGCGGCGAAATAGCGCGCCAGATGGCGCTCCACCGCGACCGACAGGCTGACCGGCTCGTCGCCGCCGCCGGTGCGGAACTGCACCTCGGGCTCGACCAGTTCGGCCTTCACCACGTCGACGCCGATCACTTCCTCGGCATAGAGGGCGGCCAAGCGGCGGATCAGGTTTTCCAGTTCGCGGACATTGCCCGGCCAGCGATAGCGCTTGAGGAATTCCATCGCCTCGCCGTCGACCAGCTTGGCCGGCAGGCCCTGGGCGGTCGCCTGGTTGAGGAAATGGCGGGCGAGATCCGGAATATCCTCCGACCGCTCGCGCAAGGGCGGCAGGCGCAGCGGCACCACGTTCAGGCGATAGAACAGGTCTTCGCGGAACAGGCCCTGGTGCACCAATTGACGCAGGTCGCGGTGGGTGGCGGAAACGATGCGGACATCGGTCTTGATCGGGCTGCGCCCGCCGACCGTGGTATATTCGCCCTGCTGTAGCACGCGCAGCAGGCGGGTCTGGGCCTCGAGCGGCATGTCGCCGATCTCGTCGAGGAACAGGGTGCCGCCCTCGGCCTGCTGGAAGCGGCCGACGCTGCGGGCATTGGCGCCGGTGAAGGCACCCTTCTCGTGGCCGAAAAGCTCGCTTTCGATCAGTTCGCGCGGGATCGCCGCCATGTTGATGGCGACGAAGGGGCCGTTGCGGCGCTTGCCGTAATGGTGCAGGGCGTGGGCCACCAGTTCCTTGCCGGTACCGGACTCGCCCGTGATCATCACGGTCAGGTCGGTGCCCATCAGGCGCGCCAGCACGCGGTAGATTTCCTGCATGGCGGGCGAGCGGCCGATCAGCGGCACCTTGTCGTCGCCGTCGCCGAGCGGATTATCGACCACCGCCGCCGATTTCGGCAAGGTCAGGGCGCGCTGGACGACGGTGGTCAACTCCTTCAGGTCGAAGGGCTTCGGCAGATATTCGTAAGCGCCGCGTTCCGCCGCCTTCACCGCCGTCATCAGCGTGTTGTGGGCGGACATGACGATGATCGGCAGTTCCGGCCGCAGGCGCTTGATGCGCGGCAGCAGGTCGAGGCCGTTCTCGTCCGGCATCATCACGTCGGTGATGACGAGATCCCCTTCCCCGCCCGAGACCCAGCGCCACAGGGTGGCGGCATTGCCGGTCGAGCGGACGTGATAGCCGAGGCGGCCGATCGCCCGGTCCAGCACTTCGCGGATGGCGCGATCGTCGTCCGCGATCAGGATCGTCGGGGTATTGCCGTCGGTGACGCCGGGGACTGCCATGGGGAACTCGCTGAATTACTCGGTCGCGACCGGCAGCAGCACACGGAACACCGTGCGCCGGGGCTCGGATTCGCATTCGATCATGCCGCCGTGGTCGCCCACGATCTTGGCGACAAGGGCAAGGCCGAGGCCGGTGCCGCTCGACTTGGTGGTCACGAAGGGCTCGAACAGATGGGGTTTCAGGTCGGGGGGGACACCTTCGCCATTGTCGCGCACCGTCACTTCCAGGGGCAGGCGCAGGCGCCGGCGGGTGCCCGGCACGGCCATGCGGACACCATGGCGATAGGCGGTCGAAAGCGCGATCTCGCCGCCCTTGGCCGGCACCGCCTCCGCCGCGTTCTTCACCAGGTTGAGGAAGACCTGGATCAGCTGGTCGCGGTCGCCCGGCACCGGCGGCAGCGAGGGGTCGTAGCTTTCGGTGAAGCGGATGCCCTTGGCGAAACCGTTCATGGCGATCTTCTTCACGTGTTCCAGGACGACGTGAATATTCACCGGGTCGCGGGTCGGCGACCGGCCTTCGTTGAAGGCTTCCATCCGGTCGACGAGGCTGCAGATGCGGTCGGTCTCGTCGCAGATCAGGCGGGTGAGGTCGTGGTCCCCCTCGGCCAGATTCTGTTCGAGCAGCTGGGCGGCACCCCGAATGCCGGACAGCGGGTTCTTGATCTCATGGGCCAGGATCGCGGCCATGCCGGTGACCGAGCGGGCGGCGCCGCGATGGGTCAGCTGGCGGTCGATGCGCTGGGCGATGGCACGTTCCTGCAAGGCGATCAGCAGCAGGCCCGACTGGTCGCCGAGCAGGGTCACCTGCATGTCGACCGGGCGATGGCCGATTTTCGGCGAGCCGAAATCGACCTCGTATTCGAAGACCGAGACCCCGCCCTGGCGCACCTGTTCGACCACCGCCAGCAGGGGGTGGGCGAAGGGCGTCACCTGATCCAGGCGCATGCGGTTGAGGACGGTGGCGCCGGTCGCGAAGAATTGCTCGGCGGCGGCATTGGCATAGCGGATATAGCCGTTGCGATCGACCAGGAGCACGGCCTTGCCGAGGGCGTTGAGGACGGCTTCGAGATCGATGTTCAGATCCGCCATGGCAGGAACGGCATCGCCGGAAGCCGCGGTCGAGGGTTTGGCCATCAGGCGGCCCTTCGCTCGATCACCGGGCTGTAGAAGGCCCGGATGTGATCCTTCACCGCCCGGGGATCCTCCATGCGGTTGACCTCGGAGCGGAAGGCGGCGGAGCCCGGCAGGCCGGCGGAATACCAGGAGACGTGCTTCCGGGCCATGCGCATGCCCGGGACATCGCCGTAATGTTCCAGCATGGCGTCGTAATGATCGAGCAGCATGGCCAGTTGCGCGTGCAGCGGCGGATCCGGCAGCCGTTCCCCGGTCTTCAGGAAATGCATCACCTGGCCGATGAACCAGGGCCGGCCATAGGCGCCGCGCCCGATCATCACGCCATCCGCCCCGGAAGACGCCAGGATCCGGGCGGCATCCTCCAGCGTGTTGACGTCGCCGTTGGCGATCACCGGGATCTTCACCGCGGCCTTGACCTCGGCGATGAAATCCCAGTCCGCATGGCCGTTGTACATCTGGCAGCGGGTGCGGCCGTGCACGGTGACCATCTGGATGCCGCAATCTTCCGCGATGCGGGCAAGCTCGGGCGCGTTGCGGCTGTCATGGTCCCAGCCGGTGCGCATCTTCAGGGTCACCGGCAGCTTGACGGCCTTCACCGTCGCCTCGATCAGGCTGCGGGCATGGCCGAGGTCGCGCATCAGGGCGGAACCGGCATGGCCGTTCACCGCCACCTTCTTCACCGGGCAGCCCATGTTGATGTCGATGATGGCGGCGCCCCGGTCCTCGTTCAGCTTCGCCGCCTCGGCCATGGGCTTCGCCTCGCAGCCGGCGAGCTGCACCGACATGGGGAATTCCTCGGCGCAATTGCTGGCCATCTTCAGCGACTGGCGGGACTGGCGGATCATCGCCTCGGAGGCGATCATCTCGGAGACGACGAGACCGGCGCCCTGGCGCTTCACGAGGCGGCGGAACGGCATATCCGTCACCCCGGACATGGGGGCGAGGATCACCGGTTCTTCAATGGTCACGGGCCCGACAGTGATGGGACCGATGGTCTTGCCGCTCGCGCTGGTCATTCGTTGGGCACTTTTTACGGATGCACGATAAAGAGGCAGTGTAGGCCCATTGCTTGTGCACTGCAATGGCCTGCCATCGTTAACGGTGCAGGATTTACGGAATCCTTCGCAGGTGACACTAGGCCGGCCCTTAAGGCAAGGCTAGTGTCTCAGCCATGCGCGAATCCATACAAGGCCCCGCTGTCGCCGCCCTCGTCGTTGCCGCCGGAAGTGGCAAAAGAATGGGCGGCGCCGTGCCCAAGCAATATCTCGACCTGGCCGGCCAGCCCCTGATCCGCCGCGCCGTGGCGGCCTTGCGCCGCCATCCGGGGATCGGGGCGATCGTCGTCGTCATCGACCCGGCCTGGGCGGGGACCGCGGCCGCCGCCCTCGACGGCCTGGGGGTGGAGCCTTTCGTCGCCGGCGCGGCCGACCGCCAGGGTTCGGTCCTGGCCGGGCTGGAAGCGCTGGCCGCCCTGCCCCGGCCGCCGGACCTCGTGCTGATCCACGACGGGGCCCGCCCCTTCGTCGACATGCCCCTGATCGACGGCGTGCTGGCGGCCTTGAAGCACCATCCCGCCGCCCTGCCCGCCGTCGCCGTGGTCGACACGCTGAAGCGGGGCGACGACGGCCTGGCCGGCGGCACCGTGCCGCGCGACGGGCTCTACCGCGCGCAGACGCCCCAGGGTTTCCGCTTCGACGCCATTCTCGATGCCCATCGCCGCTTCGAGGGCGACGGCCTGACCGACGATACCGCGCTGGCCGAGGCGGCTGGCCTCGCGGTCGCCCTCACCCCCGGCCGGGAGGAGAATTTCAAGGTGACGACCGAGGACGATCTGGCCCGCGCCCGCCATCAGGCCCTGACCGCCCTGCCCGACATCCGCACCGGCAGCGGCTTCGACGTCCACAGCCTCGGCCCCGGCGACGGGGTCTGGCTCGGCGGCGTCAAGATCCCCCACGACCAGAGCCTGATCGGCCATTCGGACGCCGACGTCGCCCTGCATGCGATCACCGATGCCGTGCTCGGCGCGATTGCCGCCGGCGACATCGGCCAGCATTTCCCGCCCAGCGATCCCCAGTGGCGGGGCGCCGCGTCGAGCCGCTTCCTGGCCCATGCCGCCGGCCTCGTCGCCGCCCGGGGCGGGGCGATCGCCCATGTCGACCTGACGATCATCTGCGAACGCCCCAAAGTGGGGCCCCATCGTGCCGCGATTTCGTCAAGGATCGCCGGTATTCTTCAGATCGCGCCGGATCGCGTCAGCGTGAAGGCGACCACCACCGAGCGCCTGGGCTTCACCGGCCGGGGCGAAGGCATCGCCGCCCAGGCGATCGCAACCGTAAGGCTTCCCTGACATGCTTCCCCTCTGGCATCCGGCGCGCGTGATCTCGACCGGGGTCTTCGTCGGCCATATCCCGGGGCCCGCGGGCACCTGGGGCTCCGCCGCCGCCCTGGTCCCCGCCTGGTTCATCGCCGCCGCCTGGGGGCCGGTCGGCCTTGCCGTTGCCGCCGCGCTGATCACCGCGATCGGCATCTGGGCGTCCGGGATCTATGCCGGCGCCATGGACGCCAAGGACCCGGGCAGCGTCGTCGTCGACGAATTCGCCGGGCAATGGTTCACCCTCGTCCTGGTGCCGAACGACCCCCTGTTTTTTGCGATCGCCTTCCTGGTGTTCCGGGTACTCGACATTTGGAAGCCCTGGCCCGCAAGCTGGGCCGACCGCAGCCTGCCGGGCGGATTCGGCATCGTCGTCGACGATGTCATCGCCGGCCTGATGGGGCTGGTGCTGATGGGAGGTCTGGTCGAATTATGGTGACGTCGCTCTTTCCGCCCGCGCTCGAGGCCCGGGCCGCCGCCCTGGTCGCCCGGGCGACCGCCAACGGCCAGCGCATCGCCACCGCGGAAAGCTGCACCGGCGGGTTGATCGCCGGCCTGCTGACCGAAATCGCCGGCTCGTCCGCTGTGCTCGAACGCGGCTTCGTCTCCTATTCCAACCACGCCAAGGCCGAACTCCTGGGCGTGCCCAAGGACCTGCTGCTGCAATATGGCGCGGTGTCCGAACCGGTCGCCCGGGCCATGGCCGAAGGCGCGCTGGAGCGCAGCCGGGTCCATATCACGGTCGCGGTCACCGGCATCGCCGGGCCCGGCGGCGGCAGCGCCGACAAGCCGGTCGGCCTCGTCCATTTCGCCCTGGCCCGGGTCGATGCCCCGACCCTCCATGTCGAGCGCCGCTTCGGCGACATCGGCCGCGGCGCCGTCCGCCTCGCCACCGTTGACCAGGCACTTTCCCTTCTCGAACAGGCCGTCGCCGCCCCCCTCCTCGCATGACCGACCATCTTCGCGCCCTGCCGATCGGGATCTTCGATTCCGGGATCGGCGGCCTCACCGTCCTCGATGCCATCGCCGACCGCCTGCCGGCGGAGGACCTGCTCTATCTCGGCGATACCGCCCGCCTGCCCTATGGCACCAAGAGCCCGGAAACCGTCGCCCGCTATGCGGTGCAGGCGGCCCAGCACCTGGTCGACCGGGGCGTGAAGATGCTGGTGATCGCCTGCAACACGGCTTCCGCCCATGCCATCCCGGCCCTTTCCGCCGCCTTTCCCGGGGTCGACGTGATCAGCGTGATCGAGCCGGGCGCCGCCGCCGCCGTTGCCGCCGCGCCGTCGGGCCGGATCGGCGTATTGGCTACGGAATCGACCGTCGGCTCAGGGGCATATGTTAAGGCGATCAAGGCCTTGGCACCCGATGCTGACATTCGCCAGCAAGCCTGCTCGGTCTTCGTCGCCATGGCCGAGGAAGGCTGGACGGCGGGCGCTGCGGTCGAGGCGGCGGCGCATCGCTATCTCGAACCGATCCTGAACCACGGCCGGCCGAAGCCCGAGGCCCTGGTGCTGGGCTGCACCCATTTCCCCCTGCTGCGCCCGGCCATCGCCGCCGTGGCGGGGCCCGAGGTGACGCTGGTCGACAGCGCCTCGACCGCGGCGGAGGCGGTCGCCGGCGCCCTGGCCGCCCACGGCCTTGCCGCCGGCGGGCGGCGCGGGCGGGTGCAATTCATGGCGACGGATTCCGCCAGCCGCTTCGCCCGCGTCGCGACCATCTTCCTCGACCGCCCGGTCAAGCCCGAGGACGTTGAAATCGTCGACCTCTGACCGTCTATACTCCCCTCGGGGAGAGACGGGATGAACAACGGCGACAGGGTTCGGGGCCACATCGGGGGCCATATCGGCAGCGCCTATGCGCAGATGCTGGCCGCGGTGCTGGCCGGGGCCGGCCTGACCCTCGAAGATCTGCCGGGCGGCGCCGGGATCGCGGCCCTGGCCAGGCGCGGGCCCGTGCTGCCGGTCGGCCCCTGGCGCGACCTGCTGGACGCCGCGGCCACGCGCCTCGGGGCGCCCGATCTCGGCCTTCGGATCGGCCGGGCGTTCGAGATCGGCCACCTGGGCCTGCTCGGCTATGCCCTGCAATCCTGCCCGACCCTGGGGGCGGCGCTGCTGCGGCTGCAACGCTATGAACGGCTGGTCAATGACATCAACCGCCTGTCCTGGCACCTGGACGGCGACCGAATCGTCCTCGAATGGGGCGACGAGCGGGGCCGGCCCGGCCCCCTGGTCGACGAGGCGGCCGTGGCCGCCCTGGTCCAGGCCACGCGCCAGATCACGGCGCGGCCGGACCTCGTGCCCGACCTGATCGCCTTCATCAATCCGCCGCCCGCCGATCTCGCGCCCTACCGCGCCTTCTTCGGCCATGAACCCCGCTTCGCCGAGGCGCGGACCCGGATGGTGTTCCCCCAGGCCTGGCTGGCCCTGCCGCTGGACCGCCACGACCCGGTGCTGGCGGACCTGCTGGCAGCCCAGGTCGAGACGCTGCTCGCCGCCCTGCCGGCGGAGGCGGATGTCGCGCAGCAGGTGCGCCGGGCGCTCGCCCACGGCCTCGGCCGGGAGGGCGCGACCCTGGAGGCGGTGGCGGCCGCCCTCGCCCTGTCGCCGCGCACCCTGCACCGGCGCCTGGAGGCGGCGGGCACCAGCTTCCGCGCCCTGTTCGAGGATACGCGCCTGCATCTGGCCCGGGAATACCTGCGCGATCCCCGGCTGTCGCTGAGCGATGTCGCCGGGCTTCTGGGGTTTTCCGAGCAGAGCGCCTTCACCCGCGCCTTCCGGCGCTGGACCGGCAGCGGGCCCAAGGCCTGGCGCCTGCGGCAGCGCTGAGCGCATTGCAGCCCTTCGCCGGGGCCGGCTTGCGGCACGGCGGCGGGCTTTCTACAGTGCGCCGCCCTTGTCCGGACGGTGGAGAGCCATGACCAGCCTTGCGCCCGCTGCCCCGGCCGTCCGGAACGACATGCGTCTCGGCGTGGCGCTGGTCGCGCTGTCGACCCTGGCCTGGAGTTCGGCCGGCCTCTTCACCCGCCTGCTGCCCCATGACGCCTGGACCATCCTGTTCTGGCGCGGGCTGTTCGGCGCGCTCACCGCCTATGGCTATGTCGCCCTTGTCGAGCGCCGCTCGCTGGTTTCGGCGGCCCGGGCCATGGGCAGGCAAGGCGTGCTGTTCACGGTGATGATGGCGACAGGCATGATCGCCTATGTCGTCTCGCTGAAGCTGACGACGGTCGCCCATGTCTCGATCATCTATGCCCTGCTGCCCTTCATGTCCGCCGGCCTTGCCGCCCTGTTCCTGGGTGAGCGCCTGACCGCGCCGACCCTGGTCGCCAGCACCCTGGCCCTTTGCGGCATCGGCATCACCGTGATCCAGGGCTTCGGCGAGGGCGACGTGATCGGCGACCTTCTCGCCGTCTTCATGACCCTGACCATGGCGGTCACCATCATCCTGCTGCGCCAGTCGAAGGTCCGGATCGAGATGATGCCGGCGGCCTGTATCGCCTCCCTGCTCGGCGCGCTGGTCGCCCTGCCGCTGGCTTCGCCCTTCGCCGTCTCGGCGGCGGATCTCGGCTGGCTCGCCCTGTTCGGCACGACCAACATGGGGCTCGGCCTGATCGTCTTCACCCTGGGCGCGCGGCTGATCCCGGCCGGCATGTCGGCCTTGATCGGGGCGCTGGACGCCCCGCTCGCGCCCCTATGGGTGTGGCTTGCCTTCGGCGAGACGCCGCTGCCGGCGACCGTCGCCGGCGGGCTGATCGTGCTTGTCGCCGTGCTCGGCCATATCCTCTACGAGAACCGCCGTCACACCGGCGGGTGAGGAATGGCGGCGATCAATTCCCGGGTATAATCGGCCTGCGGCGCTTCGAGGACCTGTTCCGCCGTCCCTTCCTCGACGATGCGGCCCTGGCGCATGACGATCACCCGGTCGCACAGCAGGCGCACGACATGCAGGTCGTGGCTGACGAAGAGATAGGACATGCCGAGCGTCTCCTTCAGGTGCTGAAGGAGATTGAGCACCACCGCCTGCACCGAGACGTCGAGCGCCGCCGTCGGCTCGTCGAGGATGACGAGTTCGGGATTGAGGGCGATCGCCCGGGCAATCCCCACCCGCGCCTTCTGCCCGCCGGACAATTGGTGCGGGAACCGGTCGATCAGGTCCAGCGGCAGGCCGACCATGGTGGCGAGCTCCGCCACCCGCTCGTTCAGGCGGGCGCCGGCGCGATAGCCGCCCATGCGCAGCAGCGGATCGGCGATGGCCCGGGCCACCGTATAGCGCGGGTTCAGGCTTTCGGTCGGGTCCTGGAACACCATCTGGATGCGTTTCCGCAAGGGCGAGGCGGCGAAGCGCCGGGCCGGGATCGTGCTGATCTCCTGCCCGTCGAACATGATGCGGCCGCCGCTCGGATCGATCAGGCGCATGACGATGGTCGAGGTCGTCGACTTGCCGCAGCCGGATTCGCCGACCAGGCCGACGCTTTCCCCCCGCCCGACGGTGAAGGAAATCCCGTCGACCGCGCGGAACGGCGGCGGCGGCTCCGCCTGCTTGCCGAAGAATTTGCGGGGCGGCGCCTGGCGCGGATATTCCTTCACCAGGTTCTCGACCGCCAGCAGGGGGGCGAGGGCCGTGTCCGGCGCCTTCGGCGGCACGGGCGCGGGGGCCGCATCCTCGGGCAGCAGGTCGTGCAGGGTGATGCCGGGGCGCGGCGTCGCCCGCATCAGCTTCCGGGTATAGGCCGCTTCCGGCGCCCTGAAGATGGTGGCGGCGGCGGCGGTTTCGACCACCCTACCCTTTTCCATCACCACCACCTTGTCGCAATAGGCGGCGGCAAGGCCGAGATCATGGGTGATCAGGATCGCCGACATGCCCCGCGCCCGGACGAGATCGACGACGAGATCCATCACCGCCTTCTGCGTCGTCACGTCGAGGCCGGTGGTCGGCTCGTCCGCGATCAGCAGTTGTGGCTGGCAGGCGAGGGCCAGCGCGATCACCACGCGCTGGCACATGCCGCCGGACAGCTCGAAGGGATAGGCGTGATAGCGCTCCTCCGGCCGGGCGATGCGGACCTGGGCCAGGAGGTCGATCGCCTTCTGCCTCACATTGTCGGGCTGGGCCTGGGCGTGCTGGAGCAGGACATCCTCGAGCTGGCGGCCGACCTTGCGGATCGGGTTCAGCGCCAGGCGCGGGTTCTGGAAGATCATCGAGATCTCCCGCCCGCGCAGGTCCCGCATCTCGGACTCGGAGGCGGCCAGAAGGTCGAGGCTGGTATAGAGGATGGATCCCCGGGCGACCCTGCCCACCCGGTCGAGGATGCGCATGACGGCGTAAGACGTCACCGACTTGCCCGAGCCGCTCTCGCCGACGACGCCGACGATCTCGCCCTTGGGCACGGAAAGGCTGACTTCCTTGACTGCCTGCACGATGCCCCGGCGGGTGGAGAATTCGACGGTCAGATCCTTGACATCCAGAAGGGGGATGGCGGTCATGGCTGTTTCTCCCTTAGGTCCGGCGCTGGGGATCGATGATGTCGCGGAGACCATCGCCCATCAGGTTGAAGCAGAAGACGGCCAGCATCAGGGCGAGGCCGGGAAACAGCGCGATCCACCATTCGCCGGAGACGATGAAGGCCGCGCCCTCGGCGACCATGATTCCCCATTCCGGCGTCGGCGGACGGACGCCGAGGCCGATGAACGAGAGGCCGGCCGCGTTCAGGATGGCGTAGCCCATGGTCAGCGACATCTGCACCATCATGATCGGCAGGATGTTGGGCACGATCTGGGTCAGCAGGGTGCGGAACTCGGAATTGCCGGTCAGGCGCGCCGCCTGCACGAAGCCCGCCTCGCGGCGGATATTCGCCTCCGCCCGGGCGATCCGGGCATAGAGCGGGAAATTCACGATCGCGGTGGCGATGACGATGTTGGTCACCGTATTGCCCAGCGCCGCGACGATGCCCATGGCGAGGACGAAGAGCGGAAAGGCCATGATCGTATCGGCAAGCCGGCCGACGATGCGGTCGGTCCAGCCGCCGAAGAAGCCCGCCGCCACCCCGGCCAGCCCGCCGACGACGAAGACCAGCGCGACCGAGAGGATGGCGATCGCCATATCGAGGCGGGTCGCCGCCACCACGCGGCTGAAGATGTCGCGGCCCAATTGGTCGGTGCCGAACCAATGGGCGCCGGAGGGCGGCTGCAGGGCCGCCGCCGTATCGGATTCCAGGGGATCGTAGGGCACGATCCAGGGCCCGATCAGCGCGGCGAGCACGAACAGCCCGAACAGCGCGAAGGAGAGGCCGGTGACCGGGTTCTTGCCGATCACATGGCGGGCATGGCGAAGGGTGGCGGCAAGGCCCGAGGACGGGGGCGCCTTGGTCTCGGATACGGTCACGGCACTCATCCTTCGATCCTCACGCGGGGGTCGATGATCCCGTAGAGGAGGTCGATCAGCAGGTTGAGAAGGACATAGAGAATGGCCATGGCGAGCACGAAGCCCTGCACCGGCGCGTAATCCGAGGCGATCAGCGCCTCGACCGCATAGGAGCCGATGCCCGGCCAGGCGAAGACTTTCTCGACCAGGACATTGGCGCCGAGCAGGAAGGAAAACACCATGCCGAGGGTGGTGACCACCGGCAGCATGGCATTCCGGAAGGCATAGGCGACGACGACCTTATAGGGCGACAGCCCGCTCGCCCGGGCCGTGCGCACGAATTCCGACGACAGGACGGAGAGCATGGAGGCGCGGGTGATGCGGGTGATCGGGGCCAGGGCGAAAATCCCCAGCGTCGCCGCCGGCACCGCCAGTTGCGCCAGGGCGGCGAGGAAAGTCTCGCCGTCGCCGACCAGCAGCGTGTCGATCAGCAGGAAGCCGGTGATCGGATCGGGCGCCACGGCGAAGACGTCGAGCCGGCCGAGCGGCGCCGGCGCCCAGCCGAGCTGGTAGTAGAAGACATATACGAGCAGCAGCCCGGTGAAGAACACCGGCAGCGAGACGCCGGCGGTGGCGACGATGCGGCACAGGTGATCGACCCACGAGCCCTGGCGCACCGCCGCCAGGATGCCCAGCGGCACCGCGATGGCGATGGCGACGAAAAGCCCGAGCAGGGTCAGTTCGGCCGAGGCCGGCAGGCGTTCGACAATATCCTTCACCACCGGCTGGCCGGTGGTGAGCGACATGCCGAGATCGCCGGAGACCAGCCCGCCGACGTAATCGACGAATTGCTCCGGCAGGCTCTTGTCCAGGCCGAGCTTGACCCGGATTTCCTCGATCGCCTCGGCCGAGGCGGCGGGCCCGGCGAAATAGGCGGCGGTATCGCCCGGCAGCACGCGGGTGAGCAGGAAGGTGACGATGATCACGCCGATCAGGCTGGGGATCGCCGTCGCCAGCCGCTTGAGGAAGGAGGTCAGCATGGCCGTTCCCTCCCCTTACGCCTTGGTCAGGGCGCGATAGTCGAGGCGGCGGTGGAACCAGTACTGGTACCCGCCGATATTCGGCTGCATCGCGACGTTGACATAGGGCTGGTAGAGCGGAATGCGCGGCACGTCGGTGAAGGCGAGGTCGACGAAACCCTTCACGTCCGTCTCGTAGGTCGCGGCATCGCCGGTGGCGGCGGCGTTGCGGGCGCCGTCGATCAGGGCATCCATCGCCGCCGACTTGTAACCCATGGTGTTGAAGACGGAATTCTGCCCGTGGTAGCACCAGAAGAAGAAATATTCCGGGTAGTCCAGCCAGCCCGAGAAGACGTTGGTATAGAGCGGCATTTCCTTCTTGTTCAGCTCGGTGCGCCAGTTGGCACCCGGGATCTTGTTGATCGTCGCCTTGATGCCCAGCTGGGCCAGGCTTTCCTGCAACAGGATGCACAGGGGCTCGTTCACGCCGGCAAAGCCGAGGTCGAAGGAAATCGTGGTCTCGAAGCCGTTCTCGTAACCGGCCTCGGCCAGCAGCGCCTTGGCCTTGGCCATGTCGGTGTTGAACTTGTGGGGTTGCGGCCAGGCGACCTCGGTCGCGGCATCCGCCGGCGCCCCGAACATGGGCTTGGCCAGGCCGAACATCACCGCGTCGATGATCTTCTGGTAGGGAATGGCATAGGCGATCGCCTGGCGGACCTTCGGGTTGTCGAAGGGCGGCTTGTTCACATTCATGCCGATATACTGGATGCCGTTGCTATAGGGCGTGGAGACCAGCTTCAGCTTGCCGGCCGACTTCATCTCGGCGAAATCCTTGGACGGCAGGTCGTAGGACAGGTCGGCATCGCCCCGCTCGAGCAGCGCGCGGCGGTTGCCGGCGGAGGGCACCATGCGCCAGATCACCCGGCGCAGCGCCGGCAGCGGCCCGCCCTTCCAGTTCTCGTTGCGCTCCAGCACGACCTCGGTCCCCGCGGTCCATTTGATCACCTTGAAGGCGCCGCTGCCCGCCGTGTTCTGCTTGGTGTACTCGAGGCCCCAGGGGTCGGCCTCTGTCGCGTTCTTCTTCACCAGTTGGGAATTCAGGATGCCCGGCACGATGACCGCGAGATCGGGCACGGTCAGCCGGTCCTTGCGCAGGAAATCGACCCGGAAGGTATGGTCGTCGACGGCGACGAACTGTTCCGGCTTTTCGAGCGAGCCCGCCTTCATCTGGAAGGTCGGGAAGCCGCCGACGCTGACCGCCCGGTCCAGCGACCATTTCACATCCGCGGCCGTGACCGGCGTGCCGTCCTGGAACACCGCATCCTTGCGCAGCTTGAAGGTCGCCGACATGTCGCCGACCGTCATGTCCTCGGCCAGCTCGGGCTTGAACTTGTCGCGGTCGTAATAGGGAACGACGCCCGGGCCCTCCTTCATCTCGTGGCCGATCAGGCGGTCGTAGCAATTCCAGCTGACCTCGTAGCCGGGCACATTGGTGCCGACACCCTGGATGTCGAGATTGTTCGGGCCGCTTTCCGAGACGACGAGCAGGGTTTCCTTCCGGGCGTCGGCGCGGGCGGGCGACAGGATCGCCGGGGCGGCCACCCCGGTGCCGGCCACCACGGCGGCGGTTGACGCAGTCTTCAGGAAGTCGCGGCGGTTCATGGTTTGCCCCCTCTGGCATTCGATCTCTGCCTGGGACTCCATCAAGTCTTGTGCCAATTCCCTGAACACGGCCCCGGAATTTTTCAATCAATTGATTATTAAGGATAAAATTCGGCACCAGGGACAGATTCCAGCGCTCGGCATGCTGCAATGCGGCGGTTGATTGATTGATAAATAGGCATCATGTGCAAAGTGTATACATTTTACCCTGCCTAGAAAGAGGTCGCCGTCCCCCCGCTTCCCAGCCGCGGGCAAGGCCCTTGCCAGCGATCGGATAGGAACATATAGTGAACATATGAGCCCCGCCCCACCCTTTCACGCGCCCGGCGGCGCAACGCCTTCCTGTCCGCGGGACGCCCTGCGCCGGCAGATCGCCCGGATCGAGCGGGCCGCCCCCGGCGGGGCGCCGCCGCCCGTCTTCGCGCCCTTCGGCATCGCCGCGCTGGACGATGCCCTGGGCGGCGGTCTGGTCGCCGGGGCGCTGCATGAATTCGCCGGGCCGGCCGGGGCCGGGCTCGGCCTTCGCCTGGCGGGGGAACGGGGTGCCTTGGTCTGGGCCGGCCCGGCCGAGGTTTTCCGCGACCAGGGCCTGCCCTATGGCCCCGGCCTTGCCGGCCTCGGCCTCGACAGCCGTCGCCTGCTGCTGGTCGCGACCCGCAATGCGACCGATGCCCTGTGGGCGGCGGAGGAAGCCTTGCGCTGCCCGAGCGTCGCCGCCGTGGTGGCGGAACTGCCGGGCGATGGCCCGGTGGCCGACCTGACCGCCACCCGCCGCCTGTCGCTCGCCGCGCGGGAGGGGGGCGGCCTCGGCCTTCTCGTCCGCCACCGCGCCTTCGCCGGTACCTCCGCCGCCGCGACCCGCTGGACCGTGGCGCCCGTGCCGGGGCCGCTGGACGGCTGGGGCGGCCTCGGGGCGGCGGCCTTCGATCTCGACCTTACCCGCAACCGCCGCGGCCCCGTCGGCCGCTGGTCCCTGGCTTGGAGGCGTGATGAGCGGTGTTTCACCCTCGCGGCGCCATCTCTCGATCTGGCTGCCGTTCCTGCCCACCGACCGCATCCGCCGCGACCGGGGGCTGTCCTCCCGCTTCGCCGCGCCGGGTGACGGCCCGGCGCTGGTCACCGTCGGCAAGCGCGGCAGCGCGCTGCGGCTGAGCGCCGCCGATGCCGCCGCCCGCGCCCTCGGCCTGGCGCCAGGGCTGGCGCTGGCCGATGCCCAGGCCATGTATCCCGCCCTCGACATCGTGCCCGAGGATGCGGCGGCCGATCGCACCCTGCTGGAATGGCTGGCCGAGGGCATGGAAGCCTGGACGCCCCTCGTCGCCCTGGATCCCCCGGACGGCCTGCTGCTGGACATCACCGGCTGCGCCCATCTCTTCGACGGCGAGGTGGCGATGGCCGCCGCCATCCGCCGGCAGTTGAACGCGCGCGGCATCCATGCCCGCATCGCCGTGGCGGGCACGGTCGGCTGCGCCTCGGCGCTGGCCCGCCACGGGGCCGAGGTGGCGGCGGCCCGGGGGCGGGAACGCGCCCTGCTCGCCCCCCTGCCCCTGGCCGCCCTCCGCCTCGACGACAACCGTATCCGGGGCCTGGAGGAAGCCGGGCTCGAAACCGTGGCCGACCTGCTGTCGCGCCCGCGAGCGCCGCTGGCCGCCCGCTACGGCGCTGTCCTGCTGCATCGCCTGGACCAAGCCCTCGGCCTTGTCGACGAGCCGATCTCGCCCCGCCGCCCGGTGCCCGAATATCTGGTCGAACGCCGGCTGCTGGAGCCGATCGGCCTGGAAAGCCATATCCTCGCCGCGCTTGCGGCCCTGGGCGATCTTCTCGGCGGGCAGTTGGAGACGGCGGGCCTCGGCGCCGCCCGGATCGAGGCCAGCCTGTTCCGGGTCGACGGCAAGGTGGAGCGGCTGACGGTCGGGGCCAGCCGGCCGCTGGTGCGGGGGGACGAGATGCGCCGCCTGTTCGCCGACCGGCTGGCCGCCCTGAAGGATGGCGTCGAAGCCGGTTTCGGCTTCGAACTGATCCGCCTTGCCGCCGTCGAGACCGCCCGCCGCCCGCCCCGCCAGCCGGGCTTCGACGGCGCCGCCGCCCTCGACGCGGAACAGGCCTTCGCCGGCCTCGTCGATCACCTGACGGCCCGGCTCGGCGCCGCGCAGGTGCGCCGCCTCGCCCCCCGGGACAGCCATGTGCCGGAACGGGCCATGGCCCTGGCCGGGGCGGGCGACCGGCCGCCGCCCGCGCCGGCCCCGGCGCAGGACAGCCAAATCCCCGCCCGTCCCTTCCGCCTCTTCGAGCGGCCGGAGGCGATCGAAGCCCTGGCCGAGGTACCCGACGGCCCGCCCCGGCGCTTTCGCTGGCGCAGCGCCTGGCACCAGGTCGCCCGCGCCGAAGGGCCGGAGCGGATCGCCACCGAATGGTGGCAGGCGGCGGACGACGGCCTGCCCACCCGCGACTATTTCCGCATCGAGACCGAGGCCGGCCTGCGGCTCTGGCTGTTCCGCGCCGGGCTTTACGGCCGCGAGACCGACCGCCCGTCCTGGCACCTGCACGGGGTCTTCCTGTGAGCGCCGCCTATGCCGAGCTTGCGGTCGCCACCGGTTACAGCTTCCTGCGCGGCGCCTCCCACGCCGACGAACTGGTGCTGACGGCGAAGGCCCTCGGCCTTGCCGGGATCGGCGTCGCCGACCGCAATTCGGTGGCGGGCGTGGTCCGGGCCCATGTCGCGGCCCGGGACCAGGGTTTCCGCCTGATCGTCGGCGCCCGCCTGGTCTTTCGCGACGGCACGCCCGATATCCTGGCCTATCCGCGCGACCGGGCGGCCTGGGCCCGCCTCACCCGCCTGCTCGCCCAGGGCAAGTTGCGGGCACCCAAGGGTGAGTGCCATCTCGACCTCGCCGATCTCGACCGCTGGCAGGAGGGGCTGAACCTGATCCTGTGCCCGCCCGCCCTGCCGGACGAGGGGGTGACCGCCGCCGTGCTGCGCCGCTTCCGGGGCCGGATCCGGCTCGGCGCCGCCATGCTCTACCAGGGTGACGACCACCGCCGCCTCGCCCGGCTGCGGGCCCTGGCACAGGCCGCCCGGGTGCCCCTGCTGGCGACGAACGACGTCCTCTATCACAGTCCGGCGCGCCGCCCCCTGGCCGATGTCATGACCTGCATCCGCGAGCATGTCACCCTCGAGGCGGCGGGCCTTCGCCTGGCCGCCAATGCCGAACGCCACCTGAAGCCGCCGGCCGAAATGGCCCGCCTGTTCGCCCAGGCGCCGGAAGCGGTGGCGGAAACCCTGGCCTTTCTCGACGACTGCCGCTTCTCGCTCGACCAATTGTCCTACGATTATCCCGACGAGATCGTCGCCGGTTACAGCGATCCCCAGTCCGCCCTGGCGGCCCTGGCGGAACGGGGCATCGCCTGGCGTTACCCCGGCGGCATGCCGGACAGGACCCGCCGCACCCTGGACAAGGAACTGGCCCTGATCGGCCGCCTGTCCTATGCGCCCTATTTCCTCACCGTCCACGACATCGTCCGCTTTGCGCGGGGGCAAGGCATCCTGTGCCAGGGTCGGGGCTCGGCGGCCAATTCCCTCGTCTGCTATCTTCTCGGTATCACCGAGGTCAACCCGGAGGAAGTGGACCTCCTGTTCGAGCGTTTCGTCAGTGCCGAGCGGCAGGAACCGCCCGATATCGACGTCGATTTCGAGCACGAGCGCCGGGAAGAAGTGATCCAATATATCTACAGGCGTTACGGCCGCGACCGCGCCGCCCTTGCCGCCACCGTGATCTCCTATCGCGGGCGCAGCGCGATGCGCGAGGTCGGCAAGGTCTTCGGCCTTTCCGGCGATATTGCCGGGCGGCTGTCCGGCATGCTGTGGGGCTGGAGCCGGAAGGGCATCGCCGACGACGAGGCCAGGCGCGCCGGCCTCGACCCCGGGGACCGGCGGCTCGGCCTCGCCCTCGATCTGGCGCGCGAACTGACCGGCTTTCCGCGCCATCTGTCGCAGCATGTGGGCGGCTTCGTCATCACCCGGGGCCGGCTCGACGAACTGGTGCCGATCGAGAATGCGGCGATGGCGGACCGTTTCGTCGTCGAATGGGACAAGGACGATCTCGATGCCCTGCGCATCCTGAAGATCGACGTGCTGGCGCTCGGCATGCTCACCTGCATCCGCAAGGCGCTGGGCCTGATGCGCGACCGTTACGGCCTGTCCGGGCACATGGGGGATATTCCCCGGAACGAGGCCGCGGTCTACGACATGCTGTGCACGGCGGATTCCGTCGGCCTCTTCCAGGTCGAAAGCCGGGCGCAGATGACCATGCTGCCGCGCCTGAAGCCGCGCAATTACTACGACCTCGTGATCGAGGTGGCGATCGTCCGCCCCGGCCCGATCCAGGGCAACATGGTGCATCCCTACCTGAAGCGCCGGAACGGGGAGGAGGTCGTCGAATACCCGGGCCCGAAGGACGGCGACCCCCGCGAATTGGAGCGGGTCCTGAAGAAGACCTGCGGCGTGCCCCTGTTCCAGGAACAGGCGATGCAGATCGCCATGGTCGCCGCCGAATTCAGCGGCGACGAGGCCGACCGGCTGCGCCGGGCCATGGCGACCTTCCGCCGGACCGGCACCATCCACCTCTACCAGGACCGTTTCGTCGGCCGCATGATCGAGCGCGGCTATCCCGAGGATTTCGCCAAGGGCTGCTTCGAGCAGATCAAGGGCTTCGGCGACTACGGCTTTCCGGAAAGCCATGCCGCCAGCTTCGCCCTGCTGGTCTATGTCTCGGCCTGGATCAAGTGCCGGTACCCGGATGTCTTTGCCGCCGCCATCCTGAACAGCCAGCCCATGGGGTTCTACGCCCCCGCCCAACTGGTGCGCGATGCCGCCGAACACGGGGTCGAGATCCGCCCCGTCGACATCAATGCCTCGGTCTGGGACAACGGGCTGGAGCCCGGCGGCCAAGGCCGCCTGCATCCCCGCTTCGCGGCCATGGCCGGGGCGATCCGGGCAAGCCATGCGCTTCGCCTCGGCTTTCGCCAGATCGACGGCTTCAAGGAAGAAGACGCCCGCCGGATCGAGGCCGGGCGCGGCGCCGGCTTCGATTCCATCCGCGACCTCTGGCTACGCACCGGCCTGCCGGTCGCGGCGCTGGAGCGGCTGGCCCTGGCCGATGGCTTCCGCTCGCTCGGCCTCGACCGGCGCGACGCGCTCTGGGCGGTGAAGGGCCTGCGCCGGGCGGGCGACAAGGACGACCTGCCGCTGTTCCGCACCGCGGCCGACCCCGGCACGGTGGAACCCGACGCGGCCCTGACCCCGCTTACCCCGGGCCAGCAGGTGATCGAGGACTACCACCGTCTGCATCTGTCGCTGAAGGGGCACCCGGTCGGCTTCCTGCGCGACCGCCTGCGTGCCGCCGGCGCCGTCCGCAACATCGATCTCGCAAGCCTGAAATCCGGCCGCCGCCTCACCGTCTCGGGCCTCGTCCTCGTCCGCCAGCGCCCGGGCACCGCCAGCGGCGTCATCTTCATGACCCTGGAAGACGAGACCGGCATCGCCAATATCGTGGTCTGGCCGAAGATCTACGAACAATTCCGCCCCATCGTGCTGGGGGCGCGCCTCGTCACCGTCACCGGCCGCCTGCAAGCCGCGGAAAACGTCATCCACGTCATCGCCGCCACGATCGACGACCGCACCCCCTGGCTCGCCGAAATCGCCAGGGGCGACCGCCGCAGCCCCGCCACCGCCCTGCCCAAGGGCCGGAATTTTCATTGAGGCGAGAGGCGTTTATTCCAGAAAAAAATTGCCCCTCAACGTCTCTATAAAATATTCGGCGCGATCAATAATTATTTCGACATCCTTGGAATCAAGAACGCCCCCTCGATAATCGGCAATCAATCTCATTTCCTCGGCCCTCTTCAAAGATCTTCCAAGATCCTTGCCGACCAGGCCAGTCTTCACGAAATGCAGGCTGAATGCATTGATTACGCCAGCGTGAGATTTTCCATGTTTTTCATGAGGGAGAAATTTGGCCAGAACGGCGCATCCCGCGTCAAACATGGCATAATAAGCGCGATTGCAAGCGCCATCCCGATCACCGTGATTCAGCAGCAAGCGAGCGGAACTGCACGCCTGAACAGCCTTATCCATCAGGCGCATGGCATCGGGGCCGGCCGTCACAGGCGCACGCCTTCCCTGGCGATATTTTCGAGCAGTTGAGGATTGGAGTAATCCTCAGGGCGGGCCCATTCATTCAGCCATATGGGCAAGGGCGAAATATTGACACCCGTTTCAAGCAGGATGTCGTAAGCAATATCCGACATGTCCAGCTTCGTCGCGACAAAGCGCTGAGGATCCCCGCCCAGGATCACCGCGACATCGGCATCACTATCCGGCCGATGCGTGCCCCGCGCACGGCTGCCATAGACGATGACATCCAGTGGTTCATAGCGGTCGTGCAGCAAGCTCGCAAAGCGCCGCACGGCATGCTCGGTTACGGGGTCGAGGTCGCGCATAGGCTCTCTCTTAAAGGTGACTAAGGATACTTCCTTCCCTTCTCACCTCGCAATCAAGCCCGATCGGCATGGAAAGCCGCAAAACAAGAAGGGCGACAGGCCGCAGCCTGTCGCCCATTTGACGCCTTTCGGCTTGTTAGCAGAGGGCCCAATTAGCAAAGCCGTCTGCAACTCAGCTACCCTAGCGCCGATTTTTAATCGGAGTAAGAAGTAAGCTGATAGAGATTTACATGGAAAGAAATATTTCTAAAAAATAATATTTACGAATTCTAGATTTCGAAAATTTTATGAGGAGTTTTTAATAAAATCCCCCATGCAATTGCTCTCGCAGGAAACCCTACATTGCCAACCACTCTCGCCGACGATATGCTGAGAAAGGCTAAAAAAATTCACCGAAATCGGCAACTAGGTTAGCTGAACAAACTGGAAAAGGTGTCGTGCCAAAAAATACCCCTTGACTCACTCGTAAAGTAATGAGAATGAATTCAGGGTGGAGTGTGAGCGATCGATTTGGAAGTGACGCTCACACTCCTTTCACTCTGTTGGAAAAGAGTCGGCGATGTGGCATATCGTCACAATATAACCAACCGCCCCATTTATGGGGCCCCATCCACAATAACCCTACCTTGTTGACTCGGAAGAGTCCAGCGGGTGCTGCTGTGAGTTAAGCTCACAAACAAAGAAGGCGACAGGCCGCAGCCTGTCGCCATTTTTTGCATGTTTCAGCGTGTTAACGATCAGAACCCCAGTCACCAGACCGCTAAACGTATCTTGTGATTTTCCTAACCGCTAATCGTCAGTGTATGAATTTTTCCACTTGGAAGTGTCTCTGTCAAGTCTCATCCTGAGCGGCCTATCGTTTCAAAATCACAACCAGGAAGAAGCGTATGCCTCAGGTGCGACGGCCCTATCGTCTCGGTCTTGACCTTGGGTCTACCTCCCTCGGCTGGTTCCTGGTCTGGCTCGACGGGCGGGGCAATCCGAAGGCGCTCGGCCCCGGTGGGGTGCGTATCTTCCATGACGGGCGCGAGGCGAAATCGCGGAAGTCCAGTGCGGTGGCGCGGCGGGTCGCGCGGGGCATGCGGCGGCGGCGGGATCGCTATGTCCGGCGCCGGGCGGCGCTGCTGCAAGCCCTGGTCGATTATGGCCTGATGCCGGCGGATGAAGGCGGGCGGAAGGCGCTGGAGGCGCTCGATCCCTATGACCTGCGTGTCGCGGGCCTGGATGGCCCCCTGCCTCTGCATCATTTCGGCCGGGTGATCTTTCACCTGGATCAGCGGCGCGGTTTCAAGTCCAACCGCAAATCGGAAAAGGGTGACGGCGAGGCCGGCCTGATCAAGCAGGCGGCAACCCGGCTGAAAGCGGCCATGGCCGAGGAAAAGGCCCGCACGCTCGGCGAATTCCTGCATCACCGCCGCCTTAAGGGGGAGACGGTGCGCGTCCGCCTGAAAGGCGCGGGGGCCAAAGCCTCCCCGACCCGCGACGATCTGGCCGGTGGCCTTGATGGCGATGGACGGGCCAAGGCCTCCTATGATTTCTACCCGACCCGCGACCTGATCGAGGTGGAGTTCGACACGCTGTGGGCGGCCCAGGCCGCCCACCACCCCGAACTCACCGCCGCCGTGCAGGCGGCGCTGGCCCGCATCATCTTCTATCAGCGCCCGCTGCGCAGCCCGCCGCCGGGCAAATGTGCCCTGCTGCCCGCGCGCGACAAGGACGACCTCGAAGGCTACCGCGCGCCCCGCGCCCATCCCCTGGCCCAACACTTCCGCGTCTGGCAGGAGGTGCGCAACCTCCGCATCGAGATGGCCGGCACCCCCCAGCGCCGCCTGATGCCCGAAGAGGGGGAGTTGGTCGGCAAGGCCTTGCTTGCCGCCAACAGCCTGTCCTTCGACAAGATGCGTGCCCTGTTGAAACTGCCCGCCGAGGCGCGCTTCAACCTCGAAAGCGAAAAGCGCGACCGGCTGAAGGGCGACGAGACGGCGGAACGGCTGGCGGCCAAGAAAATCTTCGGCAAGGACTGGCGCCATTTCCCGCCTGCGAAGCAATGGGCGATCGTCGACCGCCTGCTGAACGAGGAAGACGAACCCACCCTGATCGACTGGCTGGTGACCGAGGCCGGCGCCTCCCGCAGCGTTGCAGCAGCCGCCGCCGGCACCGCCCTGCCCGATGGCTATGGCCGCCTCGGCCTGCGCGCCTTGAAGATCCTCGTGCCCCTGATGGCCGGCGGCCTCAGCTATGACGAGGCTTGCGTCGAGGGGCTGGGCAAATCCCATTCGGTCAAGGACCGGGGCGATCTGCTGCCCCGCCTGCCCTATTACGGCCAATGGCTGCAGGACGATGTGGTCGGCACCGGCGATCCCTGGGACACGCCTGAAAAGCGGTTCGGTCGCCTGCCCAACCCGACCGTCCATATCGGCCTCGGCCAGGTGCGCCGCATCGTCAATGCTCTGATCGACCGCTATGGCCCGCCGGCCCAGGTGGTGGTCGAAATGACCCGCGACTTCAAGCTCTCGCCCCGGCAATTGGCCGAGGTCGAGAAGGAACAGGCCGCCAACCAGCGCCGGAACGATGCCCGCCGCGAGAAGTTGGCCGAGCTGGGCGTCGCCGTCAATGCCCGCAACCTGCTGAAACTGCGCCTTTGGGAAGAGCTTTCGCCGCGCGACAGCATTGAGCGGGACTGCCCGTTCACGCCCGAGAAAATCGGGCTTCGACGGCTGTTTTCCGAGAACGGAGAGGTGGAGATCGAACACCTGATCCCCTTCTCCATTTCTTTCGACGACAGTGCGGCGAACAAGACGGTGGCGCTGCGCCGGGCCAACCGGGACAAGGGCAATCGCACGCCCTGGCAGGCTTTCCACAACGATCCGCGCTACGACTGGCCGGGCATCGCCGCCCGCGCCGCGCAATTGCCGAAGAACAAGCGCTGGCGCTTCGCCCCCGATGCCTTGGAACGTTTCGGCGACGAGGAGGGCTTCCTCGCCCGCCAGCTGAACGAGACCGGCTGGCTGGCGCGCATGGCCAAGGATTACCTGAGCGCGGTCACCCCGGCCAATCAGGTCTGGGTCATTCCCGGCCGGCTGACCGCCCTGCTGCGGGCCAAATGGGGCCTGAACGGCCTGCTGCCCAACAATTACGGCGACAGCAAGAGCCGGCTGGACCACCGCCATCACGCGATCGATGCCCTGGTCGCCGCCCTGACCAGCCGGCGCCTGCTGCTCCTGATGGCCAGCACCTATGACGAGGAGCGCGACCGCATCGTCGTGCCCCTGCCCTTGCCCGACCTGCACGACAGCCTGAGCGCCTGGCGCGACCGGATGACCGTCTCCCACAAGGCGGACCACGGCGCCCAGGCTGGCCAGCGGACCGGCAACGCCACCTCGGGCCGGCTGCACGAGGAAACCGCCTATGGCCTCGTCCGCGATCCCGCGGCCGAGGACGGCATGAACCTCGTCTACCGCAAGACGTTCGAGGCGCTGACGGAGGCGGAACTGCCCCGGATCCGCGACCGCCGCCTGCGCGATCTGGTCGCCGCTCATTGGGCCGAGGCGAAGCCAAGCGGGCAGAAGCTCGCCGACGCCCTCGGCGACTTCGCCCGCATGGTCAAGGATCCCCATATCGCCAACGGCATCAGGCGCGTCCGTATTCTGAAGAAGGAAAAGGCTGAATTCCTGGTCGCCATCGCCCCGGACGGCGGCGGGCCGGCCTACAAGGCCTATGCCGCCGGCGACAATGCCTTCATCGACATCATCGAGACGGCGGACGGCAAATGGATCGGCGAGGCGACCTCCGTCTTCAGTGCCAACACGCCCTCGAACCAGCCGGCCTGGCGCCAGTGGCCGGACGCGAGCTTCGTCATGCGGGTGTTCAAGGGTGACCTTTTGCGGCTGAACTGGAAGGGCCGGGACTGCATCATGATCGTCCGCCGCCTGGACGCGGCGGCGAATCGCTTCAAGCTGGCCCTGCATTGCGAGGCGGGCAGCCTGGACAAGCGCCACGACGCCGAGGACGACCCCTTCGAATGGCTGATGGCCAGCTATTCGACCCTGAAGGCCATGGGGGCGCAAAAGGTCCGGGTGGATGAACTGGGCACGGTCTGGCGGCTGGACCCCGCCGATGCCCTGAAGCGCCTGTAACGTCAAGGGGCGCGGGCGATGGTCGGGCGCGTGATCGATATCGCGACGGACGGCCGCCACGTCGCCCTGAACCGCGGCTTCCTCGTCGTCTCGGACGGGGGCGCGGAAGTCGGCCGCGTGGCCGTCGACGGTATCGCCGCCCTGGTGACCAATGCCCACGGCCTCACCTTCACCAACAATGTCCTGGTCGAATTGTCGCGCCGGGGCATTCCGGTCGTGCTGTGCGGCCCGAACCACAGGCCGGAAGCGATCGTCTGGCCGGTCGACGGCCATCACCAGCAATCGGGCCGCATGGCCGACCAGATCGCCGCCAGCACCCCCTTGAAGAAACGCCTGTGGGCACAGATCGTCCGGGCCAAGATCCTGGCGCAAGGGGCCACCCTTGCCGCGGTGGGCGCCCGCCATGCCGGGTTTCAGCTGCTGTCGCGCAAGGTCCGGTCCGGCGACCCGGACAATGTGGAGGCCGAGGCGGCGCGGCGCTACTGGCCCCTGCTGTTCGGGCCCGAATTCCGCCGCGACCGGGACGATCCCGGCATCAACGGGCTGCTCAACTACGGCTATGCCGTGCTGCGCGCCGGCGTCGCCCGGGCGGTGATGGCCGGCGGGCTCCACCCCGGCATCGGCCTGATGCATGCCAATCGCGGCAATCCCATGGTGCTGGTCGACGACTTGATGGAACCCTTCCGCCCGGCCGTTGACCTCGAAGTCTGGCGCCTGGTGCGCGAGGGTGCGGCAGGTGTCGATACCGCGGCCAAGACGGCGCTGGCCCGGGCCATGGTCCTCGACCTGCCGACCGCCCAGGGCCTGAGCCCGGTGATGACCTGCGCCGAACGCCTCGTCGCCTCGCTGGCCCGGGCGCATGCCGGCGAGGGCGAGGATCTCGCCCTGCCCCTGCCCCGCTTGCCGCTGGAGGGCTGATGTGGACCAAAGCCCGGCCCTCAGCGCCTATCGCATCATGTGGCTGATCGTCCTCTTCGACCTGCCCGTGGGCACGAAAGCCGAACGCCGGGCCGCCACCCGGTTCCGCCTGGGCCTCCAGGACCTCGGCTTCGAAATGTCGCAATTCTCGGTCTATCTTCGCTTTGCCGCCGGCAAGGAAAAGGCCGAAGCCCTGTGCCGCCAGATCGAAGCCCTGATGCCGAAGAGCGGCAAGGTCCACGTCGTCCAGATCACCGACAAACAATATGAGATGATCCGCACCTACCGGGGAAGAAAACGTGAACCAGGCCCGAAAAACCCGAATCAACTTGTCCTGTTCTAGCCCCGCCACGGCCCGGCCCCCGCCTCCCTCCAGAAAGAAAAAAGGCCCTGAAATCAGGGCCTTAGTTCATATCGCAGTTTAGCGGTCTGGTGACTGGGGTCCAACCGCAACCCATGGGTGGATTACTTGCCCTTCTGACCGAGTTTAGCGGTCTGGTGACTGGGGTCCAACCGCAACCAGCAGCGGCAACGGCGCCCAGATCGGCAGAGTTTAGCGGTCTGGTGACTGGGGTCCAACCGCAACCCGAAGCCGCCCGGGCCTCTGCGCTGGCGCAGTTTAGCGGTCTGGTGACTGGGGTCCAACCGCAACCTAGACCGGCGCTTCACGCGCCAGGCCGGGAGTTTAGCGGTCTGGTGACTGGGGTCCAACCGCAACATAAACCGACCCCTCGTCACCGACCAGATCAGTTTAGCGGTCTGGTGACTGGGGTCCAACCGCAACGAAATAGATGTCGGAGGCATTGGCGAGCACAGTTTAGCGGTCTGGTGACTGGGGTCCAACCGCAACAGGCCGCGCAGATCGCCGCGCGTGGCTTCAAGTTTAGCGGTCTGGTGACTGGGGTCCAACCGCAACCAACCTGGGGGACGATGGATTGGTGGTAGCAGTTTAGCGGTCTGGTGACTGGGGTCCAACCGCAACACGCAAGGCCGACAAGCTGTCCGAGCTGAAAGTTTAGCGGTCTGGTGACTGGGGTCCAACCGCAACCGTTACGTAACTCGAAGTACGCTAGCGGGAAGTTTAGCGGTCTGGTGACTGGGGTCCAACCGCAACGGATACGGAAGCCCTCGGCGGCGGCGAAATAGTTTAGCGGTCTGGTGACTGGGGTCCAACCGCAACAACGCTCTCGAACTGTTCATTTGCCATGTTAGTTTAGCGGTCTGGTGACTGGGGTCCAACCGCAACCAGCCGCCCCTTTTCGTCGAGCCCCGGTTGAGTTTAGCGGTCTGGTGACTGGGGTCCAACCGCAACAAACCCCAATAGGAGTCGTTGCCGTCGACGAGTTTAGCGGTCTGGTGACTGGGGTCCAACCGCAACCGCCGTAATCGCCGAAGCGGATCACGCTGCAGTTTAGCGGTCTGGTGACTGGGGTCCAACCGCAACAAGCCGCGCGATCGAGAAAGCCAAGCGCGAAGTTTAGCGGTCTGGTGACTGGGGTCCAACCGCAACCAGCCGATGGTTTCGTAGCTGGCAATCAATAGTTTAGCGGTCTGGTGACTGGGGTCCAACCGCAACACCGCCGCCGGCGAAACGGTGGGGGGGAAGAGTTTAGCGGTCTGGTGACTGGGGTCCAACCGCAACTAGAACTATCAACAATAGTATTTCCACTAAAGTTTAGCGGTCTGGTGACTGGGGTCCAACCGCAACACCTCGGGCGCCATGACCCTCGCCGCCGGTAGTTTAGCGGTCTGGTGACTGGGGTCCAACCGCAACTACCTCGAGCGGCAGGGCCTGATCAGCGTGAGTTTAGCGGTCTGGTGACTGGGGTCCAACCGCAACCAGCGCTGCGGCTTGGTCCTGTATCAGCTTAGTTTAGCGGTCTGGTGACTGGGGTCCAACCGCAACTCGGCCCAGCAGGTGCTGAGCGACCTGCGCAGTTTAGCGGTCTGGTGACTGGGGTCCAACCGCAACCTACGATAATCGGCCAGCAGCGCGCGGTGGAGTTTAGCGGTCTGGTGACTGGGGTCCAACCGCAACGATGCACACCCAGGACTGCCCGGTGCCGCAAGTTTAGCGGTCTGGTGACTGGGGTCCAACCGCAACGTCGATGGCGACCAGGTCGCTCCTGGACGCAGTTTAGCGGTCTGGTGACTGGGGTCCAACCGCAACGGCGGATCGCGCGATCGCAAAGCGTGCGGAAGTTTAGCGGTCTGGTGACTGGGGTCCAACCGCAACCGGCAGCGGGAGCGGATCGCCAATGGCGACAGTTTAGCGGTCTGGTGACTGGGGTCCAACCGCAACCATGGTCGCGATGTCCTTGCCCGCCAGCAGAGTTTAGCGGTCTGGTGACTGGGGTCCAACCGCAACTGCCGTTCGTGTCGCCAGAAAACGATCAGAAGTTTAGCGGTCTGGTGACTGGGGTCCAACCGCAACCTTGCCGGTCAGGGCAAGATCGGCTTCCATAGTTTAGCGGTCTGGTGACTGGGGTCCAACCGCAACCGCCCGCTCCAGCGGGTGCATCCGGGCCCCAGTTTAGCGGTCTGGTGACTGGGGTCCAACCGCAACCAACAGGCGCCGCGTTCTACGGCTCCGGCGAGTTTAGCGGTCTGGTGACTGGGGTCCAACCGCAACCGTAACGATCGCGGGTTCCAGTGCGGGGATAGTTTAGCGGTCTGGTGACTGGGGTCCAACCGCAACGAGGGTTACACTCATGTATTTTTTCACGCCAGTTTAGCGGTCTGGTGACTGGGGTCCAACCGCAACGAAGCAAGATCGCACATCGGCTCGCCAGAGAGTTTAGCGGTCTGGTGACTGGGGTCCAACCGCAACCGAGCCAACCTACGCCGACCTTGACGGAATCAGTTTAGCGGTCTGGTGACTGGGGTCCAACCGCAACGAGGCCGTCGAGCCATTCAGAAAACGCGGAAGTTTAGCGGTCTGGTGACTGGGGTCCAACCGCAACGCCGAGACCTTCGCATCGGTGAAGGCCTATAGTTTAGCGGTCTGGTGACTGGGGTCCAACCGCAACGGCATCATGCAGCGCGGCGCCCTGAAGGCGAGTTTAGCGGTCTGGTGACTGGGGTCCAACCGCAACCAGGGAAGCCGTCGTCGACCTAGCGCAGGAAGTTTAGCGGTCTGGTGACTGGGGTCCAACCGCAACTTCTTTTAAGTTACGTCCTTTAGACTTGAAAGTTTAGCGGTCTGGTGACTGGGGTCCAACCGCAACCGTACTAGCCGCCGAAACGGCAATCGGGCTAGTTTAGCGGTCTGGTGACTGGGGTCCAACCGCAACGGACTTCTGGCGCGCCAAGCCCGGCAAGGAAGTTTAGCGGTCTGGTGACTGGGGTCCAACCGCAACGCTATGGCGCCTTCGGGCGCCAGGTCAAGGAGTTTAGCGGTCTGGTGACTGGGGTCCAACCGCAACCGCGGGGCCGATACCATCGACGAAGCGCCGAGTTTAGCGGTCTGGTGACTGGGGTCCAACCGCAACGAAGAAGGCCGAGGCGCGGCGCGACGGGCGAGTTTAGCGGTCTGGTGACTGGGGTCCAACCGCAACAATCAGTCGGTCGCATCGTCGAAGCCCTTGAGTTTAGCGGTCTGGTGACTGGGGTCCAACCGCAACGGCGGCCTGATCGTGGCCCGATGGTTCGGGAGTTTAGCGGTCTGGTGACTGGGGTCCAACCGCAACAAGACGATCACCACGGGCGTGAAGGCAGCGAGTTTAGCGGTCTGGTGACTGGGGTCCAACCGCAACGCGCCGCTTCATCGAAAACGAATTCGGCTAAGTTTAGCGGTCTGGTGACTGGGGTCCAACCGCAACTGAACGCTTGCCCACATTGCCTTTCGTGTCAGTTTAGCGGTCTGGTGACTGGGGTCCAACCGCAACTGGCGCGGATTCTGGTCGCAAGGCGACGGCAGTTTAGCGGTCTGGTGACTGGGGTCCAACCGCAACACCGCGGTCGGCATCGATATCGATCCGACCAGTTTAGCGGTCTGGTGACTGGGGTCCAACCGCAATGGACGAGCGCGTACTGCGCACCTTTTGCGGAGTTTAGCGGTCTGGTGACTGGGGTCCAACCGCAACGCCTGCGCCTCTCTTGTTCAATCTCGTCTTAGTTTAGCGGTCTGGTGACTGGGGTCCAACCGCAACGCTGGAGAGCTTCAAACGCTACAACCTGCGAGTTTAGCGGTCTGGTGACTGGGGTCCAACCGCAACGTGCGGTAGACCATACCTATTTCCCAGCCGAGTTTAGCGGTCTGGTGACTGGGGTCCAACCGCAACAAAAGCGCGCAAGTATTTGCTTGATCATATAGTTTAGCGGTCTGGTGACTGGGGTCCAACCGCAACTCGAAGCCCTGCGTGAACGGTTGCGCGACGAGTTTAGCGGTCTGGTGACTGGGGTCCAACCGCAACGACAGGGCTCGCGGCGAGACCGTGGCCATCAGTTTAGCGGTCTGGTGACTGGGGTCCAACCGCAACCTGGGCTGCGGCAAGACGCCGACCGCCTGTAGTTTAGCGGTCTGGTGACTGGGGTCCAACCGCAACTACGTTGAAGAACGCGAGAAACCCGCCCTCAGTTTAGCGGTCTGGTGACTGGGGTCCAACCGCAACATGTTAATATGTTAGTTGACGCTCTCCCCCAGTTTAGCGGTCTGGTGACTGGGGTCCAACCGCAACTCCTTCCACTCGCCGCTGGCCTTGTCCTTCAGTTTAGCGGTCTGGTGACTGGGGTCCAACCGCAACCGAGGTTGCCGATGGCGCGACCTGGAAATGAGTTTAGCGGTCTGGTGACTGGGGTCCAACCGCAACGCGTCTGCAACGCCGCCAGTGCCGGTCTCGAGTTTAGCGGTCTGGTGACTGGGGTCCAACCGCAACCCAGCAGCGACTGAGCGTGGCGCATCGCTTAGTTTAGCGGTCTGGTGACTGGGGTCCAACCGCAACGCCACCCGGAACCGGGCGGCACTGGCGATGAGTTTAGCGGTCTGGTGACTGGGGTCCAACCGCAACGCCAAGGTCCAGTGCTGCGCGAAAATCGGCAGTTTAGCGGTCTGGTGACTGGGGTCCAACCGCAACGGTCAGGCAACCCCGGTCGTCGCGGCCGCAAGTTTAGCGGTCTGGTGACTGGGGTCCAACCGCAACCGCCATGCCCTTCGCCCGTCCACGCGCGATAGTTTAGCGGTCTGGTGACTGGGGTCCAACCGCAACTATTCATTGCACATGCCTGCACGATAGCCGAGTTTAGCGGTCTGGTGACTGGGGCCCAACCGCAACTGCGCCTTCGACATGGCCTCGGCGGTTGCCAGTTTAGCGGTCTGGTGACTGGGGTCCAACCGCAACCAAGTCCGGCGCTTTGCCGAAAAGCTCGAGAGTTTAGCGGTCTGGTGACTGGGGTCCAACCGCAACCCCATCTGCGAGCCCATCACGACCACGACCAGTTTAGCGGTCTGGTGACTGGGGTCCAACCGCAACTTGCCCCACTTTCAGCCGTCATGCGCTTTGAGTTTAGCGGTCTGGTGACTGGGTCCAACCGCAACGCCCCAGGGGAGCGGCGGCGTTATAGTCGCAGTTTAGCGGTCTGGTGACCGGGGTCCAACCGCAATGCGAGCCGGGACGAGGTGCATCGCGAGTGCAGTTTAGCGGCCCAGCAGCTGACGTCCAACCGCAGCGCGCCGTTGTGGCTTTCCGAGGTCCCGGCGGCGGGGGGCCGCCGGGGTCGGTTGGTTCATGCGGCGGGGGCGAGGCCGGCGGTGGGCAGGAAGTGGGGCAGTTGGGCGATGCGGGCGATCCAGGCGCGGATGAAGGGATAGGGGGCGAGGTCGATGCCGCCCTCGCCTGCCAGGGCGACATAGGGGAAGACGGCGCAGTCGGCGATGGTCGGGCGGTTGGCGGCCAGCCAGTCGCTGCGGACCAGATGGGCTTCGAGCAGGCCCAGAATGCGGTCGCCGGTGCGGCGGGCGGCGGCCTCGTCCAGGGCCATGCCGAATTTGCGGATCAGGCGGGCCGTGCAGGGGCCGTGCTGGATTTCATTGGCCGCGGTCGACAGCCATTGGACGACCTCGCCCTGGCGGCAGGCATCGCCCGGCCACCAGGCTTCGCCGCCATAGCGCCGGGCGAGATAGACGAGGATGGCCTGGCTGTCGCGCAGCACCACGTCGCCGTCGACCAGCACCGGCAGTTCCCCCCAAGGGTTGAGGCCGATCACCGGCTCGCGCTTGTGGTCGCCGGCAAGAAAATCGACGGGCCGGCGCTCCAGCGGGATCTGCGCCAGGCTGGCGAAAAGCCGCACTTTGTAGCAATTGCCCGAGGGCTCGAGATCATAGAGCACCGGCGCCCGGCCGGCGGCGATCGTGTCGGTCATGGGGTCTGTCCTTCCTTGTCTTCTCTGTCTTCTATGGCTTCTCTGGCTTTTCCATCTTCGATGAGCTGGTCGAATTCGAGCACATTGCCGTCCGGGTCGCGGATGAAGAGGGCGATGCGCCGGGGGCCGATCCGTTCCGGCCCCTCGGTGATGCGGATCCCCTCGGCCGCCAGCAGGTCCTGCAGCCGGCCGAGGTCGTCGACGATGAAGGCGGGATGGGTGATGCCGGGCAATTTCACCGGCTCGTCGAGCAGGACATTGCGCGCCCCCGGGCGCCTGGCCCCGTTGAAGATCAGGTTGATGCGCAGCCCGTCGGCCGAAACCATTTCGTTCGCCTCATGCCCCTCGAACCGCAAGCGCTCCTCGAAGCCGAGGCGGCGGTAGAAGGCGAGCGCCCGTTCCCGGTCCGTGACCCTGATGCCGACATGGTCATAGCCAAGCAGCCTGACCGCAGCCGTGTTCATGCCCATGTTCATGCCCGGTCCCATCCTTCCATGGCCGCCGGACGAACTTTGTCTTATGCTCCGCTTGCGATGAATTCCTCATTCGTCAGTTCACTATCGCGGATTTCGCAGCAATCCATCGAGGCGAGCATGGACAAGTTCCGCGCCATGGCCACCTTCGTGCAGATCGTCGACGCCGGCAGCCTGACCGCGGCCGCCGCGGCGACGAGCCAATCGCCGACCGGCGTCGTCCGCCTGCTGGCAGCCCTGGAGGCGGCGCTGGGTGTCCGCCTGTTGAACCGCACCACCCGCCGCCTCGCCCTGACCGATGAAGGGCGGGACTATCTCGCCCGCTGCCGCCGGATCCTGGCCGATGTCGAGGACGCCGAACATCTGCTGTCGGCGCGGCAGCACCGGCCGGCCGGGCGCCTGTCGCTCACCGCGCCGGTCATGTTCGGCCGGCGCCATGTCGTGCCGGTGGTCAATGAATTCCTGGCCGCCCATCCCGACATGCAGGTGCAGTTGCTGCTGCTCGACCGTGTCGTCGACCTGCTGGAGGAAGGCATGGACCTGGCGCTCCGCATCGGCGGGCTGGCGGAGTCCTCGATGGTCGCGCTGCCGCTCGGGGCGACGCGGCAGGTGGTGGTGGCCAGCCCCCGCTACCTCGACCGTTACGGCCAGCCGCAGGTCCCGGCGGACCTGGGCCGGCACCGCTGCCTTGCCTTCGATGCCGGCGACCGGGGCTGGAGCTTCGAGATCGAAGGCGAACGGCGGGTCGTGCCCATCGCCCCGGTGCTCGGCACCAATCAGGTCGATGCCGCACTCGATGCCTGCCTTCAGGGGCTCGGCTGCACCCGGCTGCTGCACTACCAGGTCGCGGAGCATCTGGCGGCGGGCCGGCTGGTCCGCCTGCTGCGCGCCTTCGAGCGGCCGGCGGTACCGATCCACCTTGCCTATCCCCAAAAGCGCCTGATGTCGCTGCGGGTCCGGGCCTTCATCGATTTCGCCCGCCCCCGCCTCCGCGCCGCGGTGCCCGGCGACGACGGCGCGAGGATTGCGCCTGCCGGCCCCGGCGTCTAGATTCCCCCCGCGACAACGACGAGGGGAACGGGAATGGCGGCATTCCTCCATTTCGAGGATTTCGACGTGGGCAGCGTCGCGACCTATGGCGAAAAACGGGTGGAAGCGGCCGAAATCATCGCCTTCGCGCGCGAATTCGATCCCCAGGCGATCCATACCGATCCGGTGGCGGCGGCCGAATCGCCCTTCGGCGGCCTCATCGCCTCGGGCCTGCATTCCTGTTCGATGATGATGCGCCTGATGTGCGACGGTTACATGCTGCGTTCCGCCTCCATGGGCTCGCCCGGGGTGGACGAGGTGCGTTACCTGCTGCCGGTGCGCCCGGGCGACGTGCTGCGCGTGCGCGTCACCGTGACCGACCGGCGCCGCTCCGCCTCGCGGCCCGAGATGGGCATCGTCTTCGCCCGCCATGAATTGCTGAACCAGCAGGACGACGTGGTCCTGGAGATGACCAGCAAGGTGATGATGGGCTGTCGTGACGCCGGCGGTGCCGCATGACCGCCCCTACCCGCATCGTCCCGGCCCGCATCGCCCCTACCCGCATCGACTGGCTGGAGGACTTCATCCCCGGCACCCGCACCCATGTCGGCACGATCGCCTTCACCGCCGAGGAGATCGTCGCCTTCGCCCGCCAGTTCGATCCCCAGAGCTTTCACATCGACGAGGACGCGGCGCGCCGCTCGCCCTATGGCGGCCTGATCGCTTCGGGCTGGCATACGATGTCGAAAATCATGAAACTGGTGTCGCAGGCAGCACTCGACCGGGGCGGCGCCGGCTTCATCGTCTCGCCCGGGTTCGAGGACCTGCGCTGGCTGAAGCCCAGCCGGCCGGGCGACGTGCTCGATGTCTGGACCGAGGTGGTATCGGCGACGCCCTCCGCCAGCCGCCCGGACCGGGGCCTGGTGATCCAGCGCTTCAGTGCGGTCAATGCGGCGGGCGAAACGGTATGCAGCGTGACCGGCAAAGTCTTTTTCAGGAAGCGCGAGGGCAGCGACAACGGGGGACGCCATGAGCGGTGAATGGATCGAACTGGAAGCGACCGACGGCCATCGTTTCCAGGCCTGGCACATCCGTCCCGAGGACGAGCCGCGCGCCGGCCTCGTCATCGCCATGGAAATCTTCGGCGTGAACGGCCATATCCGCGATGTCGCCGCCGGTTTCGCCGCCGAGGGCTATGAAGTCCTGGCGCCCCAGCTTTACGACCGCGCGGAACGCGGCGTCGACCTGCCCTATGACGCCGACGGCGTCGCCCGGGGCCGGGCGCTGCGCGAACGGGTGGGCTGGGACGGGCCGATGCTGGATGTCGGCGCCTGCGTCTCGCACCTTCGCCGCGGCGAGGAGCGGCTGCCCACGGGCATCGTCGGCTATTGCTACGGCGGGGCGGTGGCCTGGCTGGCGGCGGCGCGGGTGCAGGGCCTGTCCTGCGCCGTCGGCTATTACGGCACGGCCATCCTCAACTTCATGAACGCCACGCCGAAATGCCCGACCATGCTGCATTTCGGCGAGAAGGACGCGACCATCCCGCTCGAGAAGATCGAACTCCTGGCCGACAAGAACCCGGAAGTGGCGATCCACGTCTATGCCGCCGACCACGGCTTCAACTCCGACCGCCGGGCCAATTACGACGAGGCCGCCGCCAGCCTGGCGCGCGAACGCACCCTCGACTTCCTCGAAGCGCACCTGAAATAAAAGCAAAACGGCCGGGCAGCGCTGCCCGGCCGTTCCGTTTCAGTACCGCAAGGTTCAGGCCTTCAGGATCGAGCGACCGGCATAGCGGGCGATGGTGCCAAGCTCTTCCTCGATGCGGATGAGCTGGTTGTATTTGGCGGTTCGGTCCGAACGGGCCAGGGAGCCGGTCTTGATCTGGCCGCAGTTGGTGGCGACCGCGAGATCGGCGATGGTCGCATCCTCGGTCTCGCCCGAACGGTGCGACATCACGGCCTTGTAGCCGGCGCGATGCGCCAGGTCGACCGCTTCCAGGGTTTCCGACAGGGTGCCGATCTGGTTGACCTTGACCAGGATGGCATTGCCGACGCCGGCCTTTATGCCGTCGCCCAGGCGCTTCGGGTTGGTGACGAAGAGATCGTCGCCGACGAGTTGGACCTTGCTGCCGATCTTGTCGGTCAGCAGCTTCCAGCCTTCCCAGTCGTCTTCCGCCATGCCGTCCTCGATCGAGACGATGGGATAGCCGTTCACGAGGCCGGCCCAGTAATCGACGAGACCGGCGGAATCGAGGACCTTGCCCTCGCCGTGCAGGTTGTACTTGCCGTCCTTGAAGAATTCGGTCGAAGCGGCGTCAAGGGCCAGGGTGACGTCCACGCCCGGCTTGTAGCCTGCCTTTTCGATCGCCTTCATGATGAAGTCGAGGGCGGCGATGGTGCCGTTCAGGTTGGGGGCGAAGCCGCCCTCGTCGCCGACATTGGTGGCATGGCCGGCGGTCTTCAGCTCCGCCTTCAGGCGGTGGAAGATCTCAGCGCCGATGCGCACCGCATCGGCCACGGTCTCGGCCGCGACCGGCTGGATCATGAATTCCTGGATGTCGATCGGGTTGTCGGCATGGGCGCCGCCGTTGACGATGTTCATCATCGGCACCGGCAGGACGCGCGCGGTCGGGCCGCCGATATAGCGGTAGAGCGGCACGCCCTGGTCTTCCGCCGCCGCCTTCGCGATCGCGAGCGAAACGCCCAGGATGGCGTTGGCGCCCAGGCGCGCCTTGTTCGGGGTGCCGTCCAGTTCGATCATCTGGGCGTCGAGCGAGAGCTGGTCTTCCGCGTCCTGGCCGGCCAGGGCGTCGAAGATCTCGCCGTTCACGGCCTCGACCGCCTGCTGCACGCCCTTGCCCAGGTAACGGCTGCCGCCGTCGCGCTTCTCGTTCGCCTCATGGGCGCCGGTCGAGGCGCCCGAGGGCACCGCCGCGCGGCCGAAGGCGCCGGAGTCGAGCAGGACGTCGACCTCGACGGTCGGGTTGCCGCGGCTGTCCAGGATTTCGCGGGCGTGAATATCGACAATGCCGGTCATTTCAAATTCCTCGGGCGTCGGTCTTACTGTTGTTTCGCGTTATAGGCCTTGGTCAGGCGATCGATGTCGACCAGGCCGGCAAGGATCCCCTCCAGCTTTGCCAGGGGGACCATGTTGGGACCGTCGGACGGTGCGCTGTCCGGGTCCTGGTGGGTTTCCATGAAGACGCCGGCGACACCGATCGCCAGCGCCGCGCGGGCCAGCGTCGGCACGAAGCGGCGGTCGCCGCCCGAAGTCGCCCCCTGCCCGCCCGGCTGCTGCACCGAATGGGTGGCGTCGAAGATCACCGGGCAGCCGGTCTCGGCCATGATCGGCAGCGAGCGCATGTCCGAGACCAGGGTGTTATAGCCGAAGGAAGCGCCGCGCTCGCACAGCAGCGTGTTGGGATTGCCGGTCGAATCGATCTTGGCGACGACGTTCTTCATGTCCCAGGGCGCCAGGAACTGGCCCTTCTTCACGTTGATCGCCTTGCCGGTCTCGCCCGCGGCGAGCAGGAGGTCGGTCTGACGGCAGAGGAAGGCCGGGATCTGGAGCATGTCGACGACTTCCGCCACCGGCTTGCACTGGTCGGGCAGATGGACGTCGGTGATCACCGGCAGGCCCAGCTTTTCCTTCACCTCGGCGAAGATGGCGAGTGCCGTATCGAGGCCGATGCCGCGGTTCGACTTCACCGAGGTGCGGTTGGCCTTGTCGAAGCTCGACTTGTAGATCAGCCCGATGCCGAGGCGCCCGGTGATCTCCTTCAGCGCCGACGCCATGTCCAGGGCGTGTTCCCGCCCCTCCATGGCGCAGGGGCCGGCGATCAGGGTGAAGGGCAGATCGTTGCCGATGGTGAGATCGCCGACGCGGACGTGACGGGTTTCGGTCATCTGCCCTCTCCTCGGTCAGACCAGGCGGGACTGGTCTAGCGCCGCCTTGATGAAACTGGCGAACAACGGGTGCGGATCGAAGGGTTTCGATTTCAGTTCCGGGTGGAACTGCACGCCGATGAACCAGGGGTGATCCGGAATCTCGACGATTTCCGGCAATTGTCCATCCGGCGACAGGCCGGAGAACAGCAGCCCGCGCTGTTCGAGGCGCGGCACATAGTTGATGTTCACTTCGTAGCGGTGGCGATGGCGCTCGCTGATCGCGGTGGTGCCGTAGATCCCGGCGGCATGGCTGCCGGGCTTCAGGCTGGCGTCGAAGGCGCCGAGGCGCATGGTGCCGCCGAGGTCGCCGTCCTTCGAGCGGGTCTCGCGCTCGTTGCCGCGCACCCATTCGGTCATCAGGCCGACCACTGGTTCCGCGGTCGGGCCGAACTCGGTCGAGGACGCGTGTTCGAGCCCGGAGAGATTGCGCGCCGCCTCGATCACCGCGATCTGCATGCCGAAGCAGATGCCGAAATAGGGTACCCGGTGGTTGCGGGCGAAATTGGCCGCCGCGATCTTGCCCTCGACCCCGCGATAGCCGAAGCCGCCGGGGACGAGAATGCCGTCCACCTCTTCAAGATGGGCGACCGCGTCTTCCTTCTCGAAGGTCTCGGACTCGATCCATTCGAGATTGACCTTCACATTGTTGGCGATGCCGCCGTGGTAGAGCGCCTCGGCCAGGGACTTATAGGCATCCTTGAGGCCGGTATATTTGCCGACAATGGCGATCGTGACCTCGCCTTCCGGCTGGGTCCAGCGGCGGTGGATCTCCTGCCAGCGGGCGAGATCGGGCGCCGGCGCGGAGAGGCCGAAGGCATCCAGGATACGGTCGTCGAATTTCTCGGCGTGATAGGAGATCGGCACTTCGTAGATCGAGCCGACGTCCAGCGCCTGGATGACGTTCTCGGGGCGCACGTTGCAGAACAGCGCGATCTTCTTGCGCTCGCCCTCCGGCACCTCGCGGTCGCAGCGGCACAGGATGATGTTCGGCTGGATGCCGATCGAGCGCAATTCCTTCACCGAATGCTGGGTCGGCTTGGTCTTCAGCTCGCCGGCGGAAGGGATATAGGGCACCAAGGTGAGGTGGACATAGACCGCGTGCTGCGGCGGCAGGTCGTTGCCCAGCTGGCGGATGGCCTCCATGAACGGCAGGCTCTCGATGTCGCCGACCGTGCCGCCGATCTCGACCAGGACGAAATCCGTATCGTCCGTATCCGCCAGGACGAATTCCTTGATCGCGTCGGTCACATGGGGAATCACCTGCACGGTGCCGCCCAGGTAGTCGCCCCGCCGCTCCTTGGTCAGGATGGTCTGATAGATGCGGCCGGTGGTCACATTATCGGAACGCCGCGAGGGCACGCCGGTGAAGCGCTCGTAATGGCCGAGGTCGAGGTCGGTCTCCGCCCCGTCGTCGGTGACATAGACTTCGCCGTGCTGATAGGGGCTCATGGTCCCCGGATCAACGTTGAGATAGGGGTCGAGCTTCCTCAGACGGACGGAAAAGCCGCGGGCCTGCAACAGGGCACCCAGTGCCGCCGAGGCCAGACCTTTGCCGAGCGAGGAGACCACGCCGCCGGTGATGAAGATGAACCGCGCCATGGGCGTACAACATACCAAAGGGCGCCGTCGTCGCACAACGACGGCGCGTTGAACCAAGGGTTTCCGTCAGTTGGCCGGGGCCGGCGCGGGCGCCGCGGGCGTTTCTGCGGGTGCGGGCACCGATTCGGGCGCCGCGGAAGAGGCGTCAGGGGCCGGGGTCGCGGGGGCCGGATCGCTCGGCACCAGGGTCGGGGCCTGCTGGGCCTCGATCCGGTCGACGATGGAGCCCGAGCCGCCGCTATTGGCCAGGATGGTCAGGCCGAGCGAGGTCAGCATGAAGATGGCGGCCAGGATCCCGGTCAGCCGGGTGAGGAAATTGGCCGCACCGCGCGCCGACATGAAGCCCCCGCCGCCGCCGCCGATGCCGAGAGCGCCGCCCTCGGACTTCTGGACGAGAACCACGCCGATCAGGGCGACCGCAATGACAAGGTGGAGGACGAGCAGATAGTCCATGTCGGTTCCGATTGAGGAAGGGGGGGCCGGGCGCAGGACGCCCGTGATCAATTGCCGGCGTTCTTACACGTTTGTCGTCGCCAATGCCAGTTTCGCGGCGCGGCAGACCCCTGCGCCGCGGTCATGGCACGGCCGGCGGTCAGCGCGCGGCGTTGATGATGGGCAGGAAATCCGCCGCCTTCAGGCTGGCGCCGCCGACCAGGGCACCGTCGACATCGGCCAGTTTCAGGATCACATCCGCATTGCTCGGCTTCACCGAGCCGCCGTAGAGAAGGCGGATGCCGGCCGCCGCCGCGGCGCCGAACCGGGCCGACAGCTGGCCGCGCATGAAGCTGTGGACCTCGACGATTTCATCGTTGTTCGGGGTGCGGCCGGTGCCGATCGCCCAGACCGGCTCGTAGGCGACGACCGTATTGGCCGCCGTCGCCCCCTCGGGGATCGAGCCGGCGAGCTGGCGGCCGATCACGTCCAGGGTCTTGCCGGCGTCGCGCTCCGCCTCGGTTTCGCCGACGCAAATGATGGCGACGAGGCCGGCGCGCCAGGCGGCTTCGGCCTTGGCCTTCACCGCGGCATCGGTTTCGGCGTGGTCGGTGCGGCGCTCGCTGTGGCCGACGATGACATGGGCGGCGCCGGCATCCTTCAGGGCTTCGGCGGCGATATCGCCGGTATGGGCGCCGCTCGCCTTGGCGTGGCAGTCCTGGCCGCCGATGGCGACGACGGACCCCGCGGCGCGAAGCGCGGCGGCGCCGACCAGGGTCGCCGGCGGGCAGATGGCGATATCGACCGCGGCCCCCGCCTCGCCCGCCGCCGCGATCAGGGCGTCGATCTCGGCCAGGGAGGCGGTCAGCCCGTTCATCTTCCAGTTACCGGCAACAAAGGGGCGACGGGCCATGGCGTTTCCATCCTCATAGACTTGTTCGAACGACGATGGCGTCGTCTAGCAAAGTGTGGCGGCTTCGTGAAGGTCGCGAACGGTCGCGGATCCCGTCTCAGCGGTTGCCGTGGTACTGGCGGTACCAGGAAACGAAGGCGCGCACCCCGTCCCGCACCGGCGTCGACGGGACATAGCCGGTCAGGTCGCGCAGCAGGTCGGCGCTGGCGAAAGTGTCGGTCACGTCGCCCTTCTGCATCGGCAGCATGTTGCGCCGGGCCTTGAGGCCCACCGCGTCCTCGATCGCATCGACGAAGTCGAGCAGGGGCACGGGCTGCCCGCCGCCGATGTTGACGACCCGGAAGGGCGCGACCGGGCTCAGGGAATCATGGGCGCCCAGGGGTTCGCCGCCGTCGGCGGGCGGGCGCTCGATCAGGCGCGCCATGGCTTCGACCAGGTCGCCGACATAGGTGAAGTCGCGCGACATGCGCCCCTCGCCGTAAATGTCGATCGGGCGGCCGTTCAGGATGCCGTCGACGAATTTGAACAGCGCCATGTCCGGCCGGCCCCAGGGGCCGTAGACCGTGAAGAAGCGCAGCATGGTGGTCGGGATCTGCCACAGATGGGCATAGGAATGCGCCATCGCCTCCGTCGCCTTCTTGGTCGCGGCATAGAGGGTCAGGGGGTGATCGGCACCGTGGGTTTCCCGGAACGGCATCTCCCTGTTGCCGCCATAGGCGGAACTGGTGGAGGCCATGATCAGGTGCCGGGGCGCGGTTTCCCGCGCCGCCTCCATCAGGTTGAAGGTCCCGACCAGGTTCGAATCGACATAGGAGCGCGGATTCTCCAGCGAATAGCGCACCCCGGCCTGGGCCGCGAAATGGAAGACGACATCGGGCCTCGCCGCCTTGGCGAAAGCCATCACGCGCTCCGCCTCCTCGAGCCGCATCGCCTCGAAGCGATAGGCGGGATGGGCGGAAAGCACTGCATTCCGGCCCTCCTTCAGCCTTGGATCGTAATAGGGAGTCATGCCGTCGAGGCCGAAGACCTCGTGCCCTTCGTCCAGCAGGCGCTTCGCCATGTGGAAGCCGATGAACCCCGCCGTACCCGTGATCAGAAACCGCATGACACCCTCGATCGACCCCGACGCGCCACAAGCAGCCGCCAAAACTTGCGGCAGTCAAGGCCTGCCCCTATCATGCGCCGCCCGCCGGCCCGGCGGACACGCCTTCAAGGACGTCGTCGTATCATGCTCCAGTCCCTTCGCAAGGGCGCCTCGACCTGGGTCGTTCGTGCCTTTCTCGCCATTCTCATCGTCAGCTTCGGCATCGGCATCTGGCAGGGCAACAGCCTGTTCAAGACCGGGGCGGACACGGCGGTCGCCAAGGTGGGGGATGCAGAGGTCACGGCCCAGGACTTCCAGATCGCCTTCGATCGCGAATTGCGCCAGTTGCAGCAGCAATTGGGCGGCACCTTCACCCGCGAGCAGGCGATCGCCTTCAACATCCAGGGCGCGGTGCTGAGCCAGCTGGTCTCCGACGCGACCATCCGCGAGGCCGCGGATCGCTTCGACATCCGCGTGCCCGACGACCTGATCGCCCGCGAGATCGCCGCCATCCCGGCCTTCCAGGGCATCACCGGCAAGTTCGACGCCACCCGCTTCCAGCTGGTGCTGCGCCAGGCCAACCTGTCGGAAGCGATGCTGACCGGCCAGATCCGCGCCGAACTGCTGCGCGCCCAGCTCTACGGCCCGGCGGCCAGCGGGGCGCGGGTGCCGCAGATCGCGGCCGCCGCCCTCTACCGTTTCCGCAACGAGCGCCGGACCATCGATTATTTCGCGGTGACGCCGGCCGCCGTCGGCACCATCGCCGCCCCGGACGAGGCCGCGATCGACGCCTATTACAAAGCCAACCCGCAGAGCTTCACCGCCCCCGAATACCGCGCGGTCACCATCCTCGCCCTCGATCCCGCCGAGATCGCCAGGACGATCACCCCGACCGAGGAGGCAATCGCCGGCACCTATGAGGAACACCGCGCCGAATATGTCACCGAGGAAAAGCGCGACGTCGACCAGATCGTCGTGACCACCCGGGAGGACGCGGACAAGGCGCTGGCCGAGCTTGCCGCCGGCAAGCCCTTCGCCGAAGTGGCCAAGGCGATCGCCAAGATGGACGAGGCGGACACCAAGCTCGGCCTCGTCACCAAGGGAACCCTGCCGACCGCCCTGGCCGATGCGGTGTTCGCCGCCGCCGAGGGCGGTTTCGGCGGCCCCGTGCAATCGCCGCTCGGCTGGCACCTGTTCAAGGTGAACAAGATCGAGGCCGGCATTACCCGTCCCCTCGAAGCGGTCCGCGACGAAATCGCCGCGATCGCCGCGCGCGAGGAAGCCAATCTCCG